>JBOIDL010000223.1:0-6056 GCA_050740435.1 Gammaproteobacteria bacterium
GCGCTACTTGAGAGAGGCGGATCTGGTCATTACCGGCGAGGGGCGGGTCGATTTTCAGACCGCGTTCGGCAAGACGCCGGCAGGGGTCGCGAAGGCCGCCAAGCAATTCAGGGTGCCCGTGGTGGCCATCGGCGGGGGGCTTGCGGACGATGCTCGGGAGGTCTATTCCCACGGCATCGATGCCCTCGAAGCGGGGGCCGCGCGCGACATGGATCTCGCGGAGGCCTTGCGTCTCTCGAGGCAGCACTTGGAGAACGCGGGTGAGCGCGTGATGCGCCTCATCTTAATCGGAAAAAGCTTAGGGAAACTCTGAATAAGTGTTATGAGCACGCCCAGCTGCGCGAAGCCGCGCAGCGAGACGCGAGACATATCATGTAGATAGGCGAGCGGCGAGCGAGCACGCGACAAAGCAGATGGGCTGCGCAGTAGCTTATTCAGAGTTTCCTTAGGTCAACGCCGGGCTGCGGGCGCTCTGCGGCGGGGCCGGTGAATGTTTCGCGCGGGTCAACAATGAGTCGCGGATGCGTCGCTTTCGAGCTCGGAGAAGCGCACCGGCAGCATTTCCTTGGTGGACAAGCTACCCGCGGGATCTCTTACCACGACGATGAGTTTTTGCGCATCGGCGAGCCCGGCGGGGATCACCATCCTACCACCGGGCTTGAGCTGGTGTAGCAGGGGCGGGGGGATCAGATCGGGCGCCGCGGTGACGATGATTTTGTCGAACGGCGCGATCTCGGGCCAGCCGAAATAGCCATCACTGATGCGCGTTTCGATGTTGCGGTAGCCCAACTTTCCGAATCGGCGCTGAGCTTGCTGAGATAACTCTTCGATAATGTCCACGGTGTAGACCTTGGCTGCAAGCTTCGCGAGGACGGCTGCCTGGTAGCCTAGGCCGGTGCCGATCTCGAGCACCGTGTCGGTAGCGTTCAAACCCAACAGATCGGTCATCAACGCAACGATAAACGGCTGGGAAATGGTTTTGTTATAACCGATGGGCAAGGGCGTGTCGGCGTAGGCGTAGCCCTGGAATTCTACCGGCACAAATTCATGCCGCGGGATCTCGGCCATGATCTGCATCACGCGCGGGTCGAGCGTCGATTTTCCGATGAAATCGACACACATGCCGGTGTGCGCCTCAATGTCGGAGATCATGTGCCGCTGCATGGAAGCGAAGAGCGGTTCATCCATCTCGGATCACACGCGGATAGTCGGCATTGCTATCGCGGTCAAAGCCGCTTCTGCCGTGAGTCACCGGGGAGCAAGGTGAAGAATGGCATGGCAGTTCCTAGCGCTTTCCGTACTCCAGAGGCGCGCCCTTGCGCTGGGCATAGATATAGGTCTCCAGGGCGCGCATCTCAGAGGAATCGGGGCCAAGCTTTTTTCCCCGCACCGGATTTTCAATGCACCAGTTGATCGCGTCTCGCAACAGTGCGACCCGCCCGAGCTGGGCCTGAAATTTCGGGTAAGTCTCGGGGTGGGTATTCGATCCATCCGGATGGCACATATCGCAGGAGACGGCGATAGCGCTCTTCAGCCGATCGCCGCTGTGAAAGATGCGCGAGCCTTCCACGGCCAATTTGTACGTCTCTTGTTGCCAGACATTCACATCCTCGGGGGTAACGCTACCGTAGGTCGATCCCTGGCCCTTGCCGATAAGACCCTTGTTGTCGGCCGGAATCACCACCTTGTGCTTGGCCAACTCTTCGGCCATCCAGTCACGTGCTTCGCCGCGGCGTTTCCATTGCGCCATGGCCGCGTGATCGGTCCCCGTGTCTTGCTGGGTGGCAGCCGGGTAGCCATTGTCGCCGCCTGGCTCCGCCGTCCGCCCGGGGAACGATATCAGCGACACGAGCGTGAAGGTGGTGCCCACGAGAAGTTTGAACGTGCGCATTTTCTTATCCTCTTGAAACGATTGGGTGAGAGGTTGTGAAAGAATCGTCGCGAGCGAAGGGAAGTCGCGTTGCATCCTCGGCGCGCCAAACAGGGCCACTCCCTGGCCCTGGCTTTCCGCCGGAGCGGGACCGTTTCGCCCGGAGCGAAACGGAGCCCCAGCCCCGACGGGGCGAGTCCCAAGGATGGGACGAGCAACCGGAGTGTATGTTGAAATACATGAGGATTCCGAGCACCGCCGGGACGCGAGGTTCCGAGCGCAGTAGATTTTTTCACAAGCTCTGAGTCTCAATAACTTCGAAGATTAGGCGTAAGCGGCACGGCGCTTGTTCCCCCGCTTGTCAGATAAGCGCTAGCGACCTGGATTGGGTTACGGTTCCAAAGATTGTAAAGTTTGTCGACGAGGCCACCCGCTTTGACGCCGACCGATCCATCCCCGAGCGCGTCGTTGGGATTGAAGGGATCGGCGCGGTTCATCTGCACCGTCAGGGCCGGCAGCCCCTCGGGCGCATAGGGCCACGGCCAAGCGGTTGACAGCATCCCATGGAAATGGATGTTACCGATCCTATGGGTGAGGATCTGGTGGGTGTGCCCGTGCACGACCACTACCTGCTTGAAGCGCTGCAATAGTGCCTGTACGTCCTCGGCGTCCTCGGTCCAGAAGTTCCATGGACGATAATATTTGTATAGCGGGGAGTGCGAGAACACGATGAGCGGCGTGTCATCGGAATAGGCAGCGAGGTTGTTCTTGAGCCAGGCCTGCTGCTCCGTTCCGACCTTGAAGCGGCTCTGGATGCCGTTGTCGAGCCCTGCGACCGTCTGCATCCGCTCCATTCCCGTCATGCCACGCTCGCTCCAGAAGTCATCCTCCATCACGCTGTGGAGCACGACGAAGTGGACGCCCTTGTGATCAAACGAATAGGTGGGTTCGCCAAACAGCGTGCGCCATTTCTCGCCCAGGTCCAGAAACCAGTCGTGCTCGCCCACCATCATCTTGACCGGCGCCTTGAGGCTCTTCAGGATCTGCGCGCCGAGATCGAGCTCCAGGGGCTGACCCAGTTGCGCGAGATCACCCCCATAGAGCACGAAATCCGGCTGCGGGACCATGCGGTTGATGTCGTCGACGGCGCGCAGCAGCTGCCGAACGAAGCGCTCATTGAGCTGGCGTTTATAGAGGTGCGAGTCGGAGATATAGGCGAAGGTGAATTCCACCGGACCTCCGTCTCGGGTCGCGGCATGGGCCACCTGCACCGGCTGGAAACTGTGGAAGTTGAATTCGACGCCACGCGCGAGCGCGGCTGCGGCAGCGGCGGCGGAGAGCTTGAGAAAGCTCCGGCGGTCGAGGTTTTTCAAGCCACGAAACAATGCCTCGCGTTCTTCGTAGTATCTCGTCTCAACGCTCTTAACGATTGTTCGTTTCATCTTTGTGCCTCCAAATTTACCTGGTCCCGCCCATGACCCGCTCTTCAAACGGCAGTATGCGACGCTCGGCCATCGCCGTGTCGCGGAAGGGGCGCTTCGCCGCGGCCAGCTTTTGCTGTTCTGTAAAGGCGCGCTGATTTTGGCCCGCAAAGCGCGCATCGCTCAGAGTGAACATGAACTCCACGACGGCATCGATTTCATCTTCGCTCAAGGCCAGCGGTTCGATGCCTCCGTCCAGAAACGGATTGGGCTCGCCGCCTTTGTTATAGTGATCCATCACGTCCCACAGCGTCTCCATGGACCCGTCATGCATGTAGGGTCCCGTCAGTGCGATATTGCGCAATTGCATGGTCTTGAACGCTCCGATGTCGGCACGATCCTTCGTGACCATGAACCGGCCAAGCTCCGACAGATCGGTCTCGATCGCCAGGCGATCCACCGCTTTCATGCCCCCTTCCTGCGCCAGGGCATCGAGAGCCCGGCGCGCTAGCTCTTCGAAATTTTGCTTGCGTGCCGCCACCCCGATATTGTGAAATCGATTGTCGCTGCCGATGGGAATGGAAGGGTTCATCTGGTGACAGCTCATGCAGCGGCCCTTACCATTGAATAAATTCCAGCCGCGCTTGGCCTCCTCCGAGATGGCCTCTGGGCTGCCCGCGAGGTAGCGATCGAAGGGGGCATCGAGAAACACGAAGGTACGCTCAAAGGCGGCGATGGCCCGCCCCAAATCGTCGTAGTTTGGGGCCCGTCCGTAGGCGAAGGAGAACATGCGCTGGTAGTCGGGATCATCAGCGATCGCCGCCAGCGCCGCCCCCTCGTTGGCGTGGCCCATCTCGATCGGGTTGACGATGGGCAGTTTCGCCTGTTCCTCGAGGCTCGGGGCGCGGCCGTCAAGAAACATGGTTTGCAGCAAAAAGGCATTCATGGTGGTGGGGGCGTTGCGCTTACCCAGGGCG
Organism: Gammaproteobacteria bacterium; assembly: GCA_050740435.1. Lineage (GTDB taxonomy): Bacteria > Pseudomonadota > Gammaproteobacteria > JACCXJ01 > JACCXJ01 > USCg-Taylor. The sequence continues at coordinate 4,269 of JBOIDL010000223.1, forward strand.
CCGTTGATACCCTCGGACACCGGGCGCTGGTCGGTAAAGCCTCGACTGACGTCATGGCAGGTGGCGCAGGCCAGGGTGCCGTCCTTGGACAGCCGGGTTTCGAAGTAAAGCTTCTTCCCGAGCGCCACCCGTTCGGGGGTCATATCGTTGTCCTCCGGGATCACAAGCTGTTGCCAGATCCCCGGATCGACGCCAGGCGGGGGCTGGGTTACGTCGCGCTCCGGAAGTAAGCTCTCGAGGAGGGTTTTTTGCTGACCCATGTCGAGGGCGCCGTGGAGTTCACGCGGCCCAGCGGCATTCTCTTGCAACGGCGCATTGCAAGCCCCTAACCACGAAAGCACCACCGTAACTAATAGAAAAGCCGTGCGATTTCCGATTTTGTACTGCATTGGTGATCCCCCTTAGTGGCTTACCCACGCCGTCGGGTAAACCCGTTCTCCTGGCGACACGCCGATCGGTCGCCTTCACAATAAATTATAGCGCGCGCTGACTATTTTTGGATTCGTCCGTTAACACATGCCAGAGCGACCGCACGTTAGAGCGGCTCTCGTGCAGCACGATTGTGATGGCGATTTGCTCGATCGCCGCGAGCAAACAGATCAGCGTGGCCAGCCGAAACGGCCAGGTCGGACCGCCGGCGAACATGAGGAAGGCGGTGCTAGCAGCCACCGCGGCCGCCAACTTAGCGCCCCAGGTGTGATAGGTGGGAAAGACCCTGAATTTCAACATACCGATGACGGCAGACAGGGCGGAGCTCGCGATGACCGCCATAATGAAGGGCGCTTCTTGGCGCATGACGTCAGGCCATAACCACCACGCCGTCACCGGGATCGTGACGTACATCACCACGTCGCCAGCGGTGTCCAACCGGGTCCCGAGTGCGGATTCCTGCTTCAATAACCGCGCGATGAAACCGTCGAGTGCATCGCTCAGGAACGATAGTACGAGGACCGCTAAATAGGCCTGCCACATCCCATGCCAAGCGAGCAGGCCGAGCACGGGCGCCGCGATGAACCGAAAGCAGCTCAGCAAGTTCGGCCAAGTGAGCACACCGTTGATGTTCTCCTGAAGTGCCATTTCGGTAGCCCCAAAAGACTTCGCTCAAAATATCACGGTCGCGGCAGCGTAAATACGCACCGCAGCGTGTCGATCAGTCTTCAACCCCCGCGCGCGCGTAACCACCAACGGGCCCAGATGTATTCGATAACAAGGATCGCGATGCCGGCGGGGATGACGATGAATGCCGGACCCGGTAGCACGATGATCGCGACGACCGCGATGAGTGTCGTGGCTCCGAGCATCACGCCCACGAGCCGCCGGGCCAGTGCATCACCGCGAGATTTCATAACTCGATGCGGCGATCCATACCCGCCGGTTCCAGCGCCAGGGAAAACGCCGCGTACAGGGCCGCGTGGTCGGACAGCCGTCGCCAGGGCATGTCTTTCAAGCAGCGGCAAGTGATCGGGGTCGCGCCGCGATAAAAAATGCGGTCGACGGCCAATACCGGATACCAGACAGGAAAGGTTTTCGCCGGCCGGTTGTTCAGGGTCACGAACACATCCATGAGCCCAAGATGAGTCCGCATTTGGTATTCCGCCTGCCGGGCCCAATCATTGAAGTCCCCGGCGATAATCAACGGCGCATGACGAGGGACGTGGGAGCGGATGCGTCTCGTGAGCACCGAAAGCTGGCGCTGGCGTTCCGCGGCGCTGAGCCCGAAATGTATGCAGATCACGTGAAGCGGCTGATCGACTTGCGGCAGCGCGATCTCGGCATGCAGCACGCTGC
>JBOIDL010000224.1:0-6002 GCA_050740435.1 Gammaproteobacteria bacterium
GGGGGACGGGTCTTGAGCGCCCCGATGATCATTTCGACGGCGGCGGCGATCGCGGCGATCTCGATGAACGAGAAGCCCAAGAGCCAGATGTCCGTGCCGATGCCGGGCTGATAAGTCGAGGCCAGCGGCGGATACATGAACCAACCGCCGCGCGGCGCGGCATCGAAGAAGATCGAGCCGCATAAAAATATCCCGCCCAGCAGAAAGCACCAGAAACCGAAGGCCGACAGACGCGGAAACGGCAGATCGCGCGCGCCCAACATCTGTGGGAGGAAGGTGACCGCGATGGCCTCGAAGACCGGGATAGCGAAGAGGAACATCATCACCGAGCCATGCACCGTAAAGGCCTGGTTGTACATCTCTGCGGAGAGGAAGTCGTTATTGGGCACGGCGAGCTGGATGCGTATCAGGAGCGCCAGCACGCCGCCGAATAGCAGAAACAAAAAGGTCATCGCGGTGTACCAAAGACCGACCTCCGAGTTATTGACCGCCGACCAGTAGCGCCAGCCGGTAGGTTTCTTCCAGGCTTCGAGCAGTCGTTCCGCCTGAGCGCGTTGGACTTCTTCGGGTGGGGCCGCTGTGAGCGGCCCTGGGTCGATGCTCACCGGAGTCCGTCCAGATAGATCGCCAGCGCTTCGAGGTCGGCTTTCGGCAGCATTCCGAAGGCCGGCATGAGAACACCGGGCTTTGCTTGATCGGTGCGGGCGATCCAATGCAGGAACGCTTTCGGCTTATTCGGCAGGATGCCGGCGCCGATGCTGAGTCGGCTTCCCACGTGCGTCAGATCTGGACCTACCACACCCTCGGCCGGCGTGCCGCGGATCGCATGGCATGCGCTACAACCATTAGCGAGGAACGATGCCTGGCCGCGCTTGGCGAGAGGGGTGCTTGGCGGCAGCGCCGTTGCGCGTTGCCGTATGAGCCAGCGGTCGAAGGCTGCTTTTTCTTCCACCCTGACATAGAAGCTCATCAAGGCGTGAGAAGTCCCGCAATATTCGGCACAGGCGCCGCGAAAGACGCCAGTCTTTGTCGGTGTCAACGCAAGGCGGGTCACGCGACCCGGAATCATGTCGACCTTGCCACCGAGCGCAGGGATCCAGAAGGAATGGATGACATCGGGGCTTTCCAGTCGAAATTCCACCGGCTCGCCGACCGGCAGATGGATTTCGTTCGCCAACACGACCGCATCGGTGTCCGAAGTTTGGTAGCGTACGCGCCACCACCACTGTTCACCGGAGACGGCGATCTTGAGGCTGCCTTCCGGCGCCGGCGCCAACAGCGCCGGTATCGGCGCTAGCCCATAGATCAGCAGCACGGTCAGCACGATGGTGGGAACAATGGCGCCCCCGCCCAGGATCCAATAGTTCCCACGGCGTCCGGCATGGGAACCGGGGCGAGCACGGACAGCATAGATGGCGAGAGCGATGACGGCGATCCAGATAACGACGGCGCCTCCGGTCATCCACCAGAAGATCTCGGCGATGCGCTCGGCGCCGCGTCCCGCCGGCTCGAGCGTCGACTGAATGCCGCCGCAACCGGCTAAAGACAGTGCGCCCAGAGGGGCGAACGGCGATCTTCGCCGTGCCGCACTTGGTGCTGAGCCTGCTCGCCGGCGCGCACCCACATCCACTCGGCGAGGAGACCTGGGACCATACCGGCATGGCGCTCCCCTAGGGCTTCCAGCAATCTCGCCGCAATGAGTTCTTAGCTCACCCTGATAGATCAAGACCGGCGTGCGGAGTAAGGGGCTTGAGACTCGGTTGGTCACCGTGTACCACGACCTGACCACGGTCCGTTGTTGGGCTTTCTTTCCTGCGGCTGCTCAGGCTTGTGAGCCGGTGCCTGCTTCGAGCACGAGTCCCTAAACGATGGCCCCGTTCCAGCTTCCGTATTGGTACCGCACCGTGCCGCGCGGGACGGACAAGACGATCAAGAAAACCCCCGCGAGTACCCCGGACCAGTCCGCTAGCGGTGTACCGCCATCGAAGAGCAACGGCGCGCCCATCAGCGCGATCCCGAACAATATGTTGATGAAGCGCAGCGGCCGCGCCATTTCAGCCAGCGCGGACATCGATACGGTAATAATCAGCGCGCCCAACAGATGATCGCTGTCTGCTTGCGCGCCTATAGTGCCGAAGCTGAGCCGGGTACACATGAGCCACATCCCGACCGCCAGCGAAGCGGCCAGGTTCCACGGCAGGTTGACACCTCCGGCCAAGCTTTCCCTGATCACGGTGCGTGCCGGCGCCGCAAACTCGTCTTTCGGACCTTCGGCTCCGCCCTCGATAGTGTCGCCGAACAAGAATGCCCGCAGGAGCGATTGACCCTGGCGCCGGCGCTCGAGTAGGAACTGGCAGGAGGCGAGCAGCTCGTCAAACGAATACGGGATCTGCAGCAGCATCGCCACCGCGGCAACCAGGCAGAGCGTGCACCAGGTGCCGATGACGATCGGCTGAATGATGATGAAGAAAATACTGACCGCGCCCAAGGGTACGATCATGAGGCCGAAAAGGATCACCACCCAGGGCGCGGTGCGCCAGCGCCGCTGGTCGCCGAGGAAGCCTGTGAGGATCTCCAGAATGTACGTCACCGCCCCGAGTCCTGCGTCGGGAACCGGCCAGGCTTTGGAAACCTCGGAGGTGATGATCCGCTCGGTGCCGTCACCGAAGAGCGGATCCCACGCGGAGTCGATATGACCCAACTGGTAAGCGGCGAGGTAGCGGGACACGAACAGGCCCACAAAGGCGAGCGCGATGATCGGCAGGCGCTGCAGCCAGCCGGAAGGATTGTAGTCCCAACCCGGCGGAATATCCGGCCCGCTTGCTAGTGCGACGGGGCTCACGCCGGGTAGGGGCGGCAGCAGGAGGGCGAAGCCGATCACCAAGGTGCCGACCAGCGTCTCGTTGAGATAGGCCGCCGCACTCGGCGTCCAGAACACCAGCGGCGCGAACAGGAGCCAGGTCCCGACCGCGGCAGTCGCAAAACGTGCCCAGCTCACGCGGCCCGACAGGGACAGCAATGCGAGGATCATCACCGCCGCCCCGCTTGCGATGTCGTTCCACACCATCGCCCCATCCCGGTAGCCAAGCATGGGAGGGCTTGTTAAGAGCCAAGCGCCGAGACCCATATTCGCGAAATGCGCCCAGCGGCTATTGGCGTGCGCCTCGCGCATAGACGCCTCAAAGCTACGCAGCAGTCGATCGCCGGGGATTTGCTGTCGTTCTGCCTCCTTAAGCCAAACGGGCGGGGTGAGGTCGTGTTCGTAATACCACGCTAGCGGATCGGCGCGCAGTGCCTCGACCATCTTGGGCAGTGTCTCGTGCAACGAATGCTTGGGCTCCCAGCCTAAGAGCGTGCGCGCCCGGGAGATGTCGATCTCAAAATGGTCGTCCGCCATCTCGACCATGTACGGCTTGATGAATGGCTCTTGGCCCTGATCGATAGCGTCCGGCACGAGCATCGCCGCCTTGTGCTGGAGCCAAGCGCCGGCCTTGGCCGCCAACTCCGGCACCTGCCGGGTCTCCCATTCGGTCTCGCCGTGGATCAGAAACGCCAGCCGGTTTTGCAACGCCTCGTAGCTCATCCCCTGCGGCTCACCGATCAACAAGGGTAGCTTGGCCGGGAGCGATTCGCGGCGCTCGACCAGACGCAGAAAGGCATCGATCACATCTTTGATGTGGATGAAAGACTGCCCGATCGCGGGGTCCGCCGCATACAGGTGCGCAGCCAGATGGCGCTCATAAATGCGCCGGATCTGATGGGCTAGAAAGGCAGAGCCGCAGCGGTCATTGTACATCCCGGCGATGCGCAGCAGCACGTAGGGGATCTGACCGTGGTGCTCGCGGATCGCCTCCTCTGTTTTCAGTTTCGATTGCGGGTAAGGCCAAGTGGCTTCCAGCGGAGCATCCTCGGCGATCGGCAGTCCCGGACGGGTAGGCGCATGGACCAGCATGGTGCTGGCATACACTAACTGCTCGATGTCGAAGCCTTGCAACGCGCTGAGCAACCGGCGCGTACCGTCCACGTTCACGGCATCGTACAAGGGATTCGGTTTCCCGGAGAGATCGAAATACGCTGCCAGATGCAGCACCGAAGCGATGCGATTGCCATGCTGCTTTTTGATCTCTGCGAATCCCCGCCGCACGCTTTCATCGGAGGTCAGATCGACAGCGACGCTTTCGTGGGAGGATTCCTCGTAATCACGGTCTACCCCGACCACGCGAAAGCGCCCCTCGAGCACATGACACAGCGCCGAGCCAATGGCGCCCTCGCTACCGGTGACGATGACGGTAGGCTTAGGATCCCTCATGCACGCACGCACGGCGCAGTCTTATGCCGCCAATGGCTCCACCAGCGGGCTTGAAGCGCTCGCGTGGGAAACTTCAGCGCGCTCAGCATGAATGCAATGAAGCTTGAGTCAATCACCGTTCCAGGAGGCCGCAACTATCGATGCTTAGGTCGTACAATCCATATGCCAGGCCACGGCGGTGCTACTGATGAGTATCAGTTATCAATCAGTTAGCACCTATTAACCGCGTTGTACCCTGGTACGATATTGCACCCCTTACAGCCCGGCCGGCAAGTGTTACCGAATTCGGACCCTAAGGTACACCGGTATCCTCTCCCTGGCACACCCTAACTCTCTGACTGGGCGCATTTATGTCGGGACACGCCGAGCCGGGCATGAAGAATGCCTTCCACCCGGTCATGGCTCACGGAACAAGAAGTAAGATCGCGGCTACGGCGCATGTTGACTGGTTCCCCATTTGCCTCCCATTTGCCCGCCCTGGGTGCCCCCTTCCCCTCATTGGCATCACGGGCGGGATTCTTTTTCCCTGGCGGTGGTGTAGGCGAGCACTACGGACGACTAGGCAGCCGAGTTGCGGTAGATTCCCGTTGAGTAAGGGTCGTCTTAGAAGCCCCAAGCCGTCGCTCCCAATAGACAGAACGTCATGGCGGCGATGGCCGGCGCTGCCCGCTTGGCTTGCATTGCATTCCTCCTCGCAGCTACACCGCGATGTAATTTAGGCGCGAGCGCGATCGCGCAAGTTCCGCACGATATTGTTGGTTGGCCAATACGCCCTGATACTGCCGCTCGATCACGTTGCGAATGTCACCGGGTAGGTTTCGATCACGTCGCTAATCGTAGAAATCACATGTTGATTATCCATAGCTCCTCCGTTCAACCTCGCCTAGAGCCTGCCCAAGAGCAACAAAATCAGCACCACGAGCAACACCGTACCTAGGATACTGCTCGGACCGTAACCCCATCCGCTGCTGTACGGCCAGGACGGTATGGCACCGATCAAAAGCACGATCAGCACGATCAATAATATGGTTCCTAATGACATCGCTTTCTCCTACCTCATCAATCGTAAGTCTGCGTAGTTTGCTCCGCGGCCACGCCAAGCAGCCGCGGAGCGCAACATCCGGATTTACTATAGGCTCCTGACCCACCCATCGGCTTCTTCCTGCGCCTTTTCCTTGGTATAGCCATACTTGGCCTGTAACCGACCGACCAGCTCTTCGCGCTTCCCTTCTATGACATCCAACTCGTCATCGGTAAAATCGCCCCACATCTGCTGCGCCTTGCCTTTGAGCTGTTTCCAACTACCCTTAACTTGATCCCAGTTCATGTTTTCATCCTCTATAGTCTATTTCGTTTGTGCTCAAACCCGCGACCAGCCGCGGATATCGAAATCGATTTTCAAGTACCGTGCCGCTAAACGGCCATAACGCAATTTACCTTACGGTTTAGTGGGATAGCATGGCCGCTTCTGCGAACGGTGAAGTCGCTCATGAAGATTGGCAGCAAGAATTTCCGGTCGGTTGTGTAAGCTTTACGCGAGGCGGGGTTCACCTCCCAAGGTAAGCGATATCAGTCGTCCTAGTGTAGTGCTTCGTTGTTCTTGGAACTTAAACGGCGATTGGCACGAATGACCTTCTGCAGAATGTCATTGGCCTTGGCGGTCCAGACGAAGGGCTTGGGGTCGCGATTATGC
>JBOIDL010000225.1:0-5953 GCA_050740435.1 Gammaproteobacteria bacterium
GGACCACCGATGTGACGGGGGCGGTGGAGTTAGCCCCGGGGGTGGAGATGGTGATGCCGGGGGACAATGTGAAGATGGTGGTGAAGTTGATTGCGCCGATTGCGATGGAAGAGGGGGTGAGGTTTGCGATCCGCGAAGGGGGCCGCACCGTCGGGGCCGGCGTCGTCGCTAAGGTCATCGAGTAGCTACGCCATCATTTGGGCAAAGTTTAAGACGTCGAAAAAATAGCGGACTTTATATAGGAACCTAGCACGCCCTAACCTTTTTTAAGGGTATAGGCCAGTAGCTCAATTGGCAGAGCGGCGGTCTCCAAAACCGCAGGTTGGGGGTTCGAGTCCCTCCTGGCCTGCAATCGCGTGCAGGGTGGAAACTACGACGGGTCGGCGCCGCACCTAATATGTTAAATCCAAAGGCAGAAATCCAAGAGACTAAGGGCGACGTCTTTAAACTCGCTCTGGCTCTGTTGCTGGTCACCGGCGCCATGGCAGCGTTTTATTTCTACAGCGACCAGTCGTTACTGTTGCGGGTCGTGGGGCTCTTAGCCGTGGGAGGTGTCGCGGGGGCGCTCGCGCTGCAGACCGCGCAGGGGCGCGATGTCTGGGGATTCTTCAAGGAGGCTCAGATCGAGGTGCGCAAGGTCGTATGGCCGACGCGCCAGGAAACGACCCGCATGACCCTAATCGTCCTCGCCATGGTCATCGCGATGGCGGCTATCCTTTGGCTGCTCGATGCCCTGCTTGCGTGGTTGGTGCAGTGGCTTACCGGGCTGAGAGGCTGATGGCATGACGCTGCGTTGGTATGTCGTGCACGCCTATTCGGGGGCCGAGAACCAAGTGAAGCGCTCGTTGCACGAGCGCATCCAACGCAGTGGCTTGCAACACAAGTTCGGCGACGTCTTGGTGCCGACGGAGGAGGTCGTGGAGCTGCGGGATGGACAGAAACGCAAGACGGACCGCAAGTTTTTCCCGGGTTACGTCTTAGTTCAGATGGAAATGGACGAGGACACCTGGCACCTGGTAAGAGAGGTGCCGAAGGTAATGGGTTTCATCGGTGGAAGCGGCGATCGGCCCGCGCCGATCACGGATCAGGAAGCCGAAAAAATCTTGCATCGCATGCAGGAAGGCACCGATAGGCCGCGGCCAAAGGTATTGTTCGAGGTGGGCGAAGTGGTGCGGGTTAAGGAAGGGCCGTTCACCGATTTCAGCGGTGTGGTCGAAGAAGTGAACTACGAAAAAAACCGCTTACGCGTGGCGGTGTTAATCTTCGGTCGCGCGACGCCCGTGGAGCTGGAGTTTAGTCAGGTCGAGAAGGAATGACGGAGCGCAGGGGTTTGCGCAACGGGATGCTCACTCAAGAGAGGCACACGTGGCAAAGAAAATACAGGCGTACGTAAAGCTGCAAGTCCCCGCGGGCAAGGCAAACCCGAGCCCGCCGGTTGGTCCGGCCCTGGGCCAGCACGGTGTGAATATCATGGAGTTCTGCAAGGCCTTCAACGCCCATACACAAGGGCTCGAGCCGGGATTGCCGACTCCGGTGGTCATCACCGTCTTCGCGGACCGAAGTTTTACGTTTATTAGCAAGACCCCGCCCGCATCGGTGCTGCTGCGCAAGGCCTTGGGACTCGAAAAAGGCAGCAGCACCCCGAACAGCAACAAGATCGGACGGGTCACGCGGGTGCAGCTCGAAACGATCGCCAAGACCAAGGAACCGGATTTGACGGCCGCGAGCGGGGAGGCGGCTATGCGCACCATCGCCGGTACCGCGCGCAGTATGGGTATTGAAGTCGAGGGAGTTTAGTCATGGCCAAGCTCAGTAAACGAAGGAAAGCGGCGCGGGAAAGAGTCGTCGCGGGTCAACAGTATGCCGTGGATGAGGGCCTGCGACTCCTCAAAGAGGCCGCCTCCGCGAAGTTCGATGAATCGGTCGAAGTGGCGATCAACCTGAGTATCGACGCACGCAAATCGGACCAGTCGGTGCGGGGCGCCATCGTCTTGCCTCATGGCACCGGAAAACAGGTGCGGGTCGCCGTGTTCGCCGAGGGCGCCAAGGCCGAGGCGGCGCGCGCCGCGGGCGCCGACATCGTGGGACTCCAAGATCTGGCCCAACAAGTGAAGGGGGGTCAGATCGATTTCGATGTGGCCGTCGCCGCACCCGAGAGCATGGCCATCGTGGGTCAACTCGGTAAAATCCTGGGACCGCGCGGCCTGATGCCGAATCCCAAGGTCGGCACCGTCACCCCGGATGTAGCTACGGCGGTAAGAAACGCGAAGGCCGGACAAGTGCGTTTCAAGAGCGATAAATCCGGTATAGTCCATTGCTGTATCGGCAAGGTTTCGTTCGAGGCTGGCACCCTGAAGGAGAACCTGGCGACGATTGTCGCCGCCCTCATCAAGGCCAAGCCGGCGGCAGCGAAAGGTGTTTACCTGAAGAAGGTGAGCGTCGCCAGCACCATGGGGCCGGGCATCCAGTTGGATCGAGTCAGCATCGCCGGGACCTAGGCCGCGCGCGGCGGGCCGGAGTCCTGGGTAAGACGCCAGTCTACGAGAAGATGACTGAGTTGGTGATTTAGCCAGTCCGCTGGCGATCTGCGAGAGGCGGAAGTGTCTTAAACAGGAGGGCAGGTGTGAAGCTTAATTTGGAAGCAAAGCAGGCTATCGTAGCCGAGGTGGCGGAAGTCGCGCGTAGCGCTAATTCCGCGGTCGCCGCCGAATACGCGGGATTATCCGTCGCTCAAATGACGGACTTGCGCAACGCGGCGCGCAAAGCGAGCGTTTATTTGCGCGTGGTGAGAAACACGCTGGCGCGCAGGGCGGTGTCCGACACCCAATTTTCGTGTATGCGTGAAGGTTTGGTGGGACCGCTGGTATTGGCGTTCGCGGGCGAGGATCCCGGGGCTGCCGCACGAGTGATCGACGAGTTCGCGAAAAGAAACGATAAACTCGTCGTGCGATTGGTCGCGCTCGGCGGAAAGCTGCTCGATCCGAGCGCCATCAAGGCGGTTGCGAGCCTCCCCACGCGGGCAGAGGCTATCAGCCGTCTGATGGCGGTCATGCAGGCCCCGGTAGCCAAGCTCGTGCGGACGCTGGCCGAACCGCATACCCGGTTGGTGCGCGTGCTGGCGGCGGTACGCGATCAGAAGCAAGCGGCTTAATTCATAGTCACAGGCATTTTTTGTTAGGAGGCTTAGCTATCATGGCAGTGTCAAAAGTAGAGATCTTGGAGGCCATTTCCAAGATGACGGTTCTCGAAGTGGTGGACCTTGTCGAGGCTATGGAAGAAAAGTTCGGGGTGTCAGCCGCGGTCGCGGTCGCGCCGGTGGCCGCCGGCGCCGGAGGGACACCCGCGGCGGCAGTGGAAGAGCAAACCGAGTTCACCGTGCTGATGACGAGCTTCGGAGAAAACAAAGTCGGCGTGATCAAGACAGTGCGCGCGATTACCGGCCTTGGACTCAAAGAAGCTAAGGACCTGGTCGAAGGCATTCCCTCGGCGGTCAAGGAAGCGGTGCCGAAGGAGGAAGCGGAAACCATCAAGAAGCAACTCCAAGAGGCGGGTGCGACGGTCGAGGTCAAGTAACAGCGGACACCTCGTCGGTTGTCTGCTCAGAGTTTGTGAAAGAACCGTCGCGAGCGAGAGGAGGTCGCGTTCCGCCGGAGCGCAGGAACCGGAGTGTATGTTGATATACATGAGGATTCCGAGCACCGCCGGAACACGACATCCCGAGCGCAGTAGGTTTTTTCACAAACTCTCACGCCCATGCGGCTGGTGACGCAGATCACCGGCCGTGCTATAGCCCTTTAGAACGCGGATCTTAACGATGGCCTATTCGTACACAGAGAAAAAGCGTATTCGTAAGGATTTCGGTAAGCGTCCAAGCATACTCGACGTTCCCTATTTGTTGACGACGCAAATCGATTCCTACCGGGATTTCCTGCAAGCCGATAGCGCGCCAGACACGCGCGTAGACAGGGGTTTGCATGCCGCATTTAAATCGGTCTTTCCGATCGTGAGCTACTCCGGAAACGCGCTGCTCGAATACGTCAGCTACCGCCTCGGTACGCCTATATTCGATGTGAAGGAATGTCAGGTGCGAGGGCTCACCTATGCCGCGGCATTGCGAGTGAAGGTCAGGCTCGTTATTCATGACAAGGAGTCGGGCGCGGCACGCACCGTCAAGGACATCAAGGAGCAAGAAGTTTACCTGGGCGAATTGCCGCTCATGACGAGCAACGGCACCTTCGTCATCAACGGCACCGAGCGCGTCATCGTTTCGCAGTTGCATCGATCGCCTGGTGTATTTTTCGAGCACGATAAAGGCAAAACGCATTCCTCGGGTAAATTACTGTTCTCGACGCGAGTCATTCCCTATCGGGGTTCATGGCTGGATTTCGAGTTTGACCCCAAGGACTATCTGTTCGTGCGCATCGATAGGCGCAGGAAGATCCCGGCGACTATCCTACTGCGCGCGCTCGGCTACTCGCCCGCGGAAATCCTCGACGTTTTCTTCGAAAAGATCGTCTTTGAGATCAGCAAACGCACGATCAAAATGGAGCTCATCGCGGAACGGTTGCGGGGCGAGACGCTGGCCTTCGATATCAAGGATGATCAGAATCAGATTCTGGTCGAGAAGGACCGGCGTATCACGGTTCGGCACGTCAATGCGCTCAAGAAGGCGGGGCTAAAGCACATCGTGGTGCCACGCGATTACCTGCTCGGAAAGGTGCTGGTCAGCGATGTCGTGGATTCCAATACCGGGGAGATCGTGGCACAAGCGAATGATCCGGTCAGCCACGAATTCTTGGAAAAATGCAGCGCCTGCGGCATTATGTCCATGACCACGATCTATGCCAACGATTTGGACCGCGGGGCTTACATCTCGGACACCTTGCGTGTCGATCCGACGCGCTCCGCGGCGGAGGCGCAGGTGGAGATCTACCGCATGATGCGTCCCGGCGAACCGCCGACACGGGAAGCTGCCGATAGCCTGTTTAAGAACCTGTTTTTCAGCCCTGACCGCTATGATTTATCCGCGGTGGGCCGCATGAAGTTCAATCGGCGGGTCGGTCGCGCGGAGCCGGAGGGAGCAAGCGTACTGTCGAAGGAAGACATCATCGATGTGCTCAAGGTGTTAATCGATATCCGTAACGGAAACGGAACCGTCGATGACATCGACCACCTTGGAAATAGACGCGTGCGCAGCGTGGGCGAAATGGTCGAAAACCAGTTTCGCATCGGCTTGGTGCGGGTCGAGCGGGCAGTCAAGGAGCGCTTGAGCCTTGCGGAGTCGGAGGGGACCATGCCGCAGGAGCTCATCAACGCGAAACCGGTGTCGGCGGTCATCAAGGAGTTTTTCGGCTCGAGTCAGTTGTCGCAATTCATGGATCAGAACAACCCGCTGTCGGAGGTCACGCACAAACGCCGCATCTCCGCGCTCGGTCCCGGAGGACTTACCCGCGAGCGGGCCGGTTTCGAGGTGCGCGATGTGCACCCCACGCATTATGGCCGGGTGTGTCCGATCGAGACGCCGGAAGGACCGAATATCGGTTTGATTAATTCGCTCGCGGTGTACGCGCGGACTAACCGTTACGGTTTCCTCGAGACGCCCTACCGAAAAGTCGCGGACAGCAAGGTGACGACCGAGGTGGAATACCTGTCCGCTATCGAGGAGGGCCAGTACGTCATCGCCCAAGCAAACGCGAAGCTGGATGCCGGCGGCCGGCTCATCGATGACCTGGTCTCGTGCCGCTATCAGAATGAATTCAGCTTGTCGACGCCCGATAAGGTCGAGTACATGGATGTCTCGCCGAAGCAGATCGTGTCGGTGGCGGCGTCGCTCATTCCCTTCCTCGAGCATGACGATGCCAATCGCGCGCTCATGGGCTCCAACATGCAGCGCCAAGCCGTGCCCACGCTGCGCGCGCAGATGCCGCTGGTCGGGACCGGTATGGAACGCGCC
>JBOIDL010000226.1:0-5785 GCA_050740435.1 Gammaproteobacteria bacterium
TTTAATACGTCCGCAAGGACAGCTCACCCTCACTATGTCAGCCAATCAAGCGGTCCAGGAGGAACTGTTGCATTACCTGGCGGCTTTGAAAGCCGCGTGAGCCGCCGAACAACCGGATTTTTTGCAATGTTAGGGTGGATAAGCTTGAGCGTATGCCAGTCGCGATGCAGGACATGCTCGAAGAAGAACCGCAGCCCGCTGTAACAGATCCGCAGGGTGGCGGGCGACCACTGGTCAACATTGCGCCGGTGAAGGAAGTAGTGTTGCAGCTCCTCCTCGGTGATGAGATCCCGGGTTTTGTGATAGAACTCAACCAGCATGCGCACAGAGCGGGTGTAAGCTTCTTGGGTGCGCTCGCCTTTCCCGTTGAGCTGAAGGGCATTGATTGACTTTTCGTACCAAGCTTTCATCATGGCAGTTCTCCTGTCGTATGGGGGAATGGAAGTCCGGGACATTCCGCGGACTTCGGACAGGAAAACAGAGTTGAAGTGAGGGCTAAAGAGCGGCCGCCGATCAACCGATGGCAAACTACATTGCGACAGCCAACCTCAATGAACCAAATCTGCCGCGTAGCGGCTTACTTGAACCGGGCGCTGCAGCCGAGCGGCCGTGAAAGCCCTTGGTTCTTCCAAGCTACCGGGGCGGCCGACGGCTGATCTTGGGCGTTAGAGTTCTGGCTGTCACTGTTAGGAGAGCAAACATGAGCGAATTTTTCGATGACCATCACCGCGCGGTGCAAGATCGTTTTGAGACGCGCGCGCTGGCCGATCGCGTAGCTGCGATTACGGTACACACGGAAATTCAGGAGTCCGACAAGCTCTTCATCGAAAGCAGGGACATGTTTTTCCTCGCTTCCGTCGATGAACATGGTCAACCTACGTGCTCTTACAAAGGCGGCGAACCAGGATTCATTAAAGTCTTGGACACCAAAAGCATCGCCTTCCCGAGCTACGATGGCAATGGCATGTTCCTATCGATGGGCAACATAAGCGCTACAGCCAAAATCGGCATGCTGTTCCTCGATTTCGAGAAACCCAATCGCTTGAGGCTTCACGGCACAGCTTCTTTCATGGAAGGAGATCCGCTCACGAAAGCGTACTCTGGCGCGGATTTGATCGTGCGTGTTGCGGTCTCGGAAATCTTTGTTAATTGTCCGCGCTATATACACCGTTACCAAAAAGTAGCGATTTCACATTACGTGCCGAAACCAGCCTGCGAGACGCCGTTCGCGCAATGGAAGCGTATCGATGCGCTACAGGATGTGCTGCCGCCCCGGGATCAGGGCAAAGCCGAGAACGCGGGTGGTGTCATCACGAACGAGGACTACGCCGCTAAAGTGATGGCTGGAGAAGGCTGAGCGTGGCTTCGAGCGGAAAAAGCACAGAATGACAACTTTATGGGGGCATAGTCAACTTTACTCTCTAACTTTTCGCTCAACCCGGACGCGCATAAACCGCGCGCCGGTTAGCTTTGCGTTGGGCGTCATGAAAGCGCAGTCACCTCAGGTGACCAGTGCTATGGATGGCAGTCAAAAAGTCTCGATCCTTATGGCGAAATACAACACATTGAGGGCCGAAGTGTTCGCGGCACGATCATACGTGGCTCAGGCGATTGGGATTACCGCTGCCGTCATGATGGGCGTCGTAGGGATTCAGCTTTTCCACAAACCTCTCGGGACCCAAATGAGCCCCATGGTCTATAGCCGCGATCGCACTTGCGTACTTGGGCGGCACTCTCGGATGGAATGAAATAAACACACGAAAATTTACCAAACGACTTCGAGCGTTAGAGGCAGCTGTATTGACGCGAACAAGATGGGCGAAGCGTACACAGAGTATCCTGTAGGCCGTAGGGGTAACCGCGTACCCTGAAGTGCTGGTACAGCTTCGAGATAAGCTTGGTTAGCGGATGGCGAGGGTTTTAACGTGCCCGAAGCCAACACGAAGCACCCGAATGGGCAAGGGTGTGGAAGTCCGCCGGAGTCCTCAGGCCGTGGCATGCAGGAAGAGATACGTTCGAGAACTTGGGAGGCCCCATCGGCTCCTGACTGTGGGAAGGCCCAATGTAAGGTATATCGCTATTGAGGCACGGAAGGGGAAACCCGGAGACGGGGTTAAGCGGGAACCTAAGCGTTGGGTTGGAATGTAGTGTGGGTAGGCGAGGCATTACTGTGAAAGGGAAAGCCCGCCGGATGCTGCTGGGGAATCTTATCAAGCATAGTACTCGGAGTCCGGGAAATCCGGATACAGGGGGAAGGACTTGACAGAAGTACGTAGCCTGCAAAGGCCACTTGCACCGGACACTGTCGGATCGGAGTTATGCAAGCCAACCTTCCTGCAGGGAATAGCTAACAAGGCGAAAGCTGACAAGCAACATCGTTTCAGGGATCTGTACCGGTGTCTGACCAAGGAATATCTCTTAGCGTGTTGGCAGGAGTTGAATCGGGACGCGGCCAGTGGTGTGGATGGAGTGACGGCCGGTGACTATGGGAAGGACCTGGAGGCCAACATAGAGGGGCTGGTGGAGCGCGTAAAGACCAAGCGTTACCGCGCAAGACTGGTGCGGCGAAAGTACATTCCTAAGGAGAACGGCAAAGAGAGGCCTCTAGGGATACCGGTCCTCGAAGACAAGCTACTTCAAGTGGCCTGTGCGAAGCTGCTGACGGCGATTTATGAACAGGAGTTCTTGAGTTGCAGTTACGGCTACCGCCCGGGACGCGGAGCGAGGGAGGCGGTCAAGGACCTCACCTTCGACCTGCAATACGGGTGCTATGGGTATGTGGTCGAGGCCGACGTTCAGGGCTTCTTCACCCACATGGACCATACGTGGCTACTCAAGATGCTGAGCTTGCGCGTCGATGACCGGGCCTTTCTGGGTCTTATCCGAAAATGGCTGAAGGCGGGTATCCTAGAGACGGATGGCGAGGTTGCGCATCCGGAGACAGGGACGCCCCAAGGCGGAAATGTTTCACCCGTTTTAGCGAACGTGTATTTGCATTATGCGCTCGACCTGTGGTTTGAGAAGGTCGTCAAGCCGTACTGTCATGGCGAGGCGCTGCTATGCCGCTACGCGGACGATTGGGTGTGCGCGTTCCGCTACCAAGATGATGCAGAAGCGTTCTACCGTGTGTTGGCAAAACGGTTGGAGAAGTTCAACCTGGCGCTCGCATCGGAGAAGACGCGTCTCTTGCGTTTCAGCCGTTTCCATCCGAGCATGAAGCGGAGGTTTACCTTTCTCGGGCTTGAATTCTATTGGAAGGAAAACCGTGAGGGTGCGCCCCGCGTTATGCGGCGCACGGCGCGCAAGCGCTTACAGGGGGCGTGTCATCGGATAAAGGAGTGGATTAAGCTTAGCCGGCATCTGCCGGGGTGTGAGTTCTTCAAGCGGCTCAATGCTCGGTTACGGGGCCACTACAATTATTACGGTGTGCGCGGTAATTCGCGTTCGCTGTATCGCTTCTACCCATGGGCCATGGATTGTGCGTTCAAATGGCTAAACCGTAGGAGTGGGGCAGTTTCAATGTGTCCTTGGGTTTGTCGCTATCGCGGTGCCTCGTATCACCGAACTCAGACATCCACGGGTGTTTGCATGAGGGTTTCGCCTTGTATCGCGGTAGCGAGTACGACTGAGGAACCCGGTGCGGGAATACTGCACGCCGGGGTCTGTGCGGGGGGCGCCGGGTAACCGGCGTCCCTACCGCGGAGGTGCCCAGAACTCGTGAAGTCATTTAGCGAGCGCAAAGGGATCAAGCCGGTCTCCGAGATCATCCAGATCGACTCGATGAACGAGACGCTGCGGAACTCTCTCTGGAACACTCTTGATGTCGCGCTTTGGTCCACGGACGACTTCCTCTATCGCCAGCACGGGCAAACCACACATTGAGCCTCTGAGCCGGTCGCTTTGGTTCCACTACTTTAAGAAGCCAATCGATTCGCGTCCAGACCGAACGAGCAAGATTCTCGCTGCCATACGAGAGTACTTCTTCTCATGCCAGTGGAACGAGGTCTACGACTTCTTGGAATTCATTGTCTCTGAGCGCAAGCGCTCTACGCCTCGGCTTGCCGAGTTCCTCAATGCCATTCTCGAACGAGAGCTTTCTGGGTACAGGTTTGTGGCCGGGCACCTGGCTAATGTCACAAGCCAAGAAGAAATTGCGATGATCGAAGAGGCAGCAAAAGATTCCCGATTTGCAGGGGTGTCGGCTCATATCGATCGTGCGCTGGAGCTTTACGCGGATCGTGAAAACCCGGACTACCGAAACTCCATTAAAGAGTCGATTTCGGCAGTCGAGAGCATTGCTCGCGTGGTTTCAGGGAGTCAGAAGGCAACGCTCGGCGACGCGCTGAAGACTATCGAGAAGAGCGGCCAACTGCATCCGGCTCTCAAGGAAGGCTTCCTAAAGCTGTACGGCTATACAAGCGACGAACAAGGCATTCGACATGCAATGCTTGACGAACCAAATCTAACGGCTGCGGATGCGCGGTACTTTCTTGTATCTTGTTCGTCGTTTGTCAACTATCTGAAGGCGCAGCTTCCTAACCGCGCGTTCGAAAGCGGACGCGCCAAAGAGTGGCGCGCCGTTCAACGCGAACGTTGAGCGTAACAGTAGAAAATCGTTATCATGCCTACAATCTCGATGTTCTATGGCATTCTTATCCGAATGTTTTTCTATGATACGGACAAGCACAACGTGCCACATATCCATGCTGAATATCAGGGTCAGGTGGCCGTGTACTCTATTTTGGATGGTGTCGTACTGGCCGGCGAGCTACCGCCAAAGAAGCATAAGTTAGTCGTCGCATGGATCGAGATACATCAAGATGATTTACTCGCGGACTGGCAATTGGCTGTTAATGGCAAGAAGCCGTTCCCAATTCGAGGCCTTGACCAATGAACATTATAGAAGTTGTGCCAAAAGACAATTACGTGCTGTACATCAAAACAGAAAATGGAAAAACAGGTTTGTTTGATGTTAAGCCTTACCTGGAATCAGAGGCCTTCGCTCCGTTGAAGGACAGAAGTGAGTTTGAACGAATTTACAATGGGAGATACTTTGTCGAATGGGACTGCGGAGCGGACTTTTCCGGCGATACGATTCAGGCACGATGGAAAGTAACGTCAGAAGAAAACGCCCAACAAGGCGCTCCAGCCGACGCTCGTACCTCGCGCGGCTGAGCTTCGGCGTTGGGCCGCGCCGGGGAATGTAGGCGAAGTCTTAACTTTCTCTAGAGGGAGACCATGCACGCGGCATGTGAGGAACCGAATCGTGATGGATGCTACTTCGAAGCTAGTCACTGACCGCCTTGTGCAGGAGCAATCACTGGCCGCGAGGATCGCGGGGAGCTTGGCTCGGGCTGGGCAGCCGGTGGGTGATACGACCATTTGTCAGTTCTTTCCGGAACTTAGTAACCTCTATGGCGGTCGCCGCTCGAACCTCGTCCGCGACGTCCCCCTCCCCCACCAGCTCCTTCTTGGGCCACCGCTCATCTTAGATCTTGAGCCCGTTACCGAACGTCAGTTCGAGGACCGATATCGGATCTCGGTCCCCGTAGAGCCGAGATCTCCAGGTACCCGCTACCTTGGCATCCCCGGAAAATCGATCTGTGCGACTCATGGCGTTCAGCTCGTTCGTCAGGCGGCAACCGCGAAGGGCTCGGTGGCGGCGGTGGCGAAGTAAATCTCATCGGGTGTTCGGTAGTCTAACGACTGGTGCAGCCGGCGCTCGTTGTAAAAATTGAAATAACGCATCAAACCCGCTTGCGTTTCACGGCCATTTGCATAGGCG
>JBOIDL010000227.1:0-5733 GCA_050740435.1 Gammaproteobacteria bacterium
GAAGGCGAATTCCCGTTCCGTACGCTCGCGTTCGAGCCGCACCAGGATCTCGGCATACCGCCTGCGCTCGGCGTCGCTCTCGGCATGCACCCCAAGCGCCGTCACCGGATCGAGATGGGGACTCCAGATACCTCGCGGGCCGGTCATCAAGCGCTCATAGCGCTGCCAGTCCTCGCCCGTCAGCCCCCAGCGCTTTGACTGCTCGACTTGGGTTAACACGGGGTGCGAGTGCTCGATGTGCGTCGCTTCGGGTACGGTGCGCGACTCCTCGGCCAGGAGCCCGGCGGGACAGACCCAGATCACAGCCAGGGCGACTCCCGAGGCCCCAAGCTCGCTCGCCCGGGATCTCATGGGTCGCGGATCTCGGTATCGGTGAGATCGAGTCCGGTAGCGGGGCTCGTGGGTTCGTGTTCGGCCGCCAGTGGAGATCCCTTGGCGCCCGGACAGTGACCTACCAGATAGCTCCGTACGTCCCAACGGACAGTCAAGTCGCGCACCAGATGCTCGGGCGCCCGGCAGGGTGGTGGCGGCGTCTGCGCCGCGGTGGACTTGGGGGTTAGCGCACGCTCGTGGATCGTGGGCGTCGCACAAGCCGACAGGACCCCTATGAGGATGAACAGCAGTAATGCGCGTGTCATGGGATCGCCTGTGAAGTATGCATCCCTGCAATTGCCGGCGGTGTCCATGCCACTCCGCCGCTTCGCGGCAGGCGAGTGCGACGGCGCCAGGTCTCTAACTGACGCTGCACGGTGCTATGCGCGGCGGCGGGTTCCATCGCTACCACCCGCGCCTTCGCCGGCGGGTCGAGGTAAGCGCGGACCTTCAAGCAGTGGAGGTTCTGGTAGCAGAAGCTCTCGGGATTAGTTTCGAAGAGACCGACCATCACTTGCTCGGTCGTGGCTCGGAAGACCTTGCGGAGTTCAGCAGCGATTGGCCAAAGCTCGGCGCCGGGTGAGATCGGACCGATTCGGTGGATGGCATTCGCTGCAAAGGCGACCGGCTCTGGCTTCATACGCAGAAGCGCCGGTAACTGCTCTGTATGCGATGGCAGGGCGGCAGTCTGCACCAAGCCCTGATATGGTTCCCGCAGCTCAAAAGAGACCAGCCGGTGCACCGGATCGACCACGAGATAATGCGCGGGTCCCGCCAGGGTCTTGAGCGCCTCATCGAGGCGCATGGGCCCGAGCGTTCGGTGCACCGCTGGCAAAGGCCAGCCGAGCAGGGTGGGCAACGAGGGACAGGAGGCGTCGAGGCTTGCTAGGCGGTAGCCACTGCGGGCGAGCACCTGTTTCAGTGCGTGACCTACGGTTTGCGCGGAGGAGGAGAACTCCGTATCGATAGGAAGCGCAAAGGGATCGACTTGCTCGGGCGAGGGTCCGGGGACCAGGGCGGAATAGCGCCCGACACGCACCGGATCGAGCCCGGCGGCGAAGGCTGTGCACGAGACCAGCATGCCGAAAAGCACGAAGGAGAGACGGTGTGGCATTTCTAAATTGCCTCCTCGCAATGCGTCGCATCACGCAGGAGGTTTACGCCGCTCAATCGAGTCGGACAAGGGAAAACCCTAAATCCGTTTCTGAGGGTTTTCGACAAGGGGTTTAAATGTGATTAGGTGGCGGAGGCGCTAAGCGGGCGGGAACTCGAGTGTTTCACCAACGAGTATCACAAATAGACTTCGCACAGCTTCACATCATCCGAAAGCTCATCTGTCGAACCTGAAAAAGACACCTGGCCGTTACGTAGGACGTAAACGCGCTGAGCGACTTTGAGTACCTCTCGTACCTTCTGCTCGACGATTAGAACGGTCACGCCCGGCACGCGGCACGCAGGTCAAGAACGTACCCATGCTATCGAAAGGCTGTCGTACACCCACAATCCACAAATCACTTGACAAAGTGTACGGACGTACACTAATATAACTTTATGGCCCGTCCGAATAACGATCCGGCTTACCTGAATGCACTGCGCGACTACTATGCCGAAAATCGTGTTTTGCCGAGCTACGCAAAAATCGCCTGCCTGCTTGGATTTCGGTCGAAGTACGCGGCGGTGAGGCTTGTACAGCGCCTAAACCTCCGTGGCTTTCTACGGCGAACGGGAGAAAACCGAATTGCGCCAACGGAGGAGTTCTTGGCTCGACCAATGGCGACAGAGAGAGTAGCCGCGGGTCAGCCAACCGCAGTCAGCGATGCGGGCGGAGACGTAATTAGCATCGACCAGGTATTGATTCGTAAGCCGTCGCGCACGGTGCTCGTATCCGTAAAAGGCGATTCCATGAAAAATGCTGGGATCTTCGACGGTGATGTCGCAGTCGTGGAGCGCGGTGCAGAGGTAAAGACAGGTGATTTTGTTGTCGCGCTAGTCGACAACGAATTCACGCTGAAAGAGCTGGGCCATGAACAGGGAAAACCTGTCTTGCGGCCTCACAACCCGGCGTATCGTACGATTCGACCAAAGGAAGACCTTGAAATCTTCGGCGTGGTAGTGGCGCAGTTCCGAAGGTATGCTGCCAAGAAGGCGCAGGCTTGGTAATGGACACTTACGGTGGCAAGTGGACGGAAAGAAAGCTCACCAGCCTTCGCAAATACCTTTCGGCGTACCGGACGATTTTCACAAGAAATCCGAAAGCGAAGTATTTCACGACATGGT
The DNA here is from genome assembly GCA_050740435.1 of Gammaproteobacteria bacterium. Taxonomy (GTDB): domain Bacteria; phylum Pseudomonadota; class Gammaproteobacteria; order JACCXJ01; family JACCXJ01; genus USCg-Taylor. The sequence goes on from JBOIDL010000227.1 coordinate 2,650, forward strand.
ACGTAGACGCATTTGCGGGTACCGGTAAACGAGCAACCAAGGAACAACCGGCAACGCCGATTTTCGCAGAGGTTTATGGAGACGCAGACGGGCATAGTTACCGTGACGGAAGCACAGCGATCGCGCTAGGTCTTGGAAGTCCGTTCGACCGGTATCGGTTCATTGAGAAGTCGAAGAAGCGAATTCAGGCGCTTAAAGAGCTTGTCGAGACCACGTATCCAGCGATAGTCGATCGGTGTACGTTCGACCTGGCAGACGCGAACGTCAGCCTGAAGCAGTGGTCTGCGCAGCGTGACTGGAAAAAAGAGCGAGCAGTCGTCTTTCTCGATCCGTTTGGAATGCAAGTCGATTGGGAAACCGTCGAGGCGCTGGCAAAAACGGGCGGGGTGGATCTTTGGTACCTCTTTCCCCTTGGTATTGGTGTAGCGCGCACTCTCACGCGTGACGGAGTCATTGATGACGCATGGCAAAGGCGGCTTGATGCGATTTTAGGAACGGCGGACTGGCGCGATCGTTTTTATCGCAAGGAAAAGCAAACGACACTCTTTGGCGAGCCGGAGGGTCAGCTTGTGCGCGACGCGTCCGAGCAGGCGATTGTGAAGTTCATTGAGGAGCGGCTAAACAGGATCTTTCCGTACGTTGCTAAAGGTCTAATACTGCGAAATTCGAAGAACAATCCCTTGTATCTTCTGTGCTTCTGCGCTTCCAACATCAAAGGCGGAAAAGTCGCGGTGAAAATCGCTCAGGATATCCTAAAAGAGTGAGCCGAACCCTAAAGCGACTTTGTTATGGCGACAGTATCGAACATCGAGTGGACTGAAAAGACCTGGAATCCCGTCACCGGCTGCGTGAAAGTGAGCGCCGGGTGCAAGCATTGCTACGCCGAGCGCATGGCGAAGCGTCTGTACGCAATGGGAGTGGAGCGGTACAGATATGCGTTTAAGCCAACGCTCCATCATGATCTGATCGAGTTACCCAAGCGTTGGAGTAAGCCCTCTCTTATCTTCGTCAATTCAATGAGTGATCTTTTCGAGGACGCAGTACCGGAAGAGTTCATCGGCAAGGTCTTTAACACCATGTGCGCGTGCCCGCAGCATACGTTTCAAGTACTCACGAAGCGCAGCGTCAGGCTGCGCGGCATGGCGCAGCGGCTCCCTTGGCCGCAGAACGTGTGGATGGGTGTGAGTGTCGAGAACGAACAGGTAGTCCAGCGCGTGCATGATTTGAGGCACGTTCCGGCGACGGTGAGATTTGTCTCATGCGAGCCTTTGCTGGCCCCGTTGCCCAATCTTCCGCTCGATGGTATCCATTGGGTGATTGTGGGGGGAGAATCCGGGCCGAATGCGCGACCAATGCAGGCGGATTGGGTTGAAGACATCTATCGGCAATGTCGGGCCAAGAACGTGTACTTCTTTTTCAAGCAATGGGGGGGTATTCGCAAGGATCGGACTGGACGTACCTTGCATGGTCGGACGTACGACGATATGCCAATGATTGCATCCTCGGCACGCCCAACAGCGCCACTCCCTAGCCCTAGCTTTCATGTGGCGGCCTAACGAAACTGCCTCAACAAGGAATGGTTGCGCCCGGCTACCACAGCCACTCTAAGAAATAACAGTGGCCGCCAACGTTTTATCGTACCGTCCGGGGTAACTACGTCAGCACAGCGAACGTCGTGCCTCAAACTACTTCAATATCAATCCCATCGTTATCGTTCCGTTGATTAGGACACATCCCGCCGCCCGGGAGGTGTGATGGAACCTCCCAGGCGGCCTGATGTGGGGGCGATTGAGCTACCGGCGCGCCCTCCTTGCCGGTTCATCACAGAGGTCAGATGAGTCCGCGCTCGGCCATCGACACCGAACCCTCGGCCGAGACCACGAAATGGTCGAGGAGGCGGATGTCGAGTAGCGCGAGCGCATCCCTGAGCCGGTGGGTCAGGACCTCGTCCGCCCGGCTGGGCTCGGCGCACCCACTTGGATGATTGTGGTACGCAACAAGCGCCGCGGCGTTGTGCCCTAACGCCCGTTGAACCACAACCCGCGGGTAGACCGAGGCACCGTCGATCGTGCCGTGGAATAATTCCTCGAACGCGATTACGCGATGCTTGGTGTCAAGGAAGATCGCGCCGAAGATCTCGCACGGCCGTTCCGCCAGCCACAGGCGCAGGTAGGCCCGAGTGGTGTCGGGGTCCGTTAGCGGTTTACCCCGGGCATGGCGGCGGGTCAGGATCTCAAGCGCCCGGCCGATGACGCGGTCTTCCTCGGCCCCAAGGTCTACCCACTGGACGGCGGCGCTCATGGCGCCACCTCCATGATGGGCTCGCCCAAGAGCGCGCGGATGAGCTCCTGCTTAGTGCTGTTATAGGTAAATAACCATCGCATAGGGCACCTCCTTTCAAGTTAAAGAATGCGGAGTGCCCAGACCCCGCCAGGGGGCTCGAGCCACCCCGCGGTGTGGATGAATGCCTGCAACGGCCTTGCGGCCGGCCACAGGACAACGCAGGCACGCTGTGGCATAGGAGCTGTTCCTGCGAACAGCAAAGGCACGGCTTTATACCCGAGCCGCACGGGTCACAACACCATCAAGGGCTAGGTTCCTTTCCCCGAGGTCGATCCCCAGCCTGGGGAGACCCGCCCGCCGTGGAGGAGGGATTCCCCACGGCGCGGGGTGAGTGAAGCCACCGGGCTCAACCCGGTCGCGCCTCCTCCTCGGCGTCTCGCCACGGGTAGGTAATGACCGCCACGGTCGGATCGCCCGGATCGGGCGGATAGCTGCACTCCCGCAGCACCGCCCAGCCGAGTGAAGTACGTCCGACGATCGAGTCGAACGGCTCGTCCCCGCCCAGGATCAATCCCTCCTGGAAGGCACGCGCCGCTGTCTTGCACCCGAACACATGCACTTGGAGCGCGCTGACAGAATCAAGCGTCTCGTCGATGCCGGTAATAGGTTCTGATGCTGTGAGATCCCCACGAATTTTACTCTGAGAGGCAGTGGTTTCGGATGAGTTCATCAAGGCAGCTGATGGCCGCAAGGAGGTCTCGCAAGCGCAAGGTCACCCGCGGGTCGTCGATGACTTTAAGG
>JBOIDL010000228.1:0-5667 GCA_050740435.1 Gammaproteobacteria bacterium
TACCCAGGGCGCCGTCCACTAAGACCTTGGCACGCACCAAGGCATAGAGGGCCACATTCAAGAGCAGCCCCGAGAGCACGGCAGACACCGGCGTCGGCCCTTCCGAGTGGGCATCCGGTAACCAATTATGTACGGGCGCGAGCCCTACCTTGGTCCCATAACCTATTAGTAGAAAAATGAAGGCTAGGCTTAACACCTGGGGTTCCAGGCTCGTGCGCACCTCGTTGAGATGCGTCCACAAGAGGGCCGTGCCGCCCGTGCCCAGGACCTTCTCCGCCGCGAAGTAGAGCAGGATGGTGCCAAACAAGGCCTGAGCGATGCCGACACCGCACAGGATGAAATACTTCCAGGCCGCTTCGATGCTCGCCGGCGTCCGGTAGAGACTGACCAGCAGCACCGTGGCGAGGGTAGCGCCTTCCATCGCTACCCAGAGGATCCCCACGTTGTTGGTCAAAAGCGCGAGCAACATGGTGAACATAAACAACTGATACATGCTGTGGTAGAGGCGCAGCCGCCGGGCGGTCAGCCGACCGTGGTGTTCCTCCACCCGCATGTAGGGTCGCGAGAAGAGCGCAGTAGTCAGAGACACGAAGGCCGTCAAGACCACCAGGAACACGTTGAACGCGTCCACGAAGAACTGCTCGTTCAATACCTTCATCGGACCCGTTCGCGTGACCTGCAGGGTGAGCGCACCGGCGGCGAACAAGGTGAGCGCGCTCACACCGATGTTAAGCGTCGCACCGACTTGCCTATGCCCCAGAAAGGCCAACAGCACCATGCCGGCGAGCGGGATGCCCAGTACCAGGTACAAGAACACGTTACCGCTCCCGTAGCTGTTCGAGATGCGTGAGGTCCAAGCTGTCGAAGGCTTCACGGATATGGAAGAAGAAAATGCCCATGATGGCCGCACCGATCAGTACGTCCAGGGCAACTCCAAGCTCGACCACCATGGGCATGCCGTAGGTGGTGCTGGTGGCGGCGAAGAAGAGCCCATTCTCCATGGCGAGAAAACCGATGACCTGGGTGACTGCCTGGCGGCGCGTGATCATCATGAGAAAGGAGAGCAGCACCGAGGCGAGCGCAATCCCAATCAAGCTCTTCGTGACCGTGCTCGCCAGCGCGGAGATGGGGGTCGCGAGCCCGAAGGCGAAGATCACGAGCACCAGGCCCAGCAGCATCGTGGCCGGGATATTGATGAGGGCCTCGATCTCCCGAAGCAGATGCAGGCGAACGACCAGCCGGTGTAGAACGTGAGGAAGGATCCAGACCTTGAGCAGCATCGTCAGGACCGCTGAGTAGTATAGGTGATGTTGGCCCGAGACGGCCGCGACGGTGGCGGTACTCAAGGTGAGCACCAGACCCTGCCATGCGAAGAGGTGGATTAGGGCCAGGATACGCCGCTGCGCCAGCATGGCGAAGGCGACGAGGAGCAGAAAGGCCGCCAGCACATGGACCAGTTGTGCATCCAGGGGCAATTCGGCATACGGTATCGTGGGTGTAGGCATCATACCTCGACCATGAAATGGACCAGCAAACCGACAGCCGCGAGTAGAAAGGCCGTGGTCAGGAACTCCGGGGCACGGAGCAACCTTAGTTTCGCGAGCACGGTCTCGAGGAGCGCGAGTCCCATCCCGGCGACCAGGAGCTTCACAAGGAGCGCGAAGCATGCCACCGGGAGATCCAACCAGTGGCCGGCTTGCGCGATCCCCCAGGGCACGAACAAGGCAATGCCGATGGTGGTGTATACCAGAAGCTTGCTTGCGCGGGCCCATTCCATGAGCGCTAAGTGGCGGCCGGAATACTCGAGCAACATAGCCTCGTGGATCATGGTTAGCTCGAGGTGGGTCGCAGGGTTGTCCACCGGGATCCGGGCGTTTTCCGCGAGCAAAAGCAAGAGGTAGGCAATAGCGGCGAAGGCCATGCTGGGATAGAGAACGAGATCGCGGAAAGCGATGTTTTCGACGATTGTGTTGAGCGCAGTGGAGTGGCTGATAAGCGAGGCGGTGAAGAGCGAGATGAGCATGGCGGGCTCCGCCAGAAACGCGATCAACATCTCCCGGCGCGCGCCTAGGCCCCCGAAGGCCGTGCCGACGTCCATGGCGGCGAGCGCCATGAACACTCGGGCCAGGGCGAACAGGCCAACGAGCGCGATAGCGTCCGCGGCCGGGGCAAACGGCAGGTCCGTGGCCAGCACCGGCACGATCCCGCCCGCGAGCCACATGGCGCCGAAGAGGATGTAAGGCGTACCGCGGAAGAGGAACGAAGCATTGTGCGCCACCACCGCCTCCTTGGTAAAAAGCTTGCGCAGGTCCTGATACGGTTGCAGGATCCCGGCCGCGCGGCGGTTCTGTAACCAGGCACGTAGACTATTGACCCAGCCCAGGAACAAGGGGGCAAGCAGGACCACGAGAAGCGATTGCAGGAGTTGTGAGAGGGTGCTTGCTAGTAGCATCAAGGTCACATCAGGGCGAGGAGGACGATGAGGGTCACGAAGCTGTACAGGAGGTAGATGGAGATGCGCCCGTGCTGGATCCTGCCAATCTGCGCGGACACCGCCTCGATAAGACGGGCAAGCGGCTGGTACAACCAATGCCAATGCCAATCGTCGATATGGAGCTCGAAGCTCGGCGCCGGATCGTCCGGGGTGGGCAGGCGCCGGCGCATGAGGAAGATGGGGGCGAAGACATGCCGGATCGGCTGGCCGAAGGCATCGGCCGTATCCTGCATTCGGGCGGTCTGGGCCGGAAAACCGCAATCCCAGGGGTCGCTGCGGCGCAACCGGCCGTGATAGACGTAGCGCACCGCGAAAAAGGTCAGCGCTACGACCGCCACCACGACCCCGAAGAAGATCGCGGGACTATAGCTCGCCTGCTCTCGGCTCACGGGGATGAGCCAGAGCCAGCCGGCGGTCAGGGTCTCCTGATTCAATCCGTGACCGGTCAAGGATTCGCTCACGGAGCTCAAGGGCCGTATTAACCAGAGCGGAAATAGGCCCAGCAAGAAACAGCCCGCGGCCAACCAGGCCATGCCGGCACGCTCCGCAAAGCCCGCCTCCCGGACGTCCTCGGGTTTGATCCGCCGTGCCCTGCCCAGGAAGGTGATACCGTAGACCTTGACGAAACACATGGCCGTGAGTGCCCCGGAGAGCGCCAGCACCGCTGCGGCGAGCGGGATGAGGCTCCGCAACCCGCTGCGTTCGAGGGTGAACGCCTGCAAGGCCGTCTGGAAAGTGAGCCATTCGGAGATAAAGCCGTTTAAAGGCGGCAAGGCCGAGATCGCGAGCGCCCCGACGAGGAAATACACGGCCGTATGAGGCATCCGATGGATGAGCCCGCCCATCGCGTTGAGGTCCCGTTCATGGGTGGCGTGCAGGACCGCGCCGGCGCCCAGAAACAAGAGTCCCTTGAACACCGCGTGATTAAGCGTGTGGTAGAGGGCGGCCACGAGTCCGAGCACCCCCGGCAACACGTGTCCCGTACCGAAAAAGATCAAGGAGAGCCCTAGGCCAATCAGGATAATCCCGATGTTCTCGACCGAGTGATAGGCGAGCAGCCGCTTCAAGTCATGCTGCATGAGCGCGTACAGCACACCGAAAAGCGCCGTGGCGGTGCCCACGAGCAACACGGCCAGCCCCCATTGCCACTGGATGTGGCCGATGAGATCGTAGGTCACGCGCACCATCCCATAGATCGCGGTTTTCAGCATGACCCCGCTCATGAGCGCCGAGACCGGCGTCGGTGCGGCAGGATGGGCGTCCGGCAGCCAGACATGCAGGGGCAGCATTCCCGCCTTGGCGCCAAACCCGATGAAGGCGAGATAGAAGGCGACCGAGGCCCAGAAATCGCTCAACGGCGCCTGCCGCATGGCGGCGAAGGCATACCCCCCTTGTCCCGCACCCCCATGCAGGACCCCGAAGCTCAGCAGGATAGCCACGGCACCCACATGGGCCATGAGCAGATAGATAAATCCGGCCCGGCGGTTCTGTTCCTCCTGGTGTTCGGTGGTCACGAGGAAATATGAGGAAACCGCCATCACCTCCCAGGCCACCAGAAACGAATAGGCGTCATCGGCAAGGAGCACCAGGGCCATGCTGGCGAGGAAGGCGTTGTATTGCAGTGTCAGGAGCGCTAAGGCATGCGCGCCTGGGCCGTTGCGGAAATAACCTGCCGAGTAGATGGAGGCGGCAAAGGAGACGCTTCCTAGAAGCAATAGAAAGAACCCGGAAAGTGCGTCCTCTCGCAGATGGAACGGGAGATCAGGCAATCCAAGCGGGAGGACGAGCGTGCTCGGGGGGGCGTGTATCCCCCACCACCCTGCAACCATCAGACAGAGCCCGCCCACGGCGGTGAGTGGAAAGATCATGCGCAGCAAGAGCTGGGGACGTTGCTGCAAGGCGATCGCCGCAACTCCCAGAACCAGCCAAACGGCCACCGTGACCAACGTAAGCTCAACGGGGGACACGAATTGCGCGGGCATCATCGGGTTACCACGATCAGGACCTTTGCGATCTTTTCGCCATGGTTGCGCCAGTTATGCGGTAGACGGGGATTAAAATACAGCGCGTCGCCAATACCCAACTCGTGCAGGGCATTCTCCTGCTCGAAGAAAATGCGTCCACGGAGGACGATCGCGAACTCCTCACCCTCCATGCTCGTGTAAGGATGCTCACCGCATTGCCCGCCGGGATCCAGGGTCAGCAGCAATGGCTGCATATTATTATGTGTGGCCCCCCGGGCCAGGGGTTCTATGATGACGTGCGATTCAGCGCTGTAGACCTGGCGACGGGCGTTGGCACGCATAATGAGGGGCCTACTGCCGCCATCGGGCTCATCAAAAAGGGCCGCGATAGGCAGCTCCAATGCTCCGCAGATCTTCTGCAGCGTCGCGACAGACGGTGAGACGTGGCTGCTTTCGATCTGGGAGAGGGCGCTCGCTGAAACACCCGCCTGCTCTGCCAACGCGCGGATCGAGAGTCGCTTGTCCTCCCGCAACTGACGTATACGAAGAGCTACTTGTTGCATCGCATTATAGTGTACATAATAATGGACGTTCGTAAATACTATTGTATATTATCTATAGTTGGCCAATTTGGGCTGCAGCTAGATGAACCATAGGTCAGTTATTTGCTCGATAGGGCGGGCCGGCTTCGAAGACATGTTCGACAACAATACGAGTCACACGCCTATGGCCATATACGCTTCGATAGGTCACGGGAGCGATCAATTCATGCATACTTGTTAGGTCGATTTCATAAGGATGCACGGGGTAACTACGTTGCGTTTAACAACGTGGTTTGGACCCCCTTTGGGACGCCAGTTGTGTCAACTCGCGATCGATTTCGGCTAAGTCCGACAGGCTCCTAGAGATGGAATTGACCTTCGATGATCGAAAGAGAACTGCGACTACTCATCGATGAGAACGCCGTCCGAGAGATGCAGGTGACAGGCTCGACCGTGAGCGGGTACGTCATCGTCGTAAACAGTCGGCCCGTGAACCGGCACGCCGCTAAACGCGTCAGTTCGCACGCGTGAACACCGCAGCCGACGAGCCATGGAAGGTCGAAGACCGAGGCGAGGAGCCCGCGATAGGCGCGCGTCGACGGGCGAAGCAGGAGACGCATCGCGCCGTAAAGTCATTGTGGGAGCTGTGTCGCACCGCATCGTGGTG
>JBOIDL010000229.1:0-5657 GCA_050740435.1 Gammaproteobacteria bacterium
GTCCATGTCGTCAAAATAGTCGTCGTCGGCGCCCGGAAAACTTTCCGCCGTTCTTCCTACGCACAGCGCTTCATCCTTGATGTTACCGGCTCCCGCGCCGCAAGCGCTCGGCCCTTCGCCGTAGCTTGCAGGGGCCAATATTCCGGCTCCGAGGAGAATAGTTGCAATAGGTAATGCTTTGATCTTCATGTGCCCCTCCTTCTTAGTCGATTGGTTATTTCTTCTAAACATAACAAAGCACGCCGCCGATGGAAACCGGCTGTCAACGCACCTTACGCCCGCTTATACGGGTGGCGGTCGACGGATCATTCCGGTCATCGCGCCAGGTGGGATGGTTGAAGTGGATCACAAAATCGCCGTTGTAAGAGATGACGGCGTTATCGAAGGTCAGTTTGCCGATGTGCCGCCAATTCTTAAAGGTGCGCCGTTGAAAAATGGGCAAGCCCCGCGTTGAGCCTTCATCGGTCACTTCGATGTGGAAGCTGAGGGTGCGTCTCGGCAGACCGTCGCCCTTGTCGAAGATCTGCGCCAGGACTTCGTCGCGGAAATCCAGGGCTTCACCTTCGATCCGGGGTTGCTCGGGCGTCACCAGGAGGCGCATGAACGCCGGGGCTCTGGTAGGCTTGTCCTTGGGTTTGCCGAGTTCTGCGATAGGGTACACCTGACGCATACTAGGTTCCTTATCGGCACGCATAAAGAGCAGGCCCTCAATCAGGAGGACGACGACCCCGCTACCGCCGCGGCGCCAGGCGCGGGTATCGGGCGCGTTGCGGCATTTTGCATCGTTGATGTAGTCGGTATCTTCTCCACCGAGGTCTTCCTGGGTAAAGAAATTGGCGGTACGAAGTGGCTCGGAGTGGTTCGGATCGGTAGTAGGAAATAGCTTGCCGACCAACGACAACGACCGCGTGTGACCGCGCCGGGTTTCCGTGCAACAGGTGGAATAGCGACCTATGATTAGGGCTTGGCTGCCTTTACGGAAATAACCCGAATACTCCGTTTCTTCCGTGATCTCCCACAGTCCGGTAAGGCACACGCCGTTCGGATGCAACAGGCGGCGGAAACCCTTTCCGTCCGCGCCCCAGCGCAGATCAGCGTGAGAATCGACGGTGCGTTCGACGGCCTGGCGAAAGAAGTAGCGCCGACCGAAAGGCAGGATACCGCGGAGTGTACCCCGTAAGTTGACTTCGTAGACGGGCAATGGCGGCTCTCCCTCACCACCCCATACCCGTTGGTACGGATTGGCGAAGAGGGCGTCTCGTACTTCGGAAAAGCGCGATCCTTTATACGCGCGATCTTCGTCGGTGAACTGTTCCGTCCCAAAATAGTCCGGTTCCATACGTCCCTCCCTAAAAGTTACGTTGGAGAGTTTATTGTTAATTATAATATAGCCGATTGTCTCCGGCATAAACTGTTGGTTATTTCATCTTCTTCCTGTGAAATACCTGTGGTAGTGTGAGGGAGCGTGCCCCGCGGCCCGCGTGTTCACCTCGATGGAATACCCCTGCACATCGAGCAGCGCAGCCACCACCGCGAGCCATGCTTCTTTATAGCTCGCTCGCATTTCAGACGCCCAAACGTTCCCGCTAACCGGCGCGGCCCTTTTGCCGCGTCCGGTTGAGCGCCTTATAGGTGCTCCGTCCTGCTTTCAGTGATACTGAACACGGCTGGCAGGTAGCTGCCAGCCGTGACATGCGCCCGCGGATCACGAATATGGAGCGCCGAAGACGTGATGTTCACGAACTCAGCTTCGAATCCGCGGGTGCGCTTGGGCTCGTCAACGAACACTCAGGGTTTGCCGTCACACCGGCTCACTATATCGCGTTCGCAGCTTCCCGACTGCTCGCCGCCTTCGGTGAACAACGGGAACGCTATCAAAGTGCCGCGGAGATCCAGAAGTACGCCGGTATCGCGCCGATCACCGAACGCAGCGGCAAGAAGTGCTGGGTGCACTGGCGACTGCAGTGCCCTAAATTTCTGCGCCGGACGTTCGTCGAGTGGGCCGCGGAAACCAGTCCCCGCTCCTTCTCGGCCGGCGCTTACTATCGAACCCAACCGATAAGGGATGTTCCCACCAAGCCGCCTTGCGTGCCCTGGCCTTCACGTGGATCCGCATTCTCTATCGCTGTTGGCAGACCCGGACACCCTACGACGAATCCACCTACTTGAACGCGCTAAAGCGCCGTGGCTCGCCACTGCTGAATTCTATCGTGGAGGCAACCTAAAATGCTTGACTGTCTACCTCAGGGCGTGGGTTAGGCACGGCTGCCGTTAATTAAGCCTGGCCCCTTTTCATTCTCGCATCCGAGGCGAGGACGAATACAACCATGACCGGTCGCCCATGAAGCCCTCGACCAGCAGACCCGGCCAGCTTTTACCAGTCCTCATCGCGACGTATGCCCGATAAAATTCCGTCCCTGGAGTACCCCGACCGCTCACCATTTATGCGCTAAAACCACCTTACTTGATAGTTAACGTGTCTGACTTGGCATTCGAGTTGTGGCCAAAAATGTTGATGGATCGGGTTCTGAATGTGTGGGTTCTAATCGAAACCGGTGACGATGGAGTAAACGTATACGCTTCACCGGTCTCCTCGTCGAATCCTCCATCCTTAGGAATCACACCATTGCTCGTGAAGGACCCGCTATCTAGCTTCCACTGCGTCCCCTGTACCTTGGAGATGGTGACTGGCGATGGCGTACGAAAGCAGATGCCGCCGAGGGTGTTACACCCGCCGGGTGGAAAGGGTGAGTTACCGGCGGACGCCGAATACGTTGGCGTACGGTCCGTGGTGGGATCGGGAGTGAATGGGGCAAGGGAAACAGTGGCCGTCCGGACGACGTCCACGATCTTTCCTCCCGATCCGGCTGGATTCCTCCAACCAAGGGCCCCGCGCGCAGACGTTGAGACATCTGCGGAGGGATTGTCTAGCTCGAAGCCTTCCCCCATGACCGAAATATCGCTAGTGACGCCGCCGTTGTTGCAGGAGGCGTTCGACACGTTGAGGTAGCCCCACCTGTCAGAAGTGGAGCATCCGGACGATGCGTATTCATCAAGCGCACCGAAGTTGTGACCGGTTTCGTGGAGAGAGACGAGATTCATACGACTAATTCCCCAACCGCCGTTGTCATACGTTAAATACTGAATGGGGCCATTCAGATCGCCTCCCGCTGATCTGCCATCGGCAAAACTTCCGTCCGTATCGGTCAGACTGTCTACGACCAAGATGAGGAGTCCCCAATCAGCCCCAAGAGCAAGGCGGCGGTTGTTGACGAAGGCACGGGCAACCGTGTGATGATTGCTGGGCGTAGCTGGGTAACCCTGAGCGGTTAGCACGTCTGCAATCCACTTTCCTCTTTCAAAGAAATCATTGAACGCTCGAGTGATAGGTTCGCAGGATGTGGCCCGGCTGCCCCGGTTGTCCAGCATGAAGGTCAACGGTCTGGGGCTGTTGGCACGCGAGGTCCAGAAGGCCAAGCTTGCACTGATTTCCGACAAGACCGTCGTCCGCCGGGTGGCGCTCCAGTTCTCCGTCTGAGGATCGGCGGGAGAACAGTTCCCCGTCCCGCCGCTCGATTCCACAAAGACGACACTATAAACCACCTTGCCCGCCATGAATTCACTCGTTTGAGTCGAGGTGGGGGCACTGGGCACTCCCTGTATTCCAGGCTCTTCCGGCGGCGGAAGGACGAAGTCGGGTCCGTCTGGCTCCGGCAGAGGACCAAGTGGAGCAGCAGCGACCAGGGGGTCTGGCACTTCCCGAAAAACCGTGTTCCATATACGGGCTGCGGTCACCGCCTTTCTACCTAGAGGTGCAACTAAAGCAGGATCTGCGACACCTCGTTCGATCATATACACCGAAGGATGTGCGCTGAGCGCCCCCTCGATGTTCGGGTTGAGCAGGGCAACAAAGGCATTCGGAGGATATGCCTGAGGAACTTCCCCCCCGTGGTTCCTGATGAGGGCGACGGTCTCATGGAAGCTTTCCATATCCAGTGTACTAAGAATGACGAGGGCATCGTCCCAATTCGGTGTGGCCGCAAAAGCAAACGGGTTTCCTCCTATGAGCGCACACGTTGCCGGCAAGATTACGCGTCGGAGGCTTGTTCTGCAAAGATAAATAATCTTACTTGCAATTTGTTCTTTCATTTTTGTTTCTCCTCTTTGCCCAACATGCCCAACATAAATGGACTAACGAACCCCGCCATCATAAAGCATATATGGAGATATATACATCCGTTACTGCCCCGCCGGAGCCACGACCCAATCCGGGCAGGGCGTCACCGACCTCAGCCGCGGTTATCCGGTGCTTGAAGCACTCGATAAATGCGGGATGCCCCTCTAGGTACACGGCGAGGTTGTGGGCCCGACGTCGATGTCTTCGACCGGGAAAGCGCCTTCATCGATCGGGTGCTGGCTGGTCCCCCGAGCCGCGACCATCACCTGAACCGCAACATCCAGTAACGTGGTAAAGTGTTATGCGATAATCTGGATTTCTTGACCAGATGAGAAACAACCTGTCCAACCAGAGAATTGGATAACAGTTAGACAATGTCTATCTGCGTGTCCCATCAGGAGAACTTCGATGGCAAAAGGCCAAAAACGCAGTAATCGTGAAGCTAAGAAACCAAAGCAATCGAAAAAGGCTGCCGCGCCAGCGTCGCCTTTTGACGTGACGAAGAAGCCCGCTGCTCCCGTGCCCGGAAAAAAGAAATAGCGGGCGCGAGGTAAAGGAAGCTCTGCAAAAGTGTCGCGAGCAAGCGCAGATGCGCGACAAAACAGATGGGCTGCGCAGTAACTTTTGCAGGGCTTCCTAAATTCAAGGATCGAGCGAGAGACCAGAATAATCGCTCCTTGTTGACGATGTATTCGCCCCGCAACCCTGGACAGCGATTGCCAATATGGTAATCTCAAATTGACTGCCTGAATCCGTAGCCAGTTTGACTGTAGCTTATTCCATGGTGGACCCGGTATTGGCCAATTCGGGGCGTCATAAGGGCGAATGCTAAGACATAAGCGGAGCGCCTGTTTCTGTCTGCTGGTCTACCTCATGATGGGGGCGGGAAACGGGCAGGCACCGGTCCTGTTCATGATGCTAGGTCACGCCCATAAGGCCTACGTCGATTACAGTGGTGGGGGGATGCGATTAACCCTGCACCACCCAGGACACCCTGACGAGCACGAACCGACACCGTTCCTTCCCACCCCACATCATCCCGATGTCCTGGATCAGGTGCTGGCAGCGATCACGGGGCAGGATAATCAAGAAGATCACGTCATCCAGATCCGCCCACAGGAGCCGCAGGGCCTGGCAGCATTCAAGACGATCGAAATCTCCAAGGCCTTATCTCTACCCGCAACGACTCACCCGTTTCCCGTTGAGCTTGCGTCCGTACCCACCCTGGCGCGGCCGCCGCCCGGGATCAACCCCACGCTTGCCTCCCGCCGCACCACCGTCCTGCTGATTTAGTCCCTCTGAAAAACCAGCACGTCTCGTTTCCAGGCGTGTGCAATCCGTGGGTTATGGCCTGGCCTGACCCTGTGAGATCCCCACGAATTTTACTCTGAGAGGCAGTGGTTTCGGATGAGTTCATCAAGGCAGCTGATGGCCGCAAGGAGGTCTCGCAAGCGCAAGGTCACCCGCGGGTCGTCGATGA
>JBOIDL010000230.1:0-5638 GCA_050740435.1 Gammaproteobacteria bacterium
GATCTGGGCTACGCCCGAGGAAGCGGCCGAGTGGACCGTGCGGGTGCTCGGCGATGAGGTGGTCCGCACCGTGTCGGGCACTCCGGATGAGACCCAGCCCGGGGTGGGGATCCTTACGCATCACGATAGCGAGGCGCGCGCGGTGGCCGAGGCCCTCGAGGGCCTCGTCACGGGCGCCACACCGCCCACGCTCGAAGCCCTGGAAGTAGTTACCGCGCCGGGCACCGTCATCACCCGCCAGATCATCGAGACCCTGCAAGCGCGGCCGGCCTCGGAGCAAGCGCTTTTCATCGGCAAGCTGGCGGGGCAGGTGGGGCTCGAGCGCACCGTTGAGCGCGCGCTCTTGGCGCGACGCATGTTGCTCACGGGGATGCGCGACCCCCATGTCTCGGCCACCCCCGCGCCGCGCCAGCTTGAACCGTTCTTGGCGGAGCTCGAGCGTGAGATCGACAACCTCGTATTCGAGACGCGCGTGCGGCGTGAGATCGCCTCGCGCACCGCCGATCTGCTGCTGCGGGATGAGCATCGCGAGCGCGCCGCATCCCAAGGGCTGGTGCCGCGGCAAGATCCCCACCCGGCCGACGAAGGCAGCGTGCGGCCGTGAGCCTGGGCCGAGTGACGCGATGGCTCG
This sequence comes from Gammaproteobacteria bacterium, assembly GCA_050740435.1. GTDB lineage: Bacteria > Pseudomonadota > Gammaproteobacteria > JACCXJ01 > JACCXJ01 > USCg-Taylor. The sequence continues at coordinate 632 of JBOIDL010000230.1, forward strand.
CCGCGGGCGTGGCCTTCCTCACGGTCACACTGGCCGTGGGGCTGGGGATCCTGCTTTGGGATCGGTCCACATCCCCCGGGGCGATCACGCGCACGCTCGAAGCGGCGCGGCCGTGGCTCTTTCTCTGGCGGCTCGCCCTCTCCGTGGCCCTGATCGGCTTCTGGCCCGTCTTCTGCCAAAACCTGGCGCGCTGGCGGCACTGGACGGAGGACCAACTCCAGCGCCTCTTGGGCGCCCGCTGGACCGTTGCCGCCTGGCTGGTCGTGCTCGAGCTCCTGCTCGGGCAGAACGTGGTGGGCAAATTCATCCACCTCTGGGCATGACCGTCGAATCCTATTTCGAGCTCTTTCTCGCCCTCTTCGGCTGGCAGCAGTACAACCACCTGTGGGAGATCCTGACGGGCACCGGACTCGCCTACGTGCCGTTCTTGTTCATCTTGCTCTTGAACATCATCGGACCCCTCACGAGCCAGGAGACCCGCGATGCGGCGACCACCTCCGTCAAGCGTATGGAAGTCGATCTCTTTATCGCCTTCAGTGTGGTGGTGCTTGCCGCGGCGCCGGCGATTGACTTGAATGCTTCGGTGCTCAGCTACAAGAAGCCTTGCGACACGATCTCGGGCCCCGCGGGGACCGTCACCCCGGGGAATACGGGCACGACCTTCGATGCGGTCTTCGCGGAGGTGATCGCCACCCCCACTCAGGTCCCGGTCTGGTGGTGGGGGATCATGGCCATCTCCTCGGGCATCAACCGCGAGGGGATCGCCGGCATCGGCTGCGCGGCGGATCTCTCGGGCTTGCAGATGAAGATGGCGAGCACGCGCATCACGGATCCCGCCCTCGTGCAGGAGCTTGCCCTCTTTATCCGCTATTGTTACCGCCCCGCGCACTCGAAGTTCCTGCGTGACAAACCGGGTATCTCGGCGCTCCAGGAGGAGTTTGGGGCGGACGACACCGAATGGATCGGATCGCACATCTTTCTTGAGATCCCGGGCTACTACGACAATCCGGCTTTCCGCCCGCGCGAGCCCATCCGCGGCTGGCCCTACGAGTCGGCCCGGGACACCGAGTACCCGCAGCCCTTAGCGCCCGATCTCGATCCTGAAAACATCGGCCGGCCTCTCTGCAATGACTGGTGGGAGCACCCCGAGCGCGGCCTCCGCCAAAAGATGCTTGGGGTCATCGAGCCCGAAGTACTGGGTGCCGGGGTGTCGTTCAGCTCGGAGTTTGTGGTCTTCGAGGGCACGCTGACGCAAGAGCAGGTCGAGGAGGCGCTCATCAAAGAGATGGTGACGACCACCCGGATCTCGGTGCCGGAGGGCTCGGAGATCATCCCCTCGCTCAACCAGGAGGGCAGTCTCGACCTCTCGCGCCCCCTAGCGTTTGGGGGCCTTCAATGGGAGAGACTCTCCTTTGCGCCCATGTTGTATGTGGTGCGAGCGGCGCTCCCCATCTTCCAGGCGTTGATCCTCTCCGGGCTCTACGCGCTTCTGCCCTTCGCCCTCCTCGCCGCGCGCTACAACCTCCAAGGACTCCTGCTCCTCTCGGTGGCGATCTTCACCGTGAAATTCTGGACTTACCTCTGGCACCTCGCCAAATGGCTCGAGACCAACCTGATCGTTGCACTGTACCCCGATGGGCTCTCGTTTTTCGAGGCTACCTGGGAGTGGGTGGGCACCAACCTCTTAGCGACCGATCATGCCATCAAGAGACTCATCCTCAATTTCGCCCTGGGGCTCATGTACATCGTGCTACCGATGATCTTCTCATTCCTGATGGGGGCGGCGGGGGTGGGGGCGGCCTTGGGGCTCACCGCTATCGTGACCGCGTTAAGTGGGCCGGTTCAGAGGGGAGGCGCCGCTGCAGCCAATGTTGGCCAGGGCATTGTCATTTCCAAAGCAAAGAGCATTACCAGGTGACTGGGACAGAAGCTATTTATTCGTCTGTCCGTCTGTCCCCTGCGAGTACGGGTCTCCATGAAAACCAACGTACAAATTAGGATTCAGTTGGTAATTCTCGATGTTTCGACACGCGGCAATGTATGCGATGTCATCGCCGTCGTAGGATCTTTCTCGGTCTGGCCGTGTCTCCTGATCCTTAGGTCCGAACAAACCGCTTGCAGCCACCCACACCACCAGCGCCAACGGCCCCACCAGCACGAACCCCAGCATGGCCCCTGCGATCCATACGACCCGCAGCAGCCAACGCCGGACGCGCTGGCGCGCGTACCAAACGAGCCCGCAGATATCGAGCACCCCCAGCATCACACTGTCCAGGTGTTCCATGATTCGATCCTCCCAACCTTAAATAGCTCACTGCCGTGGTTAAGATTACCACGCTGTCTAGAGCGCACGCACGCGCTTTTTTTCACCCAACCATAAAAAAGGAGACCGGTATGCCTATACGCAATAGCCTCTTCTTTGCTCTAACCGCGATGGATCTTCTGAGCCACGCACCCATCCTGCCGGAGGTACCTGTATGACTAGCCAAGCCCGTGTCCTTCCCGATCGACACCACGTCACCCTCGCGAGCCCGCCCGCACCGCTTTGGGAAGCCCGGCGCGGTCAGATCGCAAACCTCTGGCTGTACGCCTACTGCGCGATCCTCTCCCCCTTCATTCTGCCGCTCGTCTATGCCGCCTGGCGGGCGGGCAACACCTTCTGGCACCGCTACGAGCTGCTGCCCGATCGGCTTCGGATCACGACCGGCCTGTACCGCCCGAAGATCCACACCGAGGAGGTCGACTTTAACACCGTGGAGAGCGTCCGGGTCGAGGGGTTTCGGCTCTACCGGCTCGTGAACCGGGGGGATGTGGTGCTGGTGCGAGCGGACGCGCTCAACCCGGTGCGCATCGAAGGGATCAAGGACCCCGAGGAGGTCAAAAAACTCATCGACGGGGCGATCGAGGGCTGGCGCACGCGTTCGGTGGCGGGCTGAAGAAGTTATCTAAATCGATTAATACATCTTTATCGATAACGTTGTGGCGCGCGTTCCGCCATGAGGATCACCGGCGGCTGGTCAATCGTTCGGCAGCGGTTACGTACCGCGCTCAGGCGTCCGGCCGCGCCCACGAGCTCGGCCACGAATGGCCGTGTCCCGGTGCGTTCGCCCGAGGAACTCTTAGCCCAGCCGGAGCGTCTGGCACGCCTCCAGGCCATCGAGGCGTTGACGCGCGTGACCCCCGCCCATTTCGAGGTGCTCTACCGAAGCGCGCTCGCGAACTACGCGAGCTACGTGCAGCAACTCCCCGCCTCGGAAGCGCATCACCATGCGGGGCTTGGGGGTTTGCTGGACCACGGGTTGGAGGCGGCGGTCTTCGCCTTGAAGCTCCGGCGGGGCCATCTTCTACCCCCGGGTGCGCCGACCGAGCTCATCGACGCGCAAGCCGATCTCTGGAGCTACGCCTGCTTCACGGCGGTCCTGCTCCATGACATCGGCAAGCCCGCCGTGGACCAGGTGGTCACGCTCTTCGATAAGCGCGGCGGCGCGCTCGGCCCCTGGGACCCCTGGTCCGGTCCGATGCAGGCCCAGACCTATGAGGTGCGGTTTGTACATAACCGCAATTACCAAATGCATCAGCACGCCGCCCCATTGCTCGCGCGCCTCATCGTGCCCCCCGAGGGGTTTCGCTGGTTGGCCTCCGAGCGCGAGGTCCTAGGCGCCTGGCTCGCCGTGATCTCGGGGATGCCGGAGGATGTAGGCCCCCTGGGGCAGATCGTCGAAGAGGCCGACCGGCTCTCGACGGCCGCGGATCTCACGGGCGGTATCGCCCGTCAGACCCCGGCCACCCGCGTCCGACCATTGTATGAGCGTCTGGTCACGGGACTTCGCTATTTAATAGACAGGGGCGCGCTCCAGCTTAACCGTCCAGACGCAGCGGGCTGGCTCGTGGGTGACGAGCTTTGGTTAGTCGTAAAGACGGCGCTCGATGCCTTACGGGCGCACTTGCTCCAGGAAGGCCAAAGCGGGATCCCCGTAGACAACCGGCGGCTGATGGACGAGTTGCAACAGCGGAGCGTGCTCATTCCCAACGGTGACCGCGCGGTCTGGCCAGCACGGATCACCTTGGGTGGGTGGCAACAGGATCTCACGCTCTTGCGGTTTCCGGTTTCACGCCTCTGGCCCGATTCGGCGATCCGCCCAGATACCTGCCAGGGCACGATCCAGCCTTTGGCCGGGACTAACGTTGTCGAAGCACCCGAGACGCTTCCATCGGCCTCACAAAGCGTCATGGATGAGCCACCCCCGCGGGTAATGCCCGCCCCGACCTCGCCGAGACCGCCAGCACGCGCCGTCGAACCCCCCGGATCGGTGACGGTGGTTGTCACGCCGACTTTACCGGTCGCGACGGTCACGGAGACGCCGGCGTCTACGAAACCTGTGGACCTGGGACAGGCATTTCTGGCCTGGCTCAAGCAGGGACTCCTAAACGGCGAGCTCCCGATCAACACCGTCAATTCTCGCGTGCACCGGGTGCGAGAAGGTGTGCTGCTCGTGAGCCCCGGGATCTTCCGGGATTATGGGATTGCGGTGCAGACCCCCTGGGCCAGCATCCAGAAGCGCTTCCAGAAGCTCCGGCTCCACCGCAAGACACCCGAGGGCTTCAACATCTGGAATTACACGGTCGTCGGCGACCGCCGTACCCGCGAGCTCAAGGGCATCTTGGTGGATGACGCAGAAAAGGCGCTGGGACCCGACCTCACGCTGCCTCCACCGAACGTCCATGTGGTCTTGGTGGGAAGGAAGAATGAGTGATGGAAATGGCAAGTGGACGGGCTTCGCAAGGAAGGATGAAAGGGAATGGTTCGCCAACGGCAAAGGCCATATCCCGGAAAGGGCTTTGCCGCAGCGCCTATGCGAGGTTGCGGCAAAAGGGTCTAATCCTGACGTATCCCCACAAAATTTACTGGTATATCAACGCGTAAATAAATATATACAGTCATGGAACCTGCATGATGGTTGACGATCTCAGTGATTGGCAACCCTACCAACCACAGGAGATCACATC
>JBOIDL010000231.1:0-5604 GCA_050740435.1 Gammaproteobacteria bacterium
TGAAAAGACACTTGGTCTACACTACAGCCACTTTGAAACTCGACCCCTTGTGTCTACGCGCCTTCCCAAGACCCCCACCTCTAAAAATCAGCGATTCTTGAGGTGGGTTGAGAAAGTTGGGCTAAAGGCCAGGATCATCAACAAGATGCCAAAAAGGATCGAATAGGCCCCGATGATCCATACAACGGCGAGCGCGCCAGCGCCCGGGAACCCCACGAGGAGTGCGCCGAATAGGAAACAGTTATGGACCAATCGGCGTGCGTGCGACGAACGGCGTTCGCGGTGTGCCGATGATCCCGCCGCAACCGGCCGCGGCGGCACCGATGAGGAGCGCAAGGAATCCCCAGATAGCCGCCTTCGCTACGGCGTCGGCTGTCGTATCCGCCACCTCACGCGCTTGCTGGTTTGCTTCGACAGTGGCGCGCTCGTAGGTCCTAATCCAATTGTCGACGGTACGCGTTGCCTCCTCGCGACTCATATCGGTCCGCGCCATCAGGACATTCACGACTTCCTCACGATCTACTTCGGAGGCTACCGCTTGGCCTTGAGGGATCAGGCGGCCCAATAATGAATCGATTGCTTGGTCGCTCATTGCCCCGCCGGATGCTTGCTCCGCGCCCCGCTCCAGCGCCTCGGGCTGCAGATCGGGGTTGCCGGTTTGACGCAATAACTGCCGCGCTTCCTGCCTAATGCTCTCCCAGGAGAGATCCGCTTCCGACGCGACGGCCTCGGCTACCTCGGGGGCCACCGCTGCGACGCTCCCGCTGATCAAATTGAACGTGCCACCGATCAATCCTCCCACGACGGTCCCGACAAAGTAAAAGACTACCAAGGTCGAGAGAGCCCAGGCCAGTAAGCCGTGAAGCATCCCGTCTACCTGGCGCGGTATGCCCGCGAGCCGGGCGGCGGTCCACCCGCCGACAAAAAGCGCAATAAGACCCGACAGGATCCACCACACGGCTGCCGACATACCTAAGGCTTCGGCATCGGGCGTGTCGCCCCTCAGTGGGTCAATCGTGCTGGCACCAATCCCCGTACCTAACATGTTCAACAAGACTTGGATACCAATCGCGAGAACGACGCCCGCAAAAACCGCACCCCACGCGATGCGTTTGATGGGTGCCACATATTCCATGCTCTCTACGCTGGTCACCGTTACGGGGGGTAGATCACGGTCTGGGTAAGAAGGATTAGCTATCATATTCATACTCCTGAACGAAAGAAAACTTTTATATCTAAAGAGGAAGGTCCTGAAAACGATCCCGTTAGCTCAGGTCCGGTCCTTTGATCCCCACACGACTCACGATTCGGTCAGGACCTTCCTACTCACGGCAACGCACGAAGGGTGCCTAGCGAACCGGTGATATAATAGACTGTCGGATCAAATGGATAGCAAGCGCATTTATTGATACCGGCGTGTAAATATTGCAGAACGGACGTAAAGATTACCGGATAGCATCTCTTGCGGAGGGTAGGATAAAAAAATATCGCGACTCGCCATTTTTTTGAAAAACGACGCCGGTATGCTTTACGCCTCCCGCGGTAGTACTTACTGAGAGCGCAGCCCTCTCACGTGTTAAAGACTAATACCCTTATGGTCAGGCAAACCGCGACTTACGCTGAGGTTGCCGGCGTGGCACAGTCATTGCTGCCTCGAGAGTAAGCTTTGTGCGAGCGCCTGGTCATTTGATCAGATTGTCGTCGAGCCGAAGCAGTTCAACGTTTCCCCAAGGGGAAAGGAGGTTTCAGATGCTTCAGATGCTAAGTTACGCCGCATTGTTTCTGATCATTGCATTAGTTGCCGCACTTTTCGGTCTTGGGGGATCGCCGCCGGCGCCGCGGGGATAGCTCAAGCTCTATTTTGGGTCTTCCTAATCGTATTCGCCGTTAGTCTCCTCATGAGATGGGGTCGAGCCTCATGGCGAGGGTGGAAGATGCCGTAGCTCTAGTGACTTCCCATTTTCACTAGCAACTCAAGTCAGTAAGGTCGTTACCATGAACACCCCGTTACGCGCACTTCCCGTACTCCGCGCCGCCGTCGCGGTTTCCGTGCTGTGGCTGTGCGGCGCTACGGCCGCCGAAAAAGCCTCGCAAGACGTCGAGGCCATCGCCGAAAAGGTCGAAAAACGGGCCGAGCGCACCGAGAAGGCCGAAGGTAAGCATGACCTAGTGGAGGACGCCGTCCGCACGAAAACCGGCACCGAGGGTGAGAAAGTGGTCGAGCAAGTAGGCGAGGCGTCGTACTATGGCAAGGGCTTCCACGGGAAGAAGACGGCTAGCGGGGAGAAATTCGACCAGGGCGACCTCACCGCGGCGCACCCCACCCTCCCGCTCGGGTCGGAAGCGAAAGTGACGAACCTGGAGACCGGGGAGTCAGTGGAGGTACAGATTAACGATCGCGGCCCCTATGCCAAGGGCCGGGACATCGACCTGTCGAAAGCCGCGGCCAAAGAGATCGGAATCGACAAGAAAAATGGCGAGGCGCCGGTGAAGATCGAAGCGGACGTGCCTAAGTAAAAGAGTAGCCAGCAGTCAGCATGGCTCATGAATGCTGACTACGGTAACTCGCTATATTTTTCAAAAAAGATACCGGTAAGCTTTACCCCTTCCCGCGGTAATACTTACTGGCAGCGTAGTCTCTCACTGTGGTTAAGAGTAATACCTTTGCTAAGCCAAACCGTAACTTACGTTGAGGTTGCCGGCGTGGCACAGCCATTGCCGCCTCCGCAGTAAGCTTTGTGCGAGTAACTGGTCGTTTGACCAGATTGTCGTCGAGCCGAAGTAGTTCAACCGTATCCCCAACCGGGACAGGAGGTTTTCAGATGCTAAGTTACGCCGCATTGTTTCTAATCATTGCATTAATTGCCGCACTTTTCGGTTTTGGCGGGATCGCCGCCAGCGCCGTGGGGATCGCCCAAGCCCTATTTTGGATCTTCCTAATTGTATTCGCCGTTAGTCTCCTCATGGGATGGGGTCGAACCTCATGGCGATGGTGGTAGACGCCGTTGCTCTTTAGCGAGTGACTCCCATCGGACATATTTCGCTTGCCGGGACCCAGTCCAGGAATGGCTGGGTTCCCGGCAACAGGCTTCCAATGTCCCGGAGGACCATGAACCATATGGGGGCTTCTGCGTCTCGTTAGAAGTGCCTGCAAACGTGTCATTCTGTCGAGCCAACTATTCTGTAGAAGTTACACGACTCGCCGGTAGTTGTTACCGAACGCATTGTCGTTCCTTCGCTTAACAAGTTGATTTATAGAGACATAGGCAATGGCACGAACCTTGGTCGCGATACAGACGAACAGCGAGGGTGTGCTCGCCGTGGTATCCATATCAACGAATCCCGGAGGTTAATATGATGCATGATGAAATGAATAAGGTGCTGACAAGCGAATTGTCGGCGATAGAAACCTATCAGCAGGCTTTAGAGAAGAAAAGCACCGATCCCGCGCACATACCGGCGATCGATGCGATGAATGCAATTCTCGACGACCATCAAAAAGCAGCCTCCCGGATCGAGGCGGCAATTCGTCAAAAGGGCGGTGAGCCGGTGCACAGTTCCGGCGCATGGGGCACCTGGTCGAAGATTGTCATGGGAACAGCCCAGCTTTTTGGTGACAAGGCGGCGCTGAAGGCCTTCAAGGAAGGCGAGCAAAGCGGATTGAAAGAGTATGAGGATATTCTGGGCGATGGCCGCATACCCCAAGATCAGAAGATGCTCATCAGCGATCTAGTCGCAACCCAGCGGATGCACGTTCAAACACTCGATAGCTTAATGTCGAGGGTCTAGGTCGCCGCATTAGGCGGGGCGAATGCCGGTGTCTCATCGGCGCGCCAGGGTCAATCAAGAGTCATTAATGTGGAGGTTATCATGAGAGATATATACAAGTTTCTGGCCGCCTCGACGCTGACTGTCGGCATGGCGGCGCCGGTAGTAGCGGTGGATGTCGAGGATCAGCGCGAAGAGGTGCGCCAACAGCAAGAGGATGTGCGGGACGAGCAGCAGGACGTGCGAGAGGAGCAGCAAGAGGTGCTCAAAGGGCAACGTGACGAGCAACAGGACGTGACGGAAGAGCGCAAGGATGTGATGGAAGAAAAGCAAGATGTTAGCGAGGCGCGTAGGGATCTCCGCCAAGATCTCGCGCAGGCGCACCGCGCGAAGACTGTTATCGGGATGAATGTAACGAATTCCCAGGGCGAAGGTCTCGGCAAAATCCACGATCTGGTTCTTAACTTCGACGATGGCGACATTGCTTATGTCGTGATCTCCTCTGGCGGTTTGCTAGGAGTGGGGGATACGCTGCATGCGGTTCCCTGGAAGGCGCTGAGCCTGAACAGCCAAGCGGATGGTTTTATCCTCAACATAGACCAGACCGCTTGGAAGAACGCGCCTAGCTTCAAAGATAATGACTGGCCCGAAGTGGCGGATCGAGACTGGAATAAACAGCTCGAAAGTTATTATCAATAGCATTAGTACGCGTGACCCAGCCGCGCATCGAAAAGCGGCTGGGTCACGCGGCGGCCTTGTGGCCGGCGCGCCACGCACCGGCATCGGAAACCAGCCCTTGCACTCGCCCCCCCGCCCCTTATTTGTACCTAAACTGTGAGCTGCACTCGATGCTCCAGCCCATGCACGCGATCCCACGCGTAACGCACGGCGTCCTTGAATTCCTCCCATGCGTCTTCATGGCGAAGCTCCCACTCGCGGCGGGCCTCGGTCTCGATCGCCATCCACTCTTGACCGTGGTAACGTGGGTCTACAGCGATCGTATAACCGAATTCATAGGCTGGCGCACACCGGTCGTAGCTATAGCCGCGAATCCCGAACGTGGCTTGGAAGTTGTTCCGAAAGTCCGCGTCGTACGCCTGCATCCCGCTTATCACCGGGGTCGGCGGCGGCACGGGAGCTGGTGTTTTCTTCACGGCGGTTTCGGTTCGCTTGCTTGCTCAGTAAAAAATGTTGACATACTAATGGCTGCAACAGATGCAAAATTTCCCTCCGCAGAGCCTTTAGTGCATATCAACGCGCGTCGGTCGCGTCATCGACTTCATCCTTCATTTCTTCGACGGCCTCGTCCACATTCTCCCCAGCTCGTTCCGCAGGGCCTTCACTTGGGCAACCGGCCAGCGAACCGAGTACAAAACCAGCAAATATCAGAGAAAGTAACTTGTTCATTTTGATTCTCCCGCTTTCGCGAATCAGTTGGAGGGCTCCTCGCCCGAGACGTGTACTATCGTAATATGCCAATGGGCACATTTTATGCCCGCTGTTGGCTGGTGCTCCGAGAAAAAACAATGGCGGTCAGTTTACGCTCATAATAATCCAGAAACGGTTCCCTAGAAAGAAAGGCCGCGTTTGTTCCTGTAAATATTACCTTGCGTCGTCGCGAATCTTACACGCGCAAGCGGCGCATTGTTGTGCGGCGATACGGTCATGGGAGAAAAGCCAGTTGTTTGTCCCGAGGTACGACCAAGCGCGCATCTAGTGTAGCGCTTCGTAATTGATGGAACTATATGCCTTCCGGTCGATCTGATCTGGAGATCGAACGAGGAGGCGAGCATGCGAACAGCCAGTGTTATCGAGCTTACAGATGCACAACGGCAA
>JBOIDL010000232.1:0-5502 GCA_050740435.1 Gammaproteobacteria bacterium
ACGTGCTTCGGGGTCCCAGTAGGGTGCCCCCAATCCCACGAAGGCCGGGACTATATACACCCCGCCGTTGTCCGGGACCGAGCGGGCCAGGGCCTCGGTCTCGGCCGCATCGCGGATGAGGCCGAGACCGTCACGCAGCCACTGCACGGCCGCCCCGGTCACGAAGATACTGCCTTCGAGGGCATAGGTGGGACGCGCCTCAACCCCCAACTGCCAGGCGACGGTGGTCAAGAGCCGGTGGCGCGAGGCGACCGGTGTGTGGCCCGTGTTCATGAGGAGGAACGCACCGGTGCCGTAGGTGTTCTTGACCATGCCATGGGCGCACCGAAAAGCCCCGCCTCTGTCCCGCCGAAGACATGGGCGCGCCGCACCTCGGGGAGCAGCGAACGTGGGATCTCAAAGAGTCGCAGCAGCTCCTCGTCCCAGGCGAGGGTGTGGATGTTGAAGAGCAGGGTGCGAGCGGCGTTCGAGCAATCGGTGGCGTGCACCGCGCCGCCCGTGAGCCTATACAGCAGGAAACTGTCGACCGTCCCGAAGCAGAGCTGCCCGCGCTCGGCCCGGGCGCGCGCGGCCAGCACCTGGCGGGCCGTCCGGAGCTGGGTCTCCCAGAGCAGCTCGGGATCGTGCTCGACCCAGCCCGGCTGCGGATATCCTTGGAGATGCTCCTCCTGAGCCATCCCCAGCAACGCCGCGTGCTCATCGAAGAGCAAGGCCCGCGAGCTGGTCGTGCCTTGGTCGAGGGCGAGGAGGTAGCGCATGGCCGTTATGTTACAGTATTGGGGCGTGTGGCTAATCGGGATCGCGATCCTCATGACCCTGGCGACAGACGGCGAGGCGAGGCCGTATGGTCCAAGTACTGGATTGTCGGGTCAGGCCGCTTCTCGCTGGTAATAGGAGAGCATGCCACCGAGTCGTTCCCGGCGACGAACGGGGCCCTGAGGAAGCCAGACGACCGTCGACGGCCTGATCAGCCGATTATCGAGGCCTTGGTGATTCCTCTCGGCGTGATAATGCACCATGTATTCTCTGAGGGCACGGCGTAGCGAAGCTTCGCCAAAGAAGATCATACGGTGGATCATCTCCGCCTGCCGAAAGCTGAGTGGGATAGGAAGGACAGACTGCATCGCTATGGTACTCGCCCTCCGCCGGCAGCTACGGGCTGGTAAGGTAGCTGGTGAAAGAGCTGTTCATTCTAATCGCCCACCTGCTCACGACACTGGTCAAACTCGCACGGCCGGGTGGCTGCGTGCGATCGCCGCGGAGTCCCTGGGCCTCAAGCAGCAGTTGCTCTTCCTGCAGCGGGGTCGAAAAAGCGCGTCCAGGATGACACCGTGGGATCGTTTGTTCTTTGGTCTCTGTTCACTGTTACTATCAGCTAAGCGCCGAAGGAAGATTGCGATCCTCTTTCGGCCTTCCAGCGGTTTCATGAAGCCCTGGTCCGGTGTAAGTACCGCCTGCTTTATACCCCCAGGCGCCGAGGGAAGCCGAGGCCCAAGGGACCTTCGAAGGAGCTTCCTCGAAATGAAGTGTCGCAATCCAAAGTTTGGGTGCCTGAAGATCGCCCAACAGATTTGGTATGCCTTCGGTGTCGAGGTCAATAAGGATGTGGTCCGACGGATCATCGAGAGCATTACCACCCCTCGTCGGGGGACGAAGGGACGTCCTGGCTCACCACCATTGGGCACATCAAGGACAGTTTGTGGAGCATGGATTTATTCCGCAGTACATGGATTGAAACGACCTTGCAGTGTCGTCTCAATCCTTAGAACAGGAACCACACCAGCAATACTCCGTAATTGATGACCGTACACCACAGGAGAAAGTTGCGTGTGACCTCAATTCTCATCTTCTCCTCCCGTCGGCATCTAACGAATAGTATCTTATCTGTCGTGTGGCAGAATGGTAGATAAGATCTGTTGAGCTGAACCGCTGGATCGAGGGTTATGAGCCCTGGGGATCGTAGGGCGCTGGCGACCGTGATGGCGCCCCTGCCGGTTCGGTTGCTGGTGGTTGCCGCGTTTGCGGTGGTGCGGCTGCGCGGCGGTTTGCAGCCCGCGCCCTTGGCGCTGGTGTCTCCGCGGCTCGGCCGGACGCGCCGGCGCGTGAAACGACGATCCGGGCTCGAAGCCGGCGACGGTCCGCTGCTCGTATGCTTGTTGATCAAGCGCTCGATCGCGGCCAGCAGCGGCCGGTCTTCGCCGCACACCAGCGACACCCGTGCGGCCGATGCGGTGCACGTAATCCTCCGGAACGTGCGGCAGGTCGTAGTTCACCACCTGCGGCAGCTCTTCGATGTCCAGCCCCCTAGGCGATATCGGTGGCGACCAGCACCTGCAACTCGTTGTCTTTGAAGCGCTTCAGGGTGCGCATGCGCGCGGGCTGGCTCTTGTTGCCGTGGATCGCGTCGGCGTCGATGCCGTCGCGCTCGAGCTGCTGGACGAGCCGGTTCGCGCCGTGCTTGGTCCGGGTGAATACCAGCACCTGTTGCCAGTTGTTGGTCTTCACCAGGTGTGCGAGGAGATCGCGCTTGCGGTCCTTGTTCACTGGATGCGCGACCTGTGAGATGAGCTCTATCGGCAGGTTGCGGCTCGCGACCTCGACGGTGGCCGGGTCGCGCATGAAGGAGCCGGCGAGCTTGGGGATCTCGTCGGGAAAGGTCGCCGAGAACAGCAGGTTCTGGCGGCCCGCCGGCAGCAGTGCGAGGATGCGGCGGATGGGGATGAAACCCATGTCGAGCATGCGGTCGGCCTCGTCGAGCACGAGCATTTCCACCTTGCGCAGGTCTATCGTGCGCTGCTGCACATGATCGAGCAGGCGGCCCGGTGTCGCGACGACGATGTCCACGCCGCGGCGCAATTCGTCGGCCTGCGGGTTGAAGCCGACGCCGCCGTAGATCACGGTCGAGCGCAGCTTGAGATACTGCCGTAGGTGCGGACGCTGTCCTGCACCTGCGCCGCGAGCTCGCGGGTCGGGACGAGGATCAGTACCCGTACCGGATGGCGCGCAGGCGAGGTGCTTGCAGTGGCATCCGTCGCGAGCCGTTGCAGCAGCGGCAGGGCGAAGCCGGCGGTTTTACCGGTGCGGGTCTGCGCGGCACCGAGCAGGTCGCGCCCGGAGAGCACGATCGGTATAGCCCGCGTCTGGATGGGGGTGGGTTCGGTGTAACCCTGCTCGGCGACAGCGCGGAGCAGCCTCGGCCGACAGGCCGAGATTAGTAAATGAATGGCTCATGACAATCTCCTGAAGTATCGACCCGGGAAGGACTGGCCTTCCAAACCGGCTCAGGCAGATGTGTTGTGGTGGATAATTCGAGGCCCTTAAGGAGGAACCGCGAACAGACTGAGACGTTGACCGGATGACGCGAAACAGAAACCTTAACGCGCACTATACATGAGTTAAGCGCGGCTATCCTGATTATCTTGGCGACCGGTGAACAGTGACGGACAAACGGGTTCCAACTGCTCGTCACTCCCCCGGAACAAGGATGAACTCGTTCTCGCCGGGCACCGGAAGCGCTGCTCGCGCCAGCGCGCCTTGGCACTCTCGAGCCACGTCCTGTCCGGGCGCAAAGCGGGCCGGGCCGGCCGGGCCGAGGCCCATCGGCTGTTGTAGAACCGCCAATCGATAGGCGAGGTGTTAACGACAGACTCATGGGGAGCCGCCGGAGTAGCTATCCCGGTGGAATTTTAGTTATTGGCAAATGTCGATTTTGAGATGCTCGGAACGACTAATTGATGAAGCGCTATCCATAGTGCCAACCCGATCGGTATAACGTGAAAGGAGATGGTTTTTATGAGTACGAATTACATCGATGGATTCGTGGCCGCTGTGCCTACGGCCAACCGAGACGTTTACAAGAAGCATGCTGAAGACGCCGCCGTTGTTTTCAAGGAGTACGGCGCGCTGAAGGTGGTCGAGTGTTGGGGAGACGATGTCCCCGAAGGCAAGTTGACGTCTTTTCCGATGGCGGTCAAGCGCAAGGATGATGAGACCGTCGTCTTTTCCTGGATTGTCTGGCCTTCCCGTCAGGTGCGAGATGAAGGCATGAAAAAGGTGATGGCCGACCCCCGGCTGCAGGCCGATACCAATCCGATGCCCTTTGATGGCAAGCGGATGATATACGGAGGTTTCGAGGTGATCGTGGATGTCTGATAGCGGTGTCGCATTAGACACCGTCAGGTCCTGTCGGCCCGAGCCCATATATCTCAAAGTTGATGGGCCTTGTGTGTACATGGACAAGATGATCGGGAAATTTGAGGAGGGTTTGGCCGAGCTGAAGGCCCTGGCTGAACGATCATAAGGAGGAGACAAATGCGCTCTAGGTCGACGGGCTTGTGATACCTGCTCCGAAAAGAAACTGGGGGCCTACTTTCGCATTGGCAAGAAGGCAAATCATTCGATCACGTTTCACCCCCATGACTCGAGAACGTTTACCCACCACATTCTATAAGGAGGACACTATGCGTTACCTACAACTCACTCTCGCCGGTTTCTGTATGGTGCTGGTGGCATCCGTTACCATGGCGCAGAACCAGAAGGCGGAGAAACCAATGGATCCGCAGGGGATGATGGAGGTCTATGCGAAGTTGGCCACGCCGGGCGAACCGCACAAGTTATTCGCGAGCCTCGCGGGCAGTTGGACTACCAAGACCAAGGAATGGATGGAACCCAACAAGCCGCCCATGGAATCGACCGGCACCGCAGAAATGAAAATGTTGCTGGGCGGGCGCTTTCTCTACCAGGAATTCAACGGCAACATGATGGGAAAACCCTTCTCCGGGATCGGGATCGACGGATATGACAACCTTCGCAAAAAATATGTCACGGCGTGGATCGACACCATGGGTACCGGGATCTTCGGCGCGCACCCTGGCCCGCTCGAGCGTGAAGGCGGGACAACGTTCACCTTTGTCACCGGCGGCATCGAGACGGCGCTAGAGTTGGCGATGCGTGCCGCGAGCGGCGAAGACATGCCCTGAAGGATAAGTATTGGGTCTACTTTGCTGCATTTCAAAAAGCATATCGGCTTGTATCCTGCCCCTATGGCGGGTGTTCCTTTTTCAGACTATAAGGGCCCATGCCAATTAGGTTGTTCAGTAAACCACCGGCTCTGCCGGTGAGACTTGAAAAGGCTATGCCGTTCGTGCGATCCAGTCCACCGAGAAGCGTTGGATGTGAAGCAAGGCTTTACTGGGAAGCATTTCTGGTCGCGGGGATACTGCGTCAGTACGGTGGGATTGGACGAACAGATGATCCGTGCTTACGTAAAGAATCAGGACGATCTCGATCGCCAAGAAGACCTGTTTAACCCGAACTTCTTTTAGCGAATTAGCGTAACGGTCTGATAGGATGGAATAATTTAAAAACACAGGGTTCGGCTACTGGGTACGTTATCACCCTTTCAGGCCGAGGAGTTGGAAAGCCTGGCGTTGTAAAGCGGTGGGCCGGGTGATTTGATCGAAGGCTTCTGCCCCTTCGATTTTGGGTTGGATGCGGTTTTTG
>JBOIDL010000233.1:0-5473 GCA_050740435.1 Gammaproteobacteria bacterium
CGGCGACACTGCGAGAGGTCAATTCCCTGTGTCGGGAGCACGGGCTTTATCACCTCAGTGACGAGGCCTACGAAAACTTCACCTATGGTGAGGCCCGCCACCTCTCCCCGAGCTCGCTCCCTGGTTCCGAGGCGCATACGATCTCTCTGTATTCGCTCTCCAAGGCTTATGGGTTCGCGAGTTGGCGTGTCGGTTACATGGTGCTCCCCGAACACCTCTATGACTCCGTGCTTAAAGCCCAAGATACGAATCTCATCTGCGCGCCGTTGATTTCTCAATACGCCGCCATCGGCGCGCTCGAGGAGGGCTCCCGGTATTGCAGCGAGAAGCTCGCCACCATCCGCGGGACGCGCGCCATCGTCCTTGATGCTTTAGGGAAGATCGATGAGATCTGCACCACCCCTCAAACCGAAGGTGCGCTCTATGTATTCGTTAAATTACGCACGCACTTGCAACCGATGCAAGTCGTGGAGAAGCTCATTGCGCAGTACCGGGTGGCGGTCATACCCGGCACCACGTTCGGAATGGAATGCGGATGCTACCTGCGGGTGTCCTTTGGAGCACTTGACCCCGATACAGCCCAAGAAGGCGCCGCGCGTCTAGTGACAGGGATGCAGGCGATCGTCGCGGGTCATTAACGCGTGAAGCGGTTGTCTCGACGCGCCCTCGGACTTCTCATCGATCCCGCGAATGCGGTAGGAATCGAAGCGACGACCTCCGCATTTAGGAGCACCACGAGATCCGGGGCGTCACGGCGGCGATTCTGCTAAGCCTGTGCGAGCCGATTCCGCGCATCAGTGTTACCAAGATAGATCAAGAGAATTGCGCATCGCGATAAAATAGTTCATTATGGATACGGCATGAATCTAAGTATTCATGGGGGCCACCATAAACGAAGAAGGAGAGAAATTATGCAAAGTACCTTGATAACCGCAGCACGCGCTACCGTCCTAGCTGCTTCACTGGGTCTCACAGTGGGATGTGCTACCACCGGGGAAATGGAAGAAGTACGCGGCACCGCCAATAACGCTATGAGCACAGCCCAAGCCGCCCAACAATCGGTCGGGGCCGCACAAGCGGCCGCCGATAACGCCGCCTCCGTTGCGCAGGAAGCGAAGGCTTCCGCGGACGCGGCTCAGGCCTGCTGCACCGAGACCTCTGACAAGATTGACCGCATGTTCCAACGGTCAATGCAGAAGTAAGTGTAGGTAATCACTGAATATTGATACCCTGTAACGGCGCAGCCGTTACAGGGTTTTTTGTCGCTCTATCCTTGCTGGGCGCGTCGGCTACTCTAGATTCATCTCTGAAATCGTAGCCGCGCTCGAGCTAAGACTTATCGGGACCGGGATCCCGTGGCGATCCGAGGCCGCTTTTTCCAACTGATCCCAATCGACCTGCCGACCGTTTGCGGCATTACTCACCCTGCCCGCAAGGTGCGTGAAACCGTCTTCGGAGGCTTGGGCATCTTCATCGAGCGGCGGGTGGGATTCAAGGTATAAGGCGCCGTTAAGCCAGCCGAGCTTAAGTGGCTGATTGACGATCCGTACCTTGGTGCCGACCCGAACTTCAGAGAACAAGCGTTCGATATCCCTAGGATACAGGCGCAAGCATCCATGGGTCACGCGCATACCGATACCGTAGGGTTTATCGGTTCCATGGATAAGATAGCCTTCGCGCCCTAAACGCAATGCGTATTGCCCGAGGGGATTATCCGGACCCGGGGGAACCATTTTCGGTAGCGGATCGCCGTCAGCCGCGTGCTCGCGCCGGATCGACTCCGGTGGATACCAGGCGGGATTGACCGTTTTTGCGACTACCTGGGTGAGCCCGTGCGGCGTATTCCAGTCCTGCCGCCCGACGCTGACTGGATAGGTCACCACGACGCGCGGCTCGCCTGCCTGTGGCTGCGGGAAATAATAGAGGCGCATTTCGGGGACGTTGATGATAATCCCTTCTCGTGGGGCGTCCGGCAGTATGAATTGACTTGGGATCACGATCTCGGTATCCGCGCCCGGGAGCCACGGGTCGACCTTCGGATTCGCGAGCTTGATCTCGTTGTAACCTTGATCGTAGGCGCGCGCGATATCGACGAGCGTATCCTGGTATTCGGTCGAGGTCACGCCCAGTGCCCCGACGACGCTATCCATACCGTGTGGAAGCCGGTAAGTGTCAGCTAACACCGGAGGGGCGAACAAACAGTTCACCGCCAACAGCAAGGCCGGCGGCCCCGTGCCAAAATACTGGCATTTGTTGACCCTAGGGTTGTATTTCATTAGCGTAGCCTCGCGTAGTCATTACGATCGCGAGATCTCATTCAAAACGGATGCCTAGATTTCAGCATTCCGACGGCTATTAGCACCCACCCGGCAATCAACGCCAGCCCGCCAATCGGGGCGAGCTTGCCTGCCGGCGCACCGCCGGTGATTGCCTTGATATACAGGCTCCCGCAAAATAACGCGATGCCTAGGCATAGCGAGCCGGCGCCCAACTTCAGCACCCGATTGGCGGGGTAGCGGTGAATGAGATCACCTAGCACGATCAAGCCTATTGCGTGAATAAGCTGGTATTCTACACCAAGTTTGAAGCTCGCCAGCAGCGGCGCTGGGACTCGGGCATCCAGCCAATGCGTGGCGAGCGCCGCAAGCCCGATGGCGCTGCTCGCAAGCAGACTGCCTAAGACGATGAGCCATCGATCCATACGACACTCCGTTCGGCGCGGTGATGGTTGGAAACGGCTCCCTGCCCGGCCCTCCATGACAGTATATCGCCTGATTCTGCGGCTTGCGTTAAGTACTCTGCTTATCGGCGCTCCTGTGGCCCGTGCTGTTGAGATCGGGCGACCGGTCGAGATCTCGAAGCATTTCAGTTCCGGCGGGGTGTTCATGAACGTGCGGTTGCTGGGTTTAATCGCGATCTCGCACGAAGAGGTCAATGGCCTTGCGTGCCGCGAGCTTTCCGGACTCGCGTGGGATCAGGATGCGGGTATCCTCTACGCCGTTTCCGACAGTGGATATCTCGTGCACCTGCGTCCTCGGATCGAGAACGGGATTTTAATGGGCGTTGGGTTTCAGGCCGCCTTTCCCCTGCGCGGCCGCTTCGGTCAACCCTTGCCGGAAGAGCTTGCGGATGCGGAGGGCCTCGAGATCTTGAACGGGCGTAACGGCGCACCGGGCGACGCCGAGCTCATTGCCTCGTTGGAACAACCTCCTCGCGTCGTGGCGTTCCGGCCCGAGGGGGTATTCGTGCGCGACTACCCGCTTCCTCCGAGACTCCAGGATCCGCGTGTCTACGCGGATGAAAACGACCAACTCGAAGCCTTGGCATTGCATCCGACGTTTGGCCTGCTAACAATTCCTGCGCGGCCGCTGGCGGGCGGCGATCAAGGCCTGTTCACAATTTATTCCCTCGACGACCGCGCCTGGCGGTATGCGCCCTTGGATTATCAACATAGCGCCGCGGTTGCGCTCGAGACGGCAGCGGACGGTTCCTTGATCGTGGTCGAACGGCGTTACGAAGGCTTCTTCAAGCCCATCGTGTTTGCGATAAGGCGGCTGTCGTTGAATGCCGCGCAGCCGGGTAGCGCGGCGGTCGAAGAGCTGGTTCAATTCAATCCCGAGGACGGCTGGACGGTCGACAACTACGAGGGTATCGCCCGGCACGAGGGCAATCGCTATTTCTTAGTCTCTGACGATAATCAGAATCTTATTCAAAGAACGCTGTTACTTTATTTCGAGATCCTCACCGCCCCGCGCCGCCCGCAGGCGAGTGTTCAACCGGCGTTTGCGACC
The DNA here is from genome assembly GCA_050740435.1 of Gammaproteobacteria bacterium. Lineage (GTDB taxonomy): Bacteria > Pseudomonadota > Gammaproteobacteria > JACCXJ01 > JACCXJ01 > USCg-Taylor. The sequence continues at coordinate 3,792 of JBOIDL010000233.1, forward strand.
AACCCCCGCTATTTTTCCGCGAGTCTCGGGATCAGCTCCGCGAGGTTACATGGCCGGGTGCGGTAGTCGAGCTGATGTTGAAGGATCGCATCCCATGCGGTGGCGCAGGCGCCCGGGGAGCCCGGAAGGCAAAAGATCAGCGTGCGGTTCGAGACACCCGCTAGCGCGCGCGATTGAATGGTGGAGCTCCCGATCTCCTCGTAGGAGATGAGCCTGAAGAGTTCCCCGAAGCCGTCGAGCTCTCGGTCGAAGAGGGGTCTGACGGCCTCCGGCGTCCCGTCCCGTCCGGTGATCCCCGTACCGCCGGTCGTGATGACCACCGGCACCCCCTCATCCGCACACCAACCCGCGATCAGCGCTCGGATCTTGTAAATGTCATCGGGCACGATGCGCTTCGCGTGCAGCCGGTGACCGGCCGTCTGCAGGCGTTCCACCAATAAGCGCCCCGATTTGTCGGTTTCCGGCGTGCGGGTATCGGAGACCGTCAAGATCGCAATCTCGAGCGCTAGAAAGCCCCGAGAATCGTCCCGCCTCATAGGTTCCGGCATGCTTGACCCCGCTTGCGCGCTGAGAGTTTGTGAAAAAACCGTCGCGAGCGAAGGGAGATCGCATTCCGCCGGAGCGCAGGAACCGCAGTGTATGTTGAAATACATGAGGATTCCGAGCACCGCCGGGCGAGATCCCGAGCGCAGTAGGTCTTTTCACAAACTCTGAGCTGCGTTTACCGTTATTATAGCTTCTAGCCCGCCGCCGACGCGACGCCAGTGCCAGAAGAACATCCAGAGATCCGGCTCGACAAATGGCTCTGGGCTGCCCGTTTTTTCAAAACCCGCGCCTTGGCGACCGAGGCGATCAAGGGCGGTAAGATCGAAGTCAATGGCCATAAGCCAAAACCGGCGCGATCCGTTCACATCCACGATGAGCTGCGCATCCAACGCGGACCCTTTACCTACGACGTTACAGTCGTAAACCTCGCCAGCAAGCGCGGAGCGGCAACTGCAGCCGCCCGTTTATACCAGGAGTCAGCGGAAAGCGTGAGCCGCCGCGAAGCCTTAGCGCTTGAGTTACGAGCTCAAACCCTGACCCAACCCCGGTTGCCGGGGCGGCCCAGCAAACGCGACCGGCGCCGCATCATTCGCTTCACTCGCAAGCCGGATCAATGATCGCCTCCCTCCAGCGTTCCCGGCCGTGGTGGATTGGACTAGGCCAGGAGCGAGGTGCGAATCACGTGGGCGGCCTGTTCGGGTAAGAAATATGGGTAGACCGGCGCCGAATGCAGTGGGTTATTAATCTCATAGTCGAGTCCATAAAGGCCGTAAAAACGCTGTGCGAGGTCCAAAGGCATCTCCTTGCGCGACACCAGTTCTAAGAGCTTGGCATTTTCGATCTTCGATTCGAGCCCCGCGCCATAGGCCGCGAGGCGTTCTTTGATCGCCTCGGGAACGCGTGGGGCCCGTTCCGGCCGGGTGAACACCTGGAGCAGCAAGCCTTCCGTGTAATAACCGGTCGCTTCCATGATGCCGATGCCCCGGTTCGAGAGCGCCTCGATCATCTCGTCGAGCGTCACGGCCACGCGCCTGCCTGCCTGCAGGCGCGTCGCACGCATCGCCAGATGGTGCGCGGTGTAGCCGTATACATGATTCCAGTGCTGGATGATCTGGGCCGGATGGCCGGCATCGGAC
>JBOIDL010000234.1:0-5467 GCA_050740435.1 Gammaproteobacteria bacterium
AAAAATGACTGAAGGCGCGCATTGGCCATCGAGCGTGGCGCCTGTGGCTGAAGCGGTTGCCTGATACCGGTGAGCACTCTCACAAAATCAGGTCGGACGTGTCCAATTGATTTCGGAGGCAAGACACTCGGGTCGCGTAAGTATCGTCGGCACCCGGTTACCAAGCCTCCTCTGCGTTCGATGTGTTAAGCTCTACCTATGATTAAGCCTAAAGGACTGATTCTCGCGCTCGACATCAACGAGAAGACTAGGCTTCTTGACGTAGCTCAAGCTACAGCATCTTTTGTGGCAGCCTTCAAAGTCGGTAATCTCGCCCTTTACCAGCACGGCTGGTCTCTCATATCAGAACTCAAACAGCGTGTCGGGATTCCCGTGATCGCCGATCTGAAACTCATGGAAGTGCCCTTCATGGCGGAAAACATCGCTCGAAGTGCTCACGCAGCCGAGGCAGATGGGATCATGATTTGCGGAGCCTCGGGCCTCGATACTCTTTGTTTTTGCAGAGCCGCCTTTCCAGGTCTGCTCTATATCGTAACGCAGTTCACTCATTGCAGAGACGTCATCTCGGAGTGGAGGCTGCCTTAAAGCTCGGCTGCGACGGTGTTCAGGTACCAGGCACATTCCCAGAAAGAATTTCCGCTGTGCGTGAACGTGTCCGCGCTAAGCTGAAGATTGTGGCTTGCGGTATTGGCCGCCAAGGACCCGCTGTTGGTAGCGCGATCCAACACGGCGCCGATTACGAAATAATCGGTCGGGCGATCTATGACGTCGAAACGCCCGAAGCAGCATCGTTGATCGCGCGAAAGCTCAGTAGTGAAGTGAACAGCCTCGCTTAGAGTCTGTCGCGGGCGTTTCCTTAGTTAGACTTGGGCTTTACTTTGGAACGCTCTGATTCGCTGCCCTAGCCCGCTCAACTCTGTCCCTGAGAAGCTGCGTCGCCGATCTGGTAGCCTCCTCGAAGGGTAGTCCTGCCCACCTCGCCTCTCGATACGCGTATATCAAACTCCGCGACGACGCCACTATAGCCCCTAGCCCATCGGGGCCGAAAAACGACGCCAACTGCTCAACGTTGCCTCCCTGAGCTCCTACGCCCGGGACAAGGAAGTAAGCTCGCGGCATTAGCCTCCGAAAATGCCGCGCTTCGTCAGGGAAGGTCGCGCCAAGAACCGCGCCCACCGAACTGTACCCGCATCTCCCAACCGATGCCGCGCCCCATATATCCACCTTCCGCGCGACACCATCCGCTATTGTCCATGAGTCTTCCTCGCCCGCTGATACACGTAAATTCTGAAATTCAACCGACGATGGGTTCGATGTCCTTACCAAGACAAACACACCGCGATCGAAATTCTCTGCCCGCTCAATGAACGGCAGCACTCCGTCCGACCCTAAGTACGGATTGACTGTTAGAGCATCCACCGGCCACGCTTCCCCTGCCCCCGCTGCTCCCGGCGCATTAACTTGCCCCAAGTAGGCGTCTGCATAAGCCTCTGCCGTAGATTGGATGTCGTTTCGCTTGGCATCCAAAATAACTAGAAGACCCCGCTCATGAGCATACCGAACGATCTTTCGTAACACTGCCACACCGCTGACACCCAGACGCTCATAGCACGCTGCTTGTGGCTTTACCGCCGGGACGATGTCCGCCACTGCGTCGATCACCCCCGTTAGAAACGCTTCGGCCGCCTCCGCGAGGGCCTCTAAGAGAGGTTCCCCCAGCATGGCATTCCAACGTCCGTGAAACTTCTCTGGAAAAAGCTCAGGTATGGGATCTAGTCCAACGACGACTGCACTCGTCCGACTTCGTATGAGTTCTGTAAGCCGATCCGCAAATGCTCCAGTCGTCACAGTGCTACCCCCTATTCTCCGAGTTCCTTGAGCATTGGTTCGAAGAGCTTGAGGTGATTGGCAATCTTATCCGCAGCGTCCAGGGACATGGTTCCACGGAGAAGTTTCTCGTTGGAATTTGCCGCTGCCTCCCTATTGTCACGTCCCTCAATCGCAATTACCGTGGGTCTAACGAGTTCCGCGCCACACGCATGAAGTAACGCCATTATCGGATCGATGTGTCGGAGCTCAACCGATTCGCCAGCGAAAAAATTGATCGGGTAACCATTTCCCATAACCTTAAGGAATCTTTCATCACCAAAAGTATAGATCGTACCGATCCTTCGGCCATCCACTGTCCACTCACTGACCGCTTGCGCCTTGTTCTTGAAACCCTCCAGATCGAACTCCACCTGCTTTGAGCTCATGCTCACGAGAGTCGGCTGGAATTTTGCCAATAGCACACCAGCGCTACAATCAATCGATGTACGCCCGGTTGTACCGAAGACGAAGTCAATGCCGGAGCCGCTACTTTCGAGGCGCTCCATCGTTTCTTGAAGGGTAGGCGCTACAATTGTAGCTTGATCATTACGCGCTAGCACGAGCCTAAGTGGTTTCGGATCGCATACCGATACTTTCGCACGATTGCTAAGCAAGTAACGCAGAAGCGAGCTACCAATCGCGCCGTAGCCTACCAAAAGAACCTTTGTGTCCGTCCACGACTGGTTAGACATGAGCTTCACAACGTTTTGGGCGGCTGCCTCCGCAACGAACCGCGGCTCGTAAGTTCTTTTTACGTCTGATTCCGCCACGCTGATCACTACCGTCTTCAATCTTTCTTCGACCCCAAGTGTTTGCTCTTCCGCAAGGAGCTGGCGAATCTGCCAAGCACCGTAACTTGTTTGCTCCACTACGCCGATGAGTCGGTTTAAGTGTCCTCTCAGTGCAGCTAGCCGACAGAACGCGGGTAAGAGGTATCCGCCATCATCAATAACAAGAATAGGAAGATCATCGGCTTCGCAGAAGCACTCGAGCGCAGACACTAACGTGTGGTCGTTCCAGCTCGTCACTGGACCTGCCACATTGCAATCGCGACTTTCGAGCGTCGCCTTCACAAGATCGCGGTGCGCATAAGGATAGTCCTTGTACAGGAAAAGGCTCTTCGAACAGTCCAGCCCTCTGTCCTCGAGCGCTATCAGAAACGGTCCAAGGTCCTCCAGGAAGTGCAGCAAGACGATTACCCTTAGGTCGGCGAAGACGCGGTCATGACTTCGAGCCAGTTCTCTTAGGGCGGGCATTTTATCAAGCTGTGCCCGAAGCTCTGCTTCCGAGCGAACGGGTACCATGAAAACCAGTGACGCCGCGAAATCGACTATTAGTGGTGAGCCGAGACTATTGTCCCGTGCTAGGTCCAGTTGCCCAGTGCCCGTGAACCCGGCCTCCTTGAGGAACGGTCCTGGTTTCCAGGCACCCTTGTCAACCGACTGGCCGAAGGTCAGTGACAATTCGTAGCGGGCGACATCCGATAGTGCCGATTGTCCCCGAAGGTGCCACTCCTGGCCCAGGTTCTTGACGGGAAGCTCGAACCGGATCTGTTTGGCTACCAATGCTCCAGACTCCGGTACACTATCTGTGGGTACTGCTTGAATTCGGTAGAGTTGCTGGATGCCACTCTGTTTATCAGATGTAACTGTCAGATCAGAAAAGGTCAGCAGGGTACCTACTGGCAAAGAGAAACGAATATCTCGAAATGTCTCCCCCTCGGGCATCTGGAATTTCCGTATCACCCGTATACATTGCCTTGCTACATCCAAGACGCCCTCATCCCTGACGTGCATTCCCACCACGCGACACGCTCCTCTCTGTCACCCCTACCCTAGAGCTGTGCGGCTACCAACGCGAAAAGGTCCTTTGAAACCGGCTCCGCCAACGTCGCGAGAGCCTCCAACTGTTTAGGCGTTGCGCCATGGGCCTTAACTACCTCCGTAAATTTGCGCCGACCTATCAGCGTTCTTAGTGGAATATTCAATTCCCCTAACGCCTCGGCGCCGGCGACCTCACGATCATAAACGCAGATCACGCTCGCCACGCGTGCCTGGCGGCGTGCGCAGACCGCGTATGCTCTCGCTGCCGTTTGACCCGTTGTGACCACGTCGCAAAGAAGGACTACCCGGTCACCGGGTTCCAATGGGCCACTCACTTGAGACGCATGAAGGCGCTTGTTTGGACGAATTATTACGCTATCCATGTTCACTTCGCTAGCAATCGCGGCCCTGAGCGATAGCAGCCCCGCTGGGCCCCTCGGGGTGTTGTCGACGAATGCAAGTTTGTTGGTTTGTTCATCCGCAATTGTCTCTCTGATCTGTGGCACGATCACTTCCAGGACATCGCGGCATCGTTTCGGGTTCGCAAAAATAAGATCCAGAGTGACGAAGGATCGGTTCCGAATGCCTGCTGACAGGCTATGGCTGCTGCAGGTCAGGCCCGCAAAAAGGGCCAGAGCTAGTCTTTCCTCCTCTTCCGGCTTTAGCGATGAAACGTTCATCCGTATTCTCCCTCTTGATTTAGGGTTGCGATGGCCGAAGCGTACTCGCCCGCAAGTCGACTACAGCTATCCAACGTGCGATGGAAGCGCTGTCCCTCCGAAAGGTCTTCGGCCAGATTGTGAAGCGTTGCCCGAATCGCGCGCTGCACGTTCGCTCGAGCTATGTCCACCTTATCTCGAAAGGCCTCGTAAGGTACGTCCCCCGACAAGTTCTCCTTCACGTCTCGGATGAGAAGCTGAAGGAATGCCAAGCACAGCCGCAGTTCGCCGGTGGTTGATCTGATATACCTATCAGTCATTTGCTCGAATTCGACAGCAGGGCGCAGCATCCATGCGTCTGCGGGACCTTGGAGTTGGTACGCGGTGACTCTAGCGAGTTTCGAGATCTCGTCATAGACGGATACCTCGGGCGCTAGGCTATCTGTTGTCATCGGAATGTTCGGCATTCCACTCAACTCGAGCTTCTGTGTAATAGTCGGGAAATCGCCGCCGGAGATCTTCCATACACATATTGAAGCTACCGTGGTTGCCGAGGTAACTCTGGACACTACGAAGGATCTCAGTAGCGGGAGGATCCCAGAAAAGACGCGTTCGGCCTCGTCGTTGGGCGACACGCAGGAATCCTCGGTTGACGTAGTCGTTCGCTTGGTTGTCGCTGATCGAGCAGCGACGACAGAGATCCTTTATGCTGATTAGCTTCGGTTTCGATGAGGTGGCGGGCATAGATGGCATACACAGCGTCTTTCCGCAGAACCCGGCTGGTTAGCCTGAATGACCTATTCATACTATACATCCTATTTAGGCCGGTTACAAGGGCTCCGTAGTCGCTTGAGCCTCTCTCACTTCTACGAAGCAAGATGCAAAGGGTAGTCTAATTTCAATGCCTCAGTGTTTTCTATCTATGTTCACAACTTATAATGGTCAGGGGGACACAAGGGCGCCTTCGTATTCAAGTACCGAACTACTCACACTAGATTCCTTGTTTAAACAGGGTGTGTGGTTGTTGAGTCAAGTTTATCATGCGGCAAGTTTGACCTCGTCGCACCAAGTGTCGACTGCTCGTTGTGCGGCGTTGAAGGTACGCTGCAGAGAAGC
>JBOIDL010000235.1:0-5459 GCA_050740435.1 Gammaproteobacteria bacterium
AGGCGGCACCCGAGCCCAGAAACTGGATGAGATTCGTGAAGACGCCGCTTCGCTGGAAGAACACCCGGCCGTTCACAGTGGCGGTCACCTGCCCGAGGTCGCCGGGGTTCGCGGTGCCCGAGCCGGTGCCCGAGACACCCACCGTCGCGCTTAGGACCGTACTGCCGCGTACCGGTGAGGTAAATTGCAGTGAGCACGCTTGCGCGGCATCCATTGCGCTCGCGGCAACGAACACGGATAACAGAAGGGCGAACGGGTTGCCGTATCCTACCTCACGCATCATCAATCTCCTTTTGAGTGAAACGCGCGGCAAGCCTCTGCCGGTACTTCCGTTGGCGGTTATCTACCGGCGATCGGGAAACTTTAGCGTGCCGCAGAGCGTAGCGCAGAAGCCCGTTGTGGGCATTCCGCCGCATGAGACCACCTTCGCTCGCCGGCCGGCAGGTTGCGTGAAAAATGGGTTTTGATAAGCCGCAACTGCAAGGGATAGTCGGCGTCGCCCTGCGGCAGCGAGAGGATCGCTGGGTGAGCAACGCTTCGCTTCCACTCACCTGATACGTCTCGCTTAAATACCCACGCATGCAACGCAACTACGAGGGACGAAGCGACCAGAATTTTAGCCGCACGCGCAGGCGGCGAAACGCATCGGCGTCGGTATTGTCCGGAAGCAGCAACAGCGTTCGCCGCCTGCCGTCCTCAAAGGTGAACAGCAGCGCTGTCAGCCATGGCTGCGCGAAGCTATCGGACGCCAGCACCGCTGGGATCGTGCCCCGCCCGGCCGTCGTGACCAGCCACGTGCCGTCGGTGTACAACAAAGCCTCGGTAACCGCATCACCGCGGTGCAGGACATGCCAATACCACGACCACGCGAGGCTCATCAACAGCACGCCGCCGAGGGCCAGCTTGAACCATCCCGGCACGGCTACCGTCATCGCGATCGCCGCCGCCCCGCCGTGCGCGAGGATGATGCCCAAGGCGAGACGCCGGGAACCGCCCGCGCGGAGGTGGATGGGCGCGCTAAAACTCGCGGACGGTGTGACGGAGATCATCGGATAATACGCGCACGAAGGACTAAGAGCTTGTGAAAACATCGTCGCGAGCGAAGGAAGGTTGCGTTCCGCCGGAGCGCAGGAACCGGAGTGTATATTGAAATACATGAGGATTCCGAGCACCGCCGGAACGCGAGATTTCGAGCGCAGCAGATTTTTTCACAAGCTCTAAGGCTTGCAATGTATCGCGTTTCAAAAATATCATTAGGCGGGTCCAATAATAAGATAGCGTCGCGGCGAGTGTGCCGCGGTGGGGGCGATCAATGTCAGCAAGATACGCGTAGGCGCATGGACAATACCGAAAAAAACCCGCAACCCTTAGCACCGGTAAAAGAGGAAAACTGGAGACCGAAGGAGATCGGTGGGCCCGGCGGGCCGGAACCGACACGTTACGGGGACTGGGAGCGGCGCGGGCGCTGTATTGATTTTTAGGATTTGTCGCGCGCTCTTTCGCAGAGTTCGCGCTAAGCTTGTGCATCGCGAACGATGAACGTCCGAGCGGCTCCATGTCACGGGTAAAATAAAGCAAAACGCATGGCGCACCGTCCCCTGTCACCGCACCTACAGATTTACCGGCTTCCGTTCGCCGCGATCTTGTCGATCACGCATCGCGTGACCGGTGTGTTCCTCACGCTAGGGTCGGTGCTGCTCGTTTATTGGCTGGTTGCGATCGCGAACGGCGAGACCGCCTATCTCGAAGCACAAGCACTGCTAGGCTCGTGGTATGGATCGCTGGGCCTGTTTTTATGCTCGTTTGCCTTGTATTTCCACCTCTGTAACGGCGTACGTCATCTGTTCTGGGATGCGGGCTATGGCTATGAGTTGAAAACCGTGGACACCTCGGGACAGATCGTGATCATTCTCACGCTCGTGCTGACCGTCATTACCTGGTTCCTCGGGATCCTGTTCTCCGGAGGTCCCGCGTGAGCTTGAAAACGCCGCTCGCGCGAGCCCGTGGTTTGGGATCCGCGAAGACCGGGGTAAGCCACTGGTGGTGGCAGCGAATCACCGCCGTCGCTCTAATCCCCTTATCGCTCTGGTTTGCAGCCTCGATCATCACCATGATCGGCGCGGATTACGGCGCCGTCGTCACCTGGATCCGATCCCCGATCGTGGCCGCCTTTCTCATCCTGTTCGTCGTGTCCCTGTTCTACCACGCCCTCCTCGGCGTACAGGTGGTCATTGAAGACTATGTGCACAATGAGGGACTGAAAGTCGCCGTCTTGGTGGGGATCCAGTTCATAATCTCGGTGCTCGTTCTCGTGGCCGGCATTGCGATTCTACGCATCGCGGTGGGGGGGGCGTAACATGGCGCCGGCCTATCCCATCGTCGAACACCAGTACGATATCATCGTGGTCGGCGCCGGTGGCGCCGGCTTGCGCGCGACCTTTGGCATGGCGGTTAAGGGGTTGACGACCGCGTGTATCACCAAGGTGTTTCCGACCCGTAGCCACACCGTCGCGGCGCAAGGGGGCATGAGCGCCGCGCTCGGCAATATGGGGCCCGACGACTGGCGTTGGCACATGTACGACACGATCAAGGGCTCTGACTGGTTAGGGGATCAGGATGCGATCGAATACATGTGCCGCGAGGCGGTGCCGGCGGTCATCGAGCTCGAGCACTACGGCGTTCCGTTCTCCCGCACCGAAGACGGCAAAATCTACCAGCGCCCCTTCGGAGGAATGACCACGCATTACGGCGAGGGAGTTGCCCAGCGTACCTGCGCTGCGGCCGATCGCACCGGGCACGCCATCCTGCATACCTTGTATCAGCAGGCGCTGAAGCACAACGCGGAGTTCTTTGTCGAGTATTTTGCCTTGGACCTCCTCGTGGACGACGAGGGAGTCTGCCGCGGGGTCCTGGCCTGGAATCTCGATGACGGCACGCTGCACCGCTTTCATGCCCACACCGTGGTGCTCGCCACCGGGGGTTACGGACGCGCCTACTTCTCCTGCACCTCCGCGCATACCTGCACCGGTGACGGCAACGCCATGGTGCTGCGCGCGCGATTGCCCCTCCAGGACATGGAATTTATCCAGTTTCATCCGACCGGGATCTACGGATCCGGTTGTTTGATCACCGAAGGCTCGCGCGGCGAAGGCGGCTATCTCACCAATTCAAAAGGCGAACGGTTCATGGAGCGTTATGCGCCGAACGCCAAGGATCTGGCCTCGCGCGACGTCGTCAGCCGTTCCATGACCATCGAGATCCGGGAAGGGCGCGGGGTGGGACCGGAACGGGATCATATCTTCTTGCACCTGGAGCACTTGGGAGCGGAAGTCATCCACGAGCGTTTGCCCGGCATCGTGGAGTCGGCGCGGATCTTCGCGGGCGTGGATGTCACTAAGCAACCGATACCGGTGATCCCCACCGCGCACTACAACATGGGCGGGATCCCGACCAACTATCACGGCCAGGTCGTGACGCTCAGAGACGGCGATCCCGATACGGTCGTGCCGGGTCTCATGGCCATCGGCGAGTGCGCTTGCGTCTCGGTCCATGGCGCGAATCGGCTGGGGTCCAATTCGCTGCTCGATCTCATCGTGTTCGGACGCGCGGCGGCCAACTACTGCGCAGCGCATATTCAGCCCGGGCAGACTCACAAGCCGCTGCCCGAGGGAATCACCGAAGCCGTACTGACACGCTTCGATCGACTGCGTCACGCGCAAGGATCGCACCCGACCGCGAAGATCAGGCTGGACATGCAACGCGTGATGCAGAACCACGCGGCGGTTTTTAGGAACGCGGAGCTGCTCGGTGAGGGAATTCACAAATTCAAATCCATCCGAGAGTCCTTTTCCGAAGTGCGGGTATCGGATCGTTCCCTCATTTGGAACACCGATCTGGTGGAAACCTTGGAGCTTGATAATTTGCTGGGACAGGCGATGGTGAGTATCGGCGCGGCCCAGAACCGCACCGAGAGCCGCGGCGCGCATGCGCGCGAGGATTATCCTCGACGCGACGATGAGAACTGGCTCAAGCACACGTTGACCTGGCTCGATGAACGCGGCGAGGCGCGCTTCGACTACCGCCCGGTTCACCTGCGTACGCTCACGGATGAAGTCGAGGTCATACCGCCCAAAGCGCGCGTGTACTGATGATATCAACAACCTGATCGGCGAGGGACAGCGATGCGTGCCATGAAATTGCCACTCCTTGAGAATGTCAAGGCCGGAAAACATTTAACCGCGCCGGCCGGCGCGCTGCGGGTCAAACGTTTTAAGGTGTACCGCTATGATCCAGATACCGGTAAGCCGCCGCAATTGGATAGTTTCGATATCGATCTGACCCGCTGCGGCCCGATGGTGCTGGATGCGCTTATCTACATTAAAAATGAGATCGATGCCACGCTGACCTTCCGGCGCTCCTGCCGCGAGGGCGTGTGTGGCTCGTGCGCGATGAATATCGATGGATCCAACACGCTGGCGTGCACCAAGGCCATCGATGACGCCGAGATTGATGTTTCCGTTTATCCCCTGCCGCACCTGCCGGTGATCAAGGATCTGGTGCCCGATATGACGCATTTTTATGCCCAATACGCCGCGATCAAACCCTGGTTACAGGCGGACACACCACCGCCCGCCCGCGAGCGCTTGCAAACCAAGGACGACCGCGCCCAACTTGACGGGCTGTATGAATGTATCCTCTGCGCCTGTTGCTCGACGAGTTGTCCGAGTTATTGGTGGAACGGCGATCGTTATCTCGGGCCTGCTATTCTGCTTCAGGCCTACCGCTGGATCGTCGACAGCCGCGACGAAAACACGGGCGAGCGCCTCGATGCGCTCGAAGATCCGTATCGCCTGTACCGCTGCCATACGATCATGAATTGCACCAAGGCCTGCCCCAAAGGTCTCAACCCGGCGAAGGCGATCGGGGAGATCAAGAAATTGCTGCTGACGCGAGCGCTGTGAGACCCCGTTAAGTTCGTGACTTCGATCGACCGGCTCCGATGGCGCTGCCGGCGCGGGATGCGCGAGCTCGATATCGTCCTTGAAAGATTTCTCGACCGCCGCTATCACCAGCTTGCCGAAGCCGAACAACTTCGCTTCGCCGAGCTGCTCGACCAAGCGGACCAAGACATCATGGCGTGGTTGCTGGGAACATCGCAACCCGGTGATCCAATTTCCTTGAAGCTGATCGACGAGATCCGATCGACCTCAGGCCAGCCCTGAAGCGTGTGCACTCGGCAGCAGCTTGAAATTTCTCCTCGATGCACATCTCCCGCGCCGACTCGTTGAATGCTAGATACGAACGTCTTGAATGTTGAACAAAACGACTCCAAGAAACTCACACGCCCTTTAGATGTATATATGGACTCCACCCGGTTTGCAAGGAGAGAAACGCCGATGGCTGTAAGGAAAGACTGCGTGTATATATCCGGCCTTTTGTTGAGCGTGGTGTCCGCTCTG
>JBOIDL010000236.1:0-5386 GCA_050740435.1 Gammaproteobacteria bacterium
TCCGCAGGGACAGCTCACCCTCACTATGTCAGCCAATCAAGCGGTCCAGGAGGAACTGTTGCATTACCTGGCGGCTTTGAAAGCTGCGTGAGATCGCCATCAACCGAGATTTATGCAACGCTAGGGTCTACTCTCCACTCACACGCCGATTCCCGCGCCAATATCCCATGCTTAACCGTGGGCCCGCAAGTACCCGCCGTGTCCTGCGCAACCGGTATCCAGCAGGTACCTCGCGCCCTGCGCACGGTAGCCTCCGGCAATCGGATCCGCGGCAAGCAAGAGCGGCGTGTCGAGATCGATCCAATCGAAGCCGCCGAGCCCCGCAGCGAAGTGCGCGCTAAAGCCCATGGCGAGGCGCGTTTCCACCATCCCGCCGATCATGAGCCCAAGGCCCGAAGCGCGTGCGATCGCGGCGATCTCGAGCGCCTGTACGACGCCGCATTTGGCAAGCTTGATATTGATGACCTGGGCGAGCTTGTGCGCGCCGATCCGGATCGCATCCGCGGGGCTGCGGCAGGATTCATCGGCCGCCACCGGTATCCCGGCCTCGCGCACCAGCTTGCCGAGTCCTTCCCAGTCTTCACGGGCGACCGGTTGTTCCAGCAGCGCCACCTCGATCTCGGCAAGACGCAGATCCCGCAATAACGCCAAGATCTGCTCCGCCGTGTAGCCGGCGTTTGCATCGAGGATCAATCGGCATTCAGGATGGCCGCGCCGGATCGCGCGTACCCGCTCGCTGTCCAAGCCGAGATCACCTCCGATTTTCACCTTGATGGTCGTAAACCCGGCCTGCCGATAACGCGCGGCCAGATCTTGCGCGGCAGCGGCGGGACAGATCGGTATGGTGATATCGGTGACCACCTGGTCTTCGCAGCCGCCGAAAAACCGAAACAAGGCCGCGCCCCAACTGCGTGTCAGCGCGTCGATCAAGGCCATTTCGATCCCGGCGCGCACCGCCGCGAGGCGCGGGATGCGTTCTGCGAGCTCCGCCGCGATGCGGCGCCATTCACCCGCGTTCTTGCCGGCGAGCAGTCCGGCTTCATCGGCAAGCGCTGTGCGTGCGCTTGCCTGATCCTCGACGGTGATCGGGGGCAAAATCGGCACCTCGCCCCAGCCGCGCGCGCCGTCGGTCAGTTCGATACTAACGGCAAGGTTGTTGACCACCTCGAGCGCCGATGCGGAGGTGGTGAAGGGGGCGATCAATGGCACCTCCAGCGGGTGGATCTCAATCTTCTGGATTAAAAAACCTTTGCTCATCGGCGCGTGCTGTCCACAAGACCGCGAGGCCGGTAAGCGAACGCGCGGTGAACGGTCGCCGGGCCATCGGAGCCAGAATGATAGTCGTTGTATCATCATCGGGTCAGATTTTCCATATCGAAGAATTTCAGCGCGGCATCTTTCTGCCAACCTTCACACATCCGACATAAGTTCTTCACGTAGGCGCAATAATAGTCCGTCATAGTGGGTGCATTTCAATCTGCGGGATGCGCCTATGAAGACAATACATACGCTGGGTCGAGGAGGGGATTATCGGGCAGTCTGGATCTCGGATGTTCATCTTGGTTTTCCAGGATGCCGCGCCGAGTTTCTGCTCGACTTTTTGCGTTCCACGCGCTGCGATTACCTCTACTTGGTCGGGGATATCATCGATCTGTGGCACATGAAAAAAAAGCGGCTGTTCTGGCCCCAATCCCACAATAATGTATTGCGCACCCTGCTCGGCAAGGCCAAGCATGGGACCCGCGTGGTGTTTGTTCCGGGAAATCACGATGAAATGTTCCGCGACTACGATGGGATGGTGCTCGGCAATGTGCTGATCAAGAATGAAGTCATCCATGTCACTGCCGACGGACGCCGGTTCTTGGTCTTGCACGGCGATCAATTCGATGCCGTGGTGAAATACTCACCATCCCTGGCCCTCATCGGCACCAAGGTGTATGACGGTTTGCTGCGTTTGAACCACGGCGTTAACTACGTGCGCCGCCGGCTCGGATTCACCTATTGGTCATTGGCCGGCTTCATGAAGCACAAGGTAAAAACCGCCGTTCAATACATGAGCAACTTCCAAGCGGCGCTGTCCTATGAAGCCGCCCGACGGAACGTGGACGGATTGATCTGCGGTCACATCCATCGGGCCGAGATCACCAGCCTCAATGGAGTGCTTTATTGCAACAGCGGCGATTGGGTAGAGAGCTGCACCGCGCTGGTCGAGCTGCACAACGGATCTTTGGAGCTGGTGCATTGGTCGGATGCACAGCACTCTTTGAAGCCGGTTCAAGCCGTCGCGGCCTAAGGATGGCCAGGATTGCGATTGCCACCGATGCCTGGTACCCCCAGGTCAATGGTGTGGTCACGACCTTGGAGAAGACCGGCGCCGAGCTCGAGATCCTTGGGCATGAAATAGTGTATCTAACGCCGCAAGGATACCCTACGATTTCATGCCCGACCTATCCCAGTATCCGGGTGGCGTTGTTTCCCTATGCCCGCCTCGCCAAGACGCTCCGGGCGTTCCGTCCCGAGGCGGTCCATATTGCCACCGAGGGTCCGATCGGGCAGGCGGTACGGCGTTACTGTAAACGCCGGCGGTTAGGCTTCACCAGTTCCTACCACACGCAATTCGCCGAATACGTCCGGATGCGCGCGCCGATTTCCATAAGGTGGAGTTACGCCTACCTGCGCTGGTTTCACGGCCTGGCTACCTACACACTGGTCCCCACACGCTCGGTCCAACAACTGCTCCTTGCCTATGGTTTTAAGAGCGTGGTCGTGTGGTCGCGGGGCGTCGATACCGATCTGTTCCGGCCGCGCCCGAAGGGCTTCCTGGATGCGCCGCGGCCGATCGCGATGTATACCGGCCGGGTGGCGGTGGAGAAGAACATCGAAGCGTTCTTGGCATTGGACCTTCCCGGCAGCAAGTTTGTCGTCGGCGATGGCCCCGACCTGCCAATTTTGAGCGAGCGTTATCCCACGGTGCGCTTTGTGGGATGGAAGCGCGGCGAGGAGCTGGCTTCCTACCTCGCGGCCGCCGATGTCTTCGTGTTTCCGAGCCGCACCGACACCTTCGGGTTGGTGCTGCTCGAGGCCATGGCCTGCGGCGTTCCGGTGGCGGCTTATCCCGTGACAGGGCCCATCGATGTCGTGGTGCCGAACCGGACCGGCGTCTTGAATGAAGACTTGCGCCAAGCCGTGCTCGATGCGCTCAAGCTCGACGGCCAGGCATGCACCGACTATGCGCGGGTGTTCTCCTGGCGGCGCTGCGCCGAGGTGTTCGCATCGTTCTTGAGTCCCGCCGCGGCAATGTGACACGGCGTCGCGAGCAGAGGTACTCCACTGGATCGAATCAGAGCTTGTGAAAAAATCGTCGCGAGATCCCGAGCGCAGTAGGTTTTTTCACAAACTCTCAGTTCAAAAATCGCGGTTCAAGAATATGCTCGACATCGGGCTTGCGAGTCAGTCCGCCGCTCACAAGGAAAAAATTGACGTACAATCGCGCGGTATAGTAGGTCGAGCGCGTCGTCTCTCCGGCCTTAAAGAGCTGGATATTGTCCTGCAGGGTCGTCAAGCGAACGCCTTCGAGGGAGATGGTATTCGGACCGACCTTTAGCACTCTTGCCGCGAGGGTATTGCCCTGATCCGGATGGGTCTTCCAGTAGTCTACGGCCTTGAACCACCCTTTGACGAAGGCACTGAGCGCCTTCGCACGCTCGCGCAACACCTCGCCGCGCACCGCGACCACATCCTGGATGAGGCCGGGAGTCGCGGCGCTCGTGAACAACACACGCGCGCCCTCGTCCTTGGCTTGCGTGACGAAGGGCTCCCAGGTGTGACCGGCATCGACTTCGCCGCTCTTGAGCTTTGCAGGGAGCTCTGCGGCATCGGTGTCCACCAGACTGATATCGGCCAAACTGAGGCCGTGGGACTTGAGCACGGTGAGCACGAAGAGCTCCGCGAAGCTCCCAAGGTTCACGCCGAATGCCCTGCCCCTGAGGTCCTCGACCTTTTCAACGCCGGGTCGCACGAGCACCGCATCGCCCCCCTCCGAGATATCGGCGACCAAGATGATGCGGACATCGGGGTGCACCAAGGTCAAGTCCACGATGTCGCCGAGCGATGCCCCGATGGCATCGTATTCCCCCGCGCCGAAGTCGGCGATCAAGGCATCGGTATCGTCACGTTTCGTGGCTTTGACGATGAGACCTTCTTCGGCGAAATAGCCTTTTTCGGCAGCGATGAGGGCCGGATAGTAGCCCGGCCAGTAGTCGTAGCCGAATCGTAGCGTCGCGGGTGTCCCCGTGAGGACATCGCCGTCACAGGACGCGATCAAGACGGTGATCGGAATGAGGCTCAGCATCCGCCGCCAGCCGCGCCTCATAGCGCGTCCACCTTCGCGGCGAACATATACCCCACGCCGCGTTCGGTCTTGATATGCTCCGGTTCGCCGGGGTTGGCTTCTATCTTTCGGCGCAAGCGCAGGATCTGCACATCGAGGCTGCGGTCGAAGACCTCGTTGTCGTGCACGCGGCTGAGATCCAGTAGCTCATCGCGCGAGAGCACGCGCTGGGGCGCGCTCAGAAAGGCCGCGAGCAGGCTCAGCTCTCCTCGGGTCAAAGCGACGGGCGCGCCCTGCGGCGAGCGCAGACAGCGAGTGCGCATGTCGAGCTCCCAGCCGGCGAATCGATAGAGGGTGCGCTTGTTGTATTTAGGCGAGGATGGGTCGCGCGCCTGGGCCCGGCGCAACACGGCCCGGATGCGAGCGAGCATCATCCCGTCTTCCTGACCGAGCCGAATATCGAGCACCACGAGGTCCACGGGAGTTTGGGTCAGGCGCTGTCGCATCGCCTTGCCGTCCGCGGCGGTGCTGACCTTAAAGCCATTCTCCGTGAGGTAGTCCGCGATCAACTGCCGGATCGCCGGATCGTCATCCACCCCAAGGATATGCGGAGCAGGCATCGGGTCTCCCAGCCTCAGACGGAGGCTGCATGCCGGCATTATACTAAATTGATACGTTGGCGGTGGTCCGTTTGAGCCTGGCGAGGCGTTCCGGTTTGACTGGAGCGAAGAGTGGGCGGTGATTGCCGGGGCGCGCACCCGGCTTCAGGTCGCCCTATTCAAGGTCTGCTACAGCCGTGCGTTCTTCCTGCGGGCCTACCTGCCGCGGACCCACGCGATGTTGCGAGATGCCGGCAACCATGCCTTCCGGGTGCTCGGCGTGGCGGCTCGGCGCGGTATCTACGACAACATGAAGAAGAGTGGGTTCGCTGCTCAATCGGTATAGCGGGTCAAGAGCCGGCGGCCCTTGCTCGTAATGACACCGTCCGTGCACACGAACCCGAGCGCCATGCAGGTGTGGAAAAGTCCCATCCCCTCGCCGCTCGGTACGTACACC
>JBOIDL010000237.1:0-5385 GCA_050740435.1 Gammaproteobacteria bacterium
ATCCAACCCAATCGTCGTAATATTCATCTCGGACTCCCCCTCTTCGTTTAAGTGGTATATTCGAATCTCCACTTTGGCACATCACGATGCCGTTTAGGAGAGGGTGGAGTCCATCCCATTAGGGGGAACCATCATCGTGCATTCCTATGCCACGCCACGAAGATAAGATTTGCCCTCGCTGCGGCGTAACCTTTGAGTGCAAGGTGGGCACAGTTCTGATCTGTCAATGCTCCAGTGTAGATCTTTCAAGAGAAGAACGCGCTAATATCATGGATTATTACGATGACTGTCTGTGTGCTGATTGTTTGAGGGAACTGAAAGCTAATCCGGTAAGGACGGGTGTTAGCCCGTCCTCCCCACAAAACCCCCATACGGTCCGCACGGGGCGGTTCCGTCGAGGTTTAAAGCAGCAAGGTGAATCTTTCCGCTTCAAAGACCTACTGGGATTCGCTACTAGGCGGGTGATTCGAATGCCTTCCTCGTGTCAGATCAAATTGAGGTTGTGGCGGCTGTGGTGGGGAGCGTAGTGGCTCTTACCCTGCCCGGCAGGTAGCGGCCGCGAGCGCTGCGCGCGCCATCTCAAAGGCGGTATCCAGCGCCGCCAGCAGGCTGCTCGGGTCGGCCTGGCCGGTCCCGGCGAGCGCGAGCGCGGTGCCGTGATCGACCGATGTTCGAATGATAGGCAAGCCGAGCGTCACGTTCACGGCGCGGCCGAAGCCTTGGTACTTCAGAACCGGCAGTCCTTGATCATGGTACATCGCCAGCACCGCGTCGGCGCGATTCACCGGTTCGGCTACGAAAGCGGTATCCGCGGGCAACGGGCCCTCGACGCGGAGACCCTCCGCTCGCACGGTCTCGATCGCCGGAATAATATGATCGATCTCCTCGGTGCCGAGATGTCCGCCCTCCCCCGCATGGGGATTCAGGCCGCATACGGCGATCCGGGGCTGGCTCAAGCCGAAACGGGTGCGGAGATCGCGAGCCAGGATCCGCAATACGCGTACGATGCGATCCTCGGTGATCAGATCGCTGACGGCGCGAAGCGGCACGTGGGTGGTGGCGAGGGCGACGCGCAGCTCGGGCGTACACAACATCATCACCGGAAAATGGCCCCCGGTCGCCGCGGCCAAATACTCTGTATGACCGGTGAATGGGATCCCGGCATCGTTGAGGATCCCCTTGTGCACGGGCGCCGTCACCATGGCGTCGAAGGTCCCGTCCATGCACCCGCGGCAAGCCTGCGCGAGGGTCTCGATCACAGAGGGGGCGTTGCTCTTATCCAATCGCCCGCTGACCGCCGGGCGGGCGAGGCGTACCGGGATGAGTTTGATCGCGCCGCGCCGCGCGAGCGTGCGATCTTCCGGCGAGAACGGCTCGATATGCAACTGGAGTTTGAGCTGCGCGGCGCGTGCCGTCAGCAATTCCGGATCGGCGATGACGGTGATCGCGCCCGAGTGCTCGCGTTGCGCGATGCGGACGATTAAGTCCGGTCCGATCCCAGCGGGCTCGCCGGCGGTGATGACGATGCGGGGGTAAGGACGTGCGATCACTGTACTATTCCGAGCACCGCCGGAACGCGAGATCTCGAGCGCAGCAGATTTTTTCACAAGCTCTCACTCGCGGAAGCGATACTCGACATACGCCTCGTCACGCAGGCGGCGTAACCAGGCTTGGCCGGTTTCTTCGATCTTCCGCTGCCGGATCGCATCGCGGGCCTTAGCTCGCAGCGCCTCGCGCGTATTGTCGTGGTCGCGGCGTTTCAAAACCTGCACGATGTGCCACCCGATCTCGGTCTCGAAGGGATCGCTGATCTCGTTGGGGCTTAAGAGGCCCATGACTTCGTCGAATTTAGGCGCTAGATCGCCCGGACTTACCCAACCCACGTCGCCGCCCTTGGCCGCGGTAGCTTTGTCTTCCGAATGCGATCGGGCTAGATCATCGAAATCGTCCCCGGCTTCGATACGTTTCTTGAGCTTCTGGAGGCGTTCCCGCACGTCGTCGCTCGACATCAGTTCGCTAGGTTTGATCAGTATGTGCCGGGCGCGCGTTTGTTTGACGGTCAGCTCTTCCCCGGCGCTCCGGACGCCCAGCAGCTTAATGATATGGTAGCCGCTGGGGCTGCCGATCACGTTGCTGACCTCGCCCTCGCGCAAGGAGGTGACGGCCTCCGAAAACACCGTAGGCACTTCCCCGGCTTTGCGCCAACCGAGATCGCCGCTATCGAGGGCCTGCGGGTCGCCCGAATTCTCCGCTGCCATGCGCAGGAAATCTTCGCCCGCGCGCACGCGCCGCAAGAGCTTCTCCGCCTTTTCGCGCGCCTTCTCCGCGTCCTCTTCGGACGCAGTCTGCGGTGCCGCAACCAAAATATGCGCGAGACGATATTCCATCTCGATCGTGTCTTGTTGCACTTGGGTTGCGAGATAGTTGTCTATTTCCCGGTCCGAGACATGCACTAGGTTCGACACCTCGCGCTGGCGCAAGCGGCTGATGATGATCTCATTTCGGACGTCCTCCCGAAATTGCGCAAAGTCATAACCGTCGCGCTCCACCGCTTCGCGAAAGCGCGCTAACGGCATGCCGTTCTCCGAAGCGATATTGCTCACGGCACGGTTCAGGGTATCGTCGTCTACCTTTAGGCCCGTCTGCGCGGCAAGCTGCAACTGAATTTTCATGACGATGAGGCGCTCCAATACCTGACGGCGCAGGGCGGCGTCGGGCGGCGGATCGCCGCGTTGTTGTTGCAATTCCGCTTTCACGCGCTCGAACATACGATTGATCTCGCTCGCCATGACAACGTCATCATTGACCACGGCGATGATCGCATCGAGCGGTTCGGCGGCGGCTGCCGCGCAAGCGCTATCAGCCAGGAGAAAGGCGGCGACGCAGCCCTGTCTTAAGCATTGCAGGAGCGGGCGTAAGCTTTCACTAGTGGTCTTGTACATGAGTCCAGTTAAAATTCCTCCTCGTAACCGGGAATGCTCCGTTTAAGATAACTGGTGGTGCTGCGCCCAAAGCCGGCCAGCCCCTTGAGCTCGATCTGAACGAAAAACGCGTTGTCGAACTCCCCCGTGTCGCTGCTCAAGAACCGCCGCGCCACCGCGCGCACGCCCCAGCAGCAACTGTCGTATTCAAACCCTCCGGCGGCCTCGAGGGTCTCCTGGGTATCCAAGGAATAGGTCCACTTACCGATGACGCTCCAATTCGGATCCAACGGCCAACTAAACCCCAGATCGGTCTGCTCGATGAGGGTCTGGCCGAGACCTTCGATATCGCGGCGGATGCGATAATCGGCGTTCACGACGGTGTCCGGATCGGGGCCATAGCGCAACCCGATGAGACCTTTTTGGACAGTCGCCTCGTTGGGGTCCCAGAACAGATCCCCCCGCGCGCTGAGACCATTGGGCAGCCGGGTCGTGAGCTCCGCGACGATCTCCGACACCGGATCGGTATCGTCGGGTTCCGCGATCCCTGCGGGATCTCGCCTGTCGGGCAAGGTGACACGGCGATCCTCGAAATGAAAGATCTGACCCACGCTCGCGCGCAGATGTTCCCAGCCGGTATCGCGATTTGTGATCCTGGAAGTGACGGCGACGGCTATCTGATTTGCGTCGCCGAGACGGTCGAGGCCGCTGAACCGGTTCTCGCGAAACAATTGCCCGAAGGAAATGTCGTATTCGGCGGTATCAAAAATAGGCAGATCATCTTGATCCTGCTCGGGGATGTATAGATAGAAGATCCGCGGTTCGAGGGTTTGCACGGCCGGCAGCGCCGCGAAATCGAGGTCGCGTTCGAATACGAGCCCGCTATCCAGGCTCACGATCGGCAGGGTCCGGTTCGGGCGATTATCCGCCTCTGCGGTGTTTTCGAGGTAATACTGAGTATGTTCGAGGCTCACCCGAGGCACCAGAAATCCCCCCGCCGCGTATACCGGGTAGCTGACGACAGGTTTCAGGTTGATACGGCCGCCGATGACTCCATCATCGCGGTCAAAATAGGTGGCTTCCCCGAAAAAGTCGAGGTTGATTTCCCGGTCGCGCGCCGGCAGACGGGTGGAAAAAAAAATCTGCGGCAGCCGCTCGTAAGGCCGCTTCAAGACCGGAATGGTGGGATCGATGGTTTGAAATCCGTGCAAGCGGCCGCGTACATTGAAGTAATCGCCGCGGTAGCTGATGTCGGCGCGCCGTGGAAGATAGCGCGTGCTGCTGACCGCAAGATTGCTTCCGAAGTCTTCGAAGTATTCCGAATCGGATACCCGGTTGAAGGTCAGAAAGGCGTGACCGCGCTGGCGCGCAAAATCTTGCTCATGGGTAAATCCGACCAGCGACCGGCTCTCGTCCTCGAACTCCGCGTCCGCGGGCAGATATTCAACATCAAGCTCTCCCTCGCCGCGTTCCAGGAGGTAACGATATTGGCCCCCAAGCATGACACCGCGGTTGGAAAGTATCCGCGGTTGGACGGTCGCATCGTGTTGGGGCGCGATGTTCCAATAGTAGGGGGTGCTCAGGTCGAACCCGCCGTCCGACGTGGTTCCCACGGTCGGCGGTAAGAAACCCGTTTTGCGCTTGTCGCTGATCGGGAAAGTAATATACGGCAGATAGAATACCGGCGTCTCCCGCACCCGCAGCACCACGCTCTCAGCCTCGCCCCATTCCTCGGTATGATCCAGTTTCATGCGTCTAGCCGCGAGCTGCCAGTCCGGTACCTTGCCGCCACAGGTGGTGTAATCGACGTCTTTAAGGTCTGTGACATTCTCCCGCGTGTCGAGATTGATGACACGCGCCCCCCCGCGCCCGCGCCGTTGCAGCAATCGATACTCGCCATATTCAAGGTGGGCGCGGTCGTTATCGAGATCGAGGCGGCCGTATTTCCCCGACCAAAACAAAGTCGGATCCCACAGGAGCAGATTACCTTCGGCTTCAATGACGCCCTGACCGCGCTCGTAAGTGAGGAGATCCGCAACCACCGCTTGTTGCTCGCGGACCAAGGAGACACCACCCACGAATGTCGACACATTCTCCTCCAGTACCTCTACCCGGTCGGCCATCACCTTGATCGACCCCAACTTATACGCCGCCGGATTATGGGGAGGACGGTCCGGAATCTTCGGATCGGCCTTGCAAAGCGCATAGCGTGGATCTTCAAGCTCCGGCGCCCCGGCCGCCGTCGGCGATGCAGCAGAGCACACTAACATCAAGACAGCCAGTAGCGCAGACCTTTTGGGCGCGAGAATTTGAGCGAGCGTGTGCGCTATCATCCTATGACTGCCGGCGGCGGCGTGATGGTATGATGGTTAATTTAGATTTCGCCACCACGGGGTATGCAACCCCGTGGGGCGACCAAAGGGGAGAGCTGCGCCTCTCCCCTTTGGAAACCCCATCGCTAAGG
>JBOIDL010000238.1:0-5365 GCA_050740435.1 Gammaproteobacteria bacterium
TATCGCCGTGCATAATCGCGACCCCAAGCCCTTCGTCTGGACCGCCAAGGCCAATGACATTCTGCAGAAGGTCATTCGTGCCAATCGCCGTTTAAGTTCCAAGAACAACGAAGCACTACACTAGAACAAGCGAAAAATCAACCATAGGGCAAGAATCGGCAGGGCGACCAAAGCGAGCACGACCACGATCATAGGCACCAGAAACAAGCGCAGGATTTGGCTGGGTGACCGTTCTCTTGGCCCGGGTTGTCCTTCATAGGCACGCAGCAACGCCATATTTCTTCGATTCGCCTTCCAGGCAAAATCGAAGATATCCCCAATGATAGGTATTACCCCGACGATCGTCTCGACCGTGACATTACCGACCATGCGCAGCAGCGTGTTGACCGGAAGCCCCAGGCGGGCGGCCGCGACAATGAGGTAGATAGAGAGCGCAGCGCCGGTCGCATCGCCGATTCCTGGGATCAATCCAAGAATGCCGTCGAGGCCGAAGCGAAAGTTTGTGCCTGGAACGGTAAAAGCGGTATCGAGGATACGACTCAGCTTATCGAGATGGCGCAGGCGGTCGTCATCAGGTATGTCCGTTAGTTTTTTTTCCAGTGCAGAGGCCATGCTTCTTACTCCTTATCACGTCTTTGAGCCTTCGGTCAGGGCGCCATTGATCCCGATGGTCTGGGTACCGTCACGGGGTCTCCTCCAACCTCATCGCATCGATAAAACGGTTCGCCTCTCGAATCGACGTCTCCATCTCTCGAATCAGCACGGCGATGTCCGATTCGATCGCGGCGAGGTTGCCTTTGAGGGAGGCGATGGCGCGGGCATTGAGGTTGTGTTTAAGAAACAACACCTGATCCTGGAAGGCGGCCAAAACGGGCTCCATCTTGCTCTCGGCACGTTTCATGGCCCGGATGAGCTGGCCGTACTGCGCCCGGGTCCGCTGAAGCTGGGATTCGCTGCTGCGCTTTAGTGCCGCGCTCTGATATAGATCCAGCTCGACTTCCCATTCGTCGAACAGGGCCTCGGCCACGTCTTCAACTCCCTCGATGTGCTTATGCACCTCCGTGGCGCGGGCCTCACTTCGCTGGTACTCGGCCTCGAGTTGATCGTACTGCTCTTGCAGCGCCCCGCCTTTAAACCCCGTCACGGCGGTGAATCGCTCCAAGGCGCTCTTGAACTGTTGGGCCGCCTGCTCTTGACTGTCCCGCGCCGCCGCGACCCGATCCACCAGGATATCGCGCTTGGCAACGCCCAAGCGTTCCATGACGTTGTAATAGGGTGACGAGCAGGCGGAGAGAAAGGCGATGGCTAGGGCATAAAAAAGCATAGGTGCCAAAAGGAGTTCGATCCCTTTCTCGACTCCTGGCCCCTTATAATGTGCTAAAGATGACATAGACCCGTTGGCGATCGATCAAAGCACGGTAGGCGCGTTGGACAAGTAGCCTTCGATGGCTCCCTTGATATTAGATAGGGCTGTCCACGCGCGGTGGGTATGCGAAACTCCCGCCGCCGGCGTAGCCTAGCGGCAGTAGGCTATAAGTCAAGATAGCAACGAGTCGCTTCATCAACGTACTGGATAGCACCTCATCGGGACAGGCGTTGCGCTAGGCCGGTGAGCCGCTGGGCCGCCTTGACGGTGTTTACGGCAATGGCGAGGGCTTGCGGTTGGCCTATGACTACCACCAGGCGCTTACCGCGCGTGACCGCAGTATACAAGAGATTACGTTCGAGCATCGGGTAGTGCTGGGTGGCCAGGGGCACGATCACCGCCGGGAACTCCGAGCCTTGGCTCTTGTGGATCGAACAGGCATAGGCAAGCACGATCTCGTCGAGCTCCCCGAAGTCGTACTCGATCTCTCGACCATTGAAACCGGCGCTGAGAACGCCCTCGTCGAGATCGATATGGGTGATCCGTCCGATATCGCCGTTGAAAACCTCCTTATCGTAGTTGTTTACCATTTGAATGATCTTATCCCCCGGCGTGAAGCGCGAGCCGAAGCGTTCGACGGCGGGCGCGCCCGTGGCATTGAGCCGGGCTTGAAGCGCGCCGTTCAAGGCGCGGGTGCCGAGCGTGCCGCGGTTCATTGGAGTGAGAACTTGGAGATCGCGAACCGGATCCAAGCCGAAGCGCTTGGGAATGCGCTCGGCTACCGACTCGATGAGCTTGTCGTGAATCGCCTCGGGCGATGAGGTGGGGAGAAAATAGAAATCGCTCGGCTCGCCCGCGGGGGGGTATTCGGGCAGCCGCCCTTGGTGGATGCGGTGGGCGTTGACGATGATCCGCGATTGCGCGGCTTGACGGAAGATCTCGGTAAGCTCCACGGTCGCAACGCGCCGTGATGCGATGATATCGGCCAGCACCGCCCCGGGACCGACCGAAGGGAGTTGGTGGACATCGCCGACCAAGAGCAGCGCGCATGCGTGAGGCGCCGCCTTCAGAAGCTGATGCATCAAAACCACATCCACCATCGAGACCTCATCCACCACCAGGAGATCCGCGTCGAGCCGGTGCTCGGCGTTGCGCTTGAAGCCGCGGAACTTCGGATCGAACTCCAGCAACCGATGGATCGTGCGGGCGTCATAACCGGTGGATTCCGCCAGCCGCTGCGCCGCCCGGCCGGTCGGGGCGCAGAGCAGGAAGCGCACGTTTTTAGCACGCAGCGCGAGCAACACGCTTTTAACCAAGGTCGTCTTACCGCAACCGGGGCCGCCGGTGAGCACGGAGACTTTGCTATTCATTACGGTCGCGAACGCCGCGCGCTGGGACGTGGAGAAGGTGATCCGCGAGCGCTCTTCAACCCAGGGAAGGGCTTTCTCCGCATCGATCCGTTCCCAGGCCGGCGGCCCCTGGAGCAAGCGCCGCAGATGAGCGGCAACCCCCCTTTCCGCATCATGCAACGCGCCCAGATAAACCGCGTCCACGGTGTCGATCGGTTCCGCGATGAGATCCCCTTTCCGGATGTCGTCATCCACCGCGGCTTGTATGACGGATCGCGGGATCTCGAGCAGCGTGACCGCGGCATCCGCCAAGGTTTCGCGCGGCATGGCGCAATGCCCCGCGCCCGCTTGTTCCTGAAGGACATGGCGGACACCGGCCTGGGCCCGCATTCGCGAGTCGGAGGGGATCCCGATCTTTTGCGCTAAGGTATCGGCGCTCTTGAAGCCGATTCCGTGGATGTCGAGCGCCAGCCGATAGGGATTCTCGCGCACCAGCTCGACGGCGGCCTCCCCGTAGGTCCTGTAAATCCGTACGGCACGGCTGGTGCCGATCCCATAGGATCGCAAGAACACCATGATTTCGCGCACCGCCTTCTGCTCGGCCCACGCGCCGAGGATCCGTTCTTGCCGCTTGGGACCAATGCCGGGCAATTCCCTAAGCCGCTCGGGCTCGCGCTCGAACACCTCGAACACCCGCTCACCGAGCGCTTCGATGAGCACCTTGGCGAAGTGCGGGCCGATGCCCCGGATCATGCCCGAAGCGAGGTATTTCTCGATGCCCTCGAGTGTGCTCGGAGGAACGATGCGCAACTCCGTGGCGCTAAACTGCCGGCCGTAGGTGGCGTCGTTGATCCAGTGGCCCGTGCTCTCGAGATACTCCCCCGGATGGACCGCCGCGGCGCTGCCCACGACCGTCACCAGATCCCGCTGCCCTCGGACGGTCACCCGCAGGACGCAGAACCCGCTCTCGGGGCTATGGAAGGTCACTCGCTCGATGGTCCCCGATAGGCGCTCCGTTTCTGGCGAACCGGCCGTATGCATGCTGCCGATGATACCTGGTGTCGGCTGTCCTTTGCAGCTTTACAACAAAGTTTCGTGGGGGGTGAGCGCCCCAGTTCCAGCTCCTGCCGCTTGAGAGCGATGTGGATCTTGTACGTCGCCAGAGCGAAACAGTCCACCGGATCGAGATCCACGTACTGCTTCGAGCCCCTGAAGAGGGTCCCGTGGAACTTGATGTTTAGCCGGCAGATGGGGTTGCCGTTACCGTTGAGCAGGCGGTAGTCGGTGTCGCTTCGGGACGGCCGGTGGTCCTCGATGCGCAAGACCTTTCCGCCGACGATCCCCGCGGTGATGTCCTCAAATCGTTTCTCGGCCAGCGTGCCAAGAAGCATCTGCGCGACGCCTTGGCGTCGGCGGCTGAGAAGGTCTTCGCTACAAAACTTGATAAAGAACTCGGGCAGTCCGCGCGGGAAGCGTGCGGGATGGACCGGTAGTTTTGCCTCCAGACACCGCTTCAAGTACTCGCCGTTCGAGTCGTTGTTCCCGAAATCAAGGAGGTTCGGCGGGATCGCCCCGCCGTGGTTTTTGTTGAACTTCGGAGTGATGTTATGGCCGCTCGGCCGTTCTTTCGTACGGTAGCCGCGCTGGAGGAGGCGTAGCATATCGCCGCTGTACTTCCTGAGGACGTGTCGATTGTTCGCCTTCGGCCATGGACTCTTGGAGAGCCACCAGACAAGGTTCACCGCCGACTTGACGCGGATGCGGCGCACATTCACCCACTCAGCCGGCGCGGGAAGCGCGCCGGGGTTGTACCAATAGAAGTCTTGCGCGTAGTGGAATCCGAGCTGGTCACATAGCGCAATGAGGAGGTGATGTTGGTAGAGGCTCTTCGTCGGCGTCCCTTTGTTCCAGACACCCCCGATATCGATCACGAGGCTGCCGTCGTCGCGCAGCAGGCGGTGAAACTCCCGTGCGAAACCGAGGAACCACTCGAGGAACTCGGCGATCTTAATCGTCCCGTAAGGTTTCTTCTTCTGAAAGGCTCCGCGGGCAACGCTTTCATCACTACTCCCGCGTCGCCTAGGAACGCTCGCCCAAGCTTCGTTTCGTAATATGGTTTCACGGCTCAATAATCTCCCTTTTGCGCCGCGGGAATCCTGCTCTCAATCAAACGGGTGGCCGAGGAGTGCCGATAAGGGCAAGCTGAGCGACAACGCACAGCTCAATTGCCTGTCGCTCCAGAAAAGCGTGGTTTCCAACGAAGATCCGCTCAAGCTGATGCTCGCGGGGCTTCGGTACCGTAACCACGGCTTGCAGCGCCGCTTTGCCCTTTAATCTACAAGGTGTGGTTATCGCGTTCATAGCCGAGTACCACGTTACAGCGTCAGGGTGCGATACGTCAACGACCCCCGTCGACCCGGGGACCTGCACTCTTTTTTTATTTTTCCAGCACCTTTAAATTCAAGGCTTCAGCAAAGTGAATTCGTTCGTCTTCAGGAAACGGCTGAATCCCTTGTCGAAACTCACTAGTATAACGATTCTATAAAACATTTACTTGTATGGGTTGCGGTGCCATCATGGCCTTCCAGGCATATTCATGGTCTGGAGGGTGGCGATGGCGGGAAAGACGAGGCGACCGGCGCTGGTGATT
>JBOIDL010000239.1:0-5351 GCA_050740435.1 Gammaproteobacteria bacterium
GCATACGCTCGAAGAAGGACGGCATTCCGCGCGGATCGAATCCCGATTGCGCTAGGATCCGCATACCGATCCGATCGGCTTCTTCTTCATGGGAGCGCGTGAAGTTGAGTTGATACTGGGCGTTGCCCGCGGCAATGGCCGCGAACGCGGCCTGGCCGGCCTCCGGGTTCTGGGTGCCGAGCAGGATCGCGCCCAACATCGCCGCCGCCATGGGGATGCTGAGCTGGGAGGCTTTCTCGAAGGTGCGAGCCATATGGCGCTGGGTCACATGCGCGATTTCATGAGCGACCACACCGGCCAGCTCGCTCTCCGTCTCGGTATGCAGCAACAGTCCGGTGTGGATGCCGATAAAACCGCCCGGGGCGGCAAACGCGTTCAGCGTCGGGTCGCCTACCAAGAAAAATTCGAAGTTATGCGCCGCGTTTTCGGCCTGGGCGGTGAGCGCCGAACCCAAGGATTGAACATAAGCCTCGATTTCTGGGTCGTTCACGAGCCTTTCGTGACGCCTTAAATGCCGGAAGAGACCGCGGCCGAGGCGCCGCTCCTGGTCCAGTGACACCGAGGCGGAGGCGGAATCGCCAAAGTCGGGAAGCTCGATGGCGAGCGCCGGGAACGGGCCGAGCAAGCCCAAAAGGGCCAGGGTTAATAATTTTTTGGGAGTGTTCCTACACACTACGCAAGCATCCACCCGATACCGGCCCTAAAGCGTTGTAGACTTGGAGCGGTATGTCAAGTTCCAACGTTTTGGAAGCCGGTGCGTCAAGGTCTGCTTATGCTATTCCATTCCGATAGCGCCGGTCATCAATCTAGATACCTGGCGCGGCGATTGCCGATTGGATCTCGGGTACGCGGTGCGGACCGCGTGAACTGGTGTCCCTCAGGCTTTGAGGTGAATTTCGGGGCGGATACGTTAGCTCACGGACACGGGAAGTGTCGGTAGTGAGAGACAAACGGGCCAAGGACGGTAAGCGAGCTGAGCATAAGGATCTGCTTGGTGGCCAGGAGTTTTAAGGAGGACAGTCCCCCGCCTCACCAGGGAGTGGTGTTCGGAATGCGCGAAGCCCGTGGCTCGTCATCACGTGCACCATGGCCAAACAACCCCGCACGTGCACGGCCAAGGTGGAGCCCGCACTGCGTACCCATTGCTAAAACCCGTGCTCGCGCGCACGGGTTCTTCTCCCGCCCGCTTGGCTCGCGTATCCTTGCCTGGATACGTTATCATTTGGTTACCCCACCCGCAACGGGGCCCGATGTACCTGGCGCATTTCAATCTTCAAGAACCGCCCTTCGCGTTGACCCCCGATCCGCGCTATCTGTACCTGAGCGATCGCCACCGCGAAGGCCTCGCGCATCTCATGTACGGCCTGGAAGAAGGCGGTGGCTTCGTACAGTTGACCGGGGAAATCGGGACCGGCAAGACCACGCTCTGCCGAGCCTTGCTCGAACGCTTGCCGGAGGGAGTCGAGGTCGCGTTTATCCTGAATCCGAGACTCACGGACATCGATCTCCTGGCCACGATCTGCGATGAGTTTGGGATTGAATATTCACGCGAAACCGCCACCCAGAAGTTCCTCGTCGATGCGCTTTATCGCCATGCATTGGATGCGCACGCACAGGAACGGCGGACGGTACTGATCATCGATGAGGCCCAAAACCTGAGCCCGCAAGTCCTCGAACAAGTGCGGCTGCTCACCAACCTCGAGACCACAAAAAAGAAGCTTCTGCAGATCATCTTGATCGGCCAACCGGAACTGATCGATATCCTCGGGCGCAGCGATCTGCGGCAACTCGCTCAACGCATCTCGGCCCGCTATCACTTGCTGCCGTTTTCAAGACAGGAGACCTCGGACTACATCGCTCATCGCATGGCGATCGCGGGCGCTGGCGGACAGGTATTTAAACTTGGCGCGCGCCGTCTCATCCACCGGGCCGCGCAAGGGTTTCCACGCCTTATCAATGTCTACTGCGATCGCGCCTTGCTCGGGGCGTTCGTGCGCGACAAGAGCAGCGTCACCGCGGGAACGGCGCGCAAGGCCGTGGCCGAGGTCAAGGGCGCAGTGACGAAGATCAAGCGCTGGCGGTGGTTCGCCGCCGTGGCGGCGCTTGCCAGTGCCGGCAGCGCTGCCTGGTGGTTCATCCCGGCGTTTGACACCGGCTGGAAGGGGCCGGTCTCCGAATACCGTGCTGAAGTTCCCGCCAGCGCGGCGGTCAAACCGGCCAACATAGGCATCATCGCCGGCCGTGCGGATCGGAAGGAAACCGACGCGGGAGACAAAAGCGCGAGTCGCCCTGCAGGCAAAAATGCTGCACGGCGCGGGATGTCCGAGACGCTGGTCCCATGGCTTAGCGAACCCGGTATTCGCGCCGATCACGATACCGCCCTCGAAAGCCTGCTGCAGTTATGGGGCGTGGGCGACAGTTCCCGCGTAGCGCAAGCACCGTGCGATTCGGCGCCGAAACACGGGTTGCAATGCCTGTCCCGATGGGGTGGGTGGGATAGCCTGCGCGCATTCGACCTGCCCGCGGTA
This sequence comes from Gammaproteobacteria bacterium, assembly GCA_050740435.1. Lineage (GTDB taxonomy): Bacteria > Pseudomonadota > Gammaproteobacteria > JACCXJ01 > JACCXJ01 > USCg-Taylor. Next base: position 2,529 of record JBOIDL010000239.1, read on the forward strand.
ATCGGGCTGTTCTTGAAGACGGGCGAGGCGCGGTTCGTTACTGTCACCGGACTAGATGGCGATCGAGTTACCTTGACCATCGATCGGAAGACCGGAACCTATCCGCGCGCGGCCATCGAGCGGTTGTGGAACGGCTATTATACGGTCGTGTGGCGGCCCCCGGAACGCGTTGATCGACTGATCTCGCCCGGCGTCGAAGGCCCCGGTGTGCTTTGGCTCCGGGAACGCTTGGACCAACTCGATGGCAGGAAAGCAGAAGTAGCCAAACCGGGGCATTATGACGAGGCACTCCGGGAACGCGTGATTGCGTTTCAGCATCGCCACGCTCTGGCGCCCGATGGCATGATCGGCCCGGAAACGCTTTTATACCTAGTCACGGCCGTACGCACGGCCGGGAACCCCTCGCTCACGATTCCAAAATCCTAGCCTATGTCGTTCATCCTCGAAGCGTTAAAGAAAGTCGAGCGCGAACGTGCGGCGCGGGAGACGCCGACCTTACATTCGATCGCGCTCGGAGAAAAAGCGCCACGCCGAAGCCGGTGGCCCTGGGTGATCTCCGGCGCCTTGGTGCTCAACGCCGCCGTTGCTGGTGCACTCTTATGGCGGCACGAAACTCGGGATGGTGGATCGAGAACCGATGACGTCGCGGCTAACGCTGCGCCCGGATCCGTCGAGCCACTCGAACCGGCGCGCGTCGCGCCTGAGATGAACACGACCGATAGGCAGGCCCGCTCAAACGCAGAAGAGGAGAGCGCCAAGGCCGCTGCGCCGCCAACCGCCGTTGAGCCTCGGCCTCCGCAACGAAAACCTGCCGCCGCCGCACCTAGCGCGGAGACCGCCCTCCCGCGCCAGGCGCCGCGCGATACACCGGCGCGGGAACAGCAACGCGAAATGCGCGAGGCCCTTAAGCCACCGCAGCCATCACCATTCAAAGCCCCCGAGGTGAAGCTTTCGGAGGAGCGAGAAATCGCCAAGCCGCCGCCGGCGGCCACGCCAAAACAGCTAGAACAAGAGCCAGTGCTAGCGTCGCCGCCGGAGGTTCCAAAGGTCGATGAAATGCCGTCCTATGCCGAGATGCCGGCCGAGGTGCAGGCGGCGGTGCCCGATCTCAAGGTTAGCCTAATGGCCTACGCGCCGAACCCGGCGGAAAGATTGGTCTACATCAAGAACCGCCGCTACGTGGAGGGCGATGTCATCGAAGGCAAGCTCAAGATCGAGACCATCACGCGCAGAGGCGTCGTCCTTAGTTACGACGGAGAGCGATTCCTCCTGCCGCCTTGAAGCGCTTGCATACGCCGAGCGCGCGGTTCCCCGGCCGAACGTTGCCAGTCGCCTGGGGTAGAGCGTGAGCGCTTGTTGTTTTGCGCGATAGGGCATAACCACCATCGGTGTTCCACCCTTATGGCAATCCACTTTACCAAGACAGTCTACGATCCGCCTGAGTCGAAAGACGGTTGCCGGCTGATCATCATGCGGCGTTATCCGCGCGGCATCGCGAAATCGCGGGCGCACGCATGGGTACCGCAGCTCGCGCCCACGCTGCCGCTCGTGCATTGGTACCACGACAATAAGCGCGCGATCGAAGCACGGTGGCAGTCGCGCGACCCCGTGCGCTTTGAACGGCAAATCGCGAAATTCTGGAAGACCTATAGCCGCCGGTATCTGAGTGAGATGCGCGGGCAGCGGAGCCTGATCGAGTTTCTAGCCTCTCTGCAGCGCGATTTCGGGATGACGTTCACGTTGCTGTGCGCCTGCCCCGACCATCGAATCTGTCATCGGAGTCTCCTCGCGGAGCTTATTAACAACGAGACGGGCTGATCCGAGGCATGAAGCGCCCGCCTTTCTAATAACCCCCTTTCGGATCGAACACCGAACGCAGCTCTTCGAGCAGGAAGGTGACATCTCCGCCCTGGCGGAAGACGGCCAATACGATGCACGTGAGCGCGACGATCGACTGGAAATGATCCATGTTCTTGGAGTTGATGAAAAGTCGAAGGGGCGCCTCAGTTCGTCCGGCGTGCCGGGGTTGTGACCATAAACGCCGCTACGGACGTCCCGCGATCAGAGCAAACATCCCCTCAATGCGTGCTACTGCACTGCAAGCTTCACGGGGTAAGGAGAAAAACCGCATGCTTCTCTTGATCGAGGCAGCGCCATTCCATGCGCCACTTAGTGAATCTCGATCCAAAATTAAGCTCGACAGATTCGCTTCCCCGCTCTCCGTCCATCGCACGTTTAATGCCTTGCTTGAAACTAGAACCTGCGCCAGCGAATCCCCGCGATGAAATTCCTGCGGACCAGTTGATTGTTCCGTTATCTACCTCAAACGCTCTAACACCATAGAGTTCGGCTGTCCTTTTAAATGTAGCTGGAAGCGATGTTTGAAACAGGCGCGACAGTTCGATTACGCGGTCAATTGTCGTACTCGCGCATTTCTCCTTGAAGTACCTTTTTTACCACAGCGGGGAATTTTTCGTCGAGCAGTATGGCTTCCCAATCGGCCGTGGCAGCCAGATCATATTCGCCGTGCTGTTCCCAAATACTAGCGGCGGCTTGAAAATCCTGTCTGGCACCGTTATGTCCAAGACGGGAGAAGACGCGAGCACGTTGTATCAGACTTCGGGCCACGATTTCCGACTGTTGGAAGTCACCATCCATCCCTCGTTGGGCAACCGTCGTATAAAAAGCAAGGGCGGACTTGAACAATTAAGGCTTGCGCCGAACGCGATGTGGCTTGATGCGGTAGTTCCACTCGCCATGGAACTCGTCGCGCTCGATTGCCACGTCGGCGAGCTCCTCGTCAGTGACCTTGATGCCGGCGAC
>JBOIDL010000240.1:0-5346 GCA_050740435.1 Gammaproteobacteria bacterium
GCGAGAAAACACTGGATGCGCTACTAACGGGATCCGCGATCGTACCGGCGCTCTGGCATCTCGAGGTGCAGAACGTGCTGCTGATGTTCGAGCGCCGCAAAAGGATCCTACGATCGGAATCCGAGCGCTTCTGCCGACTCTTGGCTGATCTTCCTATCACCACTGACGATACGCCGGAGCGGGTGAGCACCGGAACAGCCGTAGCGCTCGCCAGAGAATGCGGATTGACGCTCTATGATGCCGTTTATCTGGATCTGGCCATGCGCACAGAGACCCCCTTCGCGACGCTCGACAAACCCTTGCGCAAAGCAGCCAGACGCGCCAGCGTCGAATTATGGAACGGCTAGCAAGGTAGCCCCTATGCAGCACAGCGGAATACGGGGAGGCCATTCCCGGATTCCGTTGCACTCCATCCAGGCTACTCTCGCTTGCGACGCCCTGCTGCCTTAGTTAGCAGGGTCTCATAACGGCGCGACAGTTCAGCCGGCGGGGTCGCATGTCACGGCATCCTAGATACGCAAGAGTTCGTTAAGCAGATCGAGAAAGTAATCTCGGAGGCGTCCGCAAAGAAAGCTAACAAGGCGCTCCAGCGGATGTCCGCAAGCGGGCGCCGCTGAACGCGCACGTGAAGCTATAGAAAAAGCCCGTGTTTGTAGTAGCCTGGATATAATGACAATCAATCATTCAATAGGTTACAAAACAGGAAATTGGCGTTTTCGATGTTTTCGACAGCTTCGTTAGGCGATTCCGACCGACCGAGCGTTCCACGGAAGAAGGCGTATGTCGAAGAAAAAAAGGCCAATGAACTCTTCACACCCAGTATTGGGTTGGTGGCGCAAACACAAGGCGCTGTTTAAGGGGGCATTCATCACAGGCGTAGCAGGCAGCATCATTTATCCTATGGCGAAAGACTATCTGTCTATCTACCCGTATACCACCCACCGTAACGGTATATGCAGGCCAAATTCTAAACTGGGAAGACACAATCTTTGCAGAAGATACGGGTACTTCAGAGGAAGATTACCGAGTCGTAACAAAGGCATGTTTAGAGGGTTATACGAGCCACGGCATTTTTCTGACAACGCTGGGAAATTCGGCACGGGCTACTGAATCCGATAGGCTACAGGGTAGCACCGCTAGGCCCAACAAGGCGCTGCCAAGCACGGGATCAACTTTACCGAAGCGGTGACGGTATTCGGCGACCCACTTGAACTGACCATCGCCGACCCGGACCATTCCGAAGCGGAGTTTCGATTTGTTAGCGTTGGTATGTCGTCGGCTGGCCGGCTGGTGGTGGTAGGGTACACGGAGCGCGGTGAATGTATGAGAATCATCACCGCACGGTTAGCGAGCGCAAGAGAGCAAGCAGTATGAAACAGGCACATAGCTCAGACCAGGATGATGAACTACGCCCGGAGTATGATTTCACGGGTGGAGTTCGAGGCAAGCATTACGAAGCTTATCGAAAGGGTACTAACGTCGTGTTTCTCGACTCTGACGTGGCGCAGGTATTTCGAGACTCAACGTCAGTCAACCAGGCGTTACGGTTATTGCTGAAGCTGGCCAAAGAGCAAGTACCTACCGAGTAAGCCAAAAAGCGGCGCCGCCCCTATGAACGATAGCGCGGCGCCCTTCGATAAAGATGCTCGTTCATGGCGACGTTAAGTACTACACACCGGACGAACCACCAATCATCGACTGGGCGCTCCCTGAGAAGATCGCGATGTCAAAGCTCAGCCCTACGCTCCGCAGCAGGAGTACCGAGTTGCCTTCGCGGTTAATGGTGCGTTCGGCGTCGAGAATACCCGCCTTCGCCTCGTGTCGCCTGGTGAACGTCGGCCTCCGCGGACAACGTCACATCCCGAGCGTCTCTTGAAACTCGGTAGTCTCGCTAACCTATGCAAAGTTCATCGCTTCGGCTGAAAGGGCCTACCCCCCGATGAACACGGACCCTCCACAAACGGGCTTCGCCCGATCGGGTCGGGCCGGTTATCGGATCGTTTGGGCCGCGAGAGTTGCACTGTTGGTGGAGACGGACTGATAATTCTCCCGAGGTTTCAATTGGAGTGTCCCAATAAGGTTTATTCGGCCATTATCGAGCGTGATCCGCACACCGGCCTGTTTGTGGGATTCGTTCCTGGGTTCCCTGGGGCTCATTCACAGGGTGTGACTCTCGATGAGCTCAATCGCAATCTCCAAGAGGTCATTGCCATGCTTCTGGAGGATGGCGATCCTCAGCTCGAATCAGAATTTATTGGGGTCCAGAATGTTGCCGTTGCATAGAACGTGGGTAATGTTCCTGTTCTGAAGCCGGTCGAGGTCGTGGCAATTCTATCTACTCAAGTTAGGCTTCCAAGCGTGTCGCTATGCTCGTGATGCATTTCGGCCATCCTGACCCCGAAATGCACTCGCATCACGCGACAAGTGATTATGCCGCGACCGTCCTGCGTCCGCAGCGTCGCACCACTGCGCGGTGCGACACAGCTCCCACACTGACTTTACGGCGCGATGCGTCTCCTGCTTCGCCCGTCGACGCGCGCCTATCGCGGGCTCCTCGACTTCGCCTTCGGCTCTCCATGTCTCGTCGGTGGAAGTGCGCCAGCGCGGATCGCACAAGCAGTTCCGCGACAGCTCTCGACGGTGCACGACGGTCCCGTTTCATCAAGGTCGCGACATCTCGCCGGTTTTGCTTCGGCAGATCGCAAAAGACGTCGGGCTCATAGTCGGTGAGATCCTCAAGCACCGCTAAGCCCAACCAGGCACTCAAACCGACGTGCTTCCGAGCCTAAGTGGGAGCGTGGCTTAGTTCGTCAAGATAACAGATAGAAATCCATGGTTCGGAAGTATCTTTGCTTGCTGCTCATCTCGCTGGTGCTGGTCGGTTGCGCCTTTGGTAGAAAGCAGGATTATTTACAAGCTCATCCCGTCCTCGAACTCACCCATAAGACGCGGCTGGCCGTAGGTGTGCAGGATCGAAGGCCGTACATCCTCGACCACGACAAAGACGAAGACTTCGTGGGCTTACAAAGAGGCGGCTACGGAAACCCTTTCGACGTGGGTACTCAGTCCAAACAGGCTCTCGCCGAAGATATGGCGAAGGTGCTTACCGTTGCGCTCGGACGCTCGGGAGCCATGGTCACCCCGGTGAAACTTTCACCCTCGCTAAGCAAGGCAGAGGCAATCCGCGCACTACAGTCAACCAACGCGGAAAAATCGCTGCTTCTGTTGCTGTATGAGTGGAAGTCCGACACGTATAACGGGACCGAGATCATTTACGAGCTAGAAATGGAGGCTATAGACAAACAGGGCAAAGTGCTAGCGAGGAAGAGGGCTCAGGGGATCGACCAACTGGGAGGGGCCTTCTGGGATCCTCAGGGACACGCCCAGGAAGCGGTTCCGGCCGCCTTTCAACGTAAGGTAGAAGATCTCTTCTTGGGTGAAATCGCCGATGTACTGAACAGGTCGGATTCGGACTGATTATGCATCACCGTAAAATCGCATCAACACGGACCGCCAACTACGCTGCGCTTCGTTGGTGGCCGGTTATGCAGCACGTTTGGGCATCGGAGTAGCCAAGTCGTACACTATTTACATGTCGAGGGCAGACCGCCCCAAGGAAGAAATCGGTTGGCTCAAGGTTGCTTTCGGAATCGCTGTGGCATTATGCTTCGCTCGTCGCGTGGCTTGCCCAGAACTACGCGACAGCGAGTCCTATCATAGTGGGAGCCGGGTTGATTGCTGTGTTGGTCATCGCCGTCATGATCGTACGTATCAACCGCCGGGCGTACAAACGCATTGAGGAACTGGAGAACGTATAATGGAGTGGATAGTCGTTATCGCACTGGCCGCGCTCGTAGGAGCACTCTGCTTGGTTGTGCGGGCAACCTCTCTGCACGGTCGCGAGTAGCGCCCAACTAGGCACTAAAGCCGACGCCCGGGATCGCCGCGGTTCCCACCCGCCGGGTAGTATCGTGGGCGGTGATCGCCTGATGATAGAGGTCACCGTGGGCGGCGGCGGCCGCGCCTTGCTGACGACCCCCACCCCGGGTTTACCAAGATCTCACGGTCCTGCGGGCTTAATCCGCCTATTACGGCCGGCCTAAATTTTTCACACCACGCTATAGCGGGGTTTCGGGGGCCTTCAATCTTTTCGCGTGGTCCGCCGATGCACTGGAACGCATCGAGGTGGTCCGCGGGGCGACCGCAGCCCGCTACAGCCCTTGGGGCCGGCGGTGTCATCCGCCTCTTCACCCGCGATCAGCGCGAGAGCGGCGGCTTCGTGCATTTGGAAGGCGGAAGCTATGGTTGGCTGTCCTCGTCGATAGGCGCTGGTGCCGCGGGAGATAGCGGCCGTATGACCGTGACCGCCCATCATGACGAGGTCTTCGACGGCATCAGTCGCGCGGATCAAGAGAACGGGAACCCCGAGCGCGATGGCTACCTCGGGCACGGCCCGCTTCGCCGTCGCACCGGCGAATGGGTTCACCCTCGACGGTTCGTTATTGTACAAGCGCTCGCACGCCGACAACGATGGTCCAGGCATCCTGCCTAATGGTCAGTTTGGCCTCCGCGATGACAAGACGGCTTCGGGAATCGAAGAGACCTGGGTGGCGCAAACCAAGCCGTCGCTGGCACTCAACCCCCGGTGGACCTCGAGCCTGCAGCTCGGCTTTACCCGCAATCGCATCGCGGCCCGCGTCCTGGGGCGCTCGTTTGGTTTCGATAACCGGCTCCTGCTCGCAAGCTGGACAAACGGTCAGATCCTCTATGAAGGCGCCGCTGCGAGGACACGCGATGCGGCAATCGCCGACAGGACGGTGAGCTTTCGCTGGGGCGGGGAGGTCCAGCAAGAGGAAGGGACCAACCAGTCCGATCGGCTCGGCCTCCCCTTGCACGGCGCGCGCACGATCTACACCGGTCTGACCGAATCGCAGGCTCGGCTCGGGCGCTGGAGCGGCTTCGCCGGCGTGCGCGTCGGCCACTATGACGATCTCGGGACTCATCTCACGCTCTACGGCGGCCTGGCTTACGCCGTGACGCGGGCCCTCACGCTGCGTGCGTCCGGCGGCAACACCTATCGCGCGCCCGCCCTCCACGAGTTATTTTTCATTCCGTTTTTTGGCCAACCGAAACTTGAACCGGAGCGCAGTGTCGGGGCGGATCTCGGTATCGACTGGACCCCGACCCCGGCCGGCCGCCTCTCGCTCACCGCTTACTACCCCAACTTTCTCAACCCACCTCAAGAATCGCTGATTTTTAGAGGTGGGGGTCTTGGGAAGGCGCGTAGACACAAGGGGTCGAGTTTCAAAGTGGCTGTAGTGTAGACCAAGTGTCTTTTCAGCCGCC
>JBOIDL010000241.1:0-5344 GCA_050740435.1 Gammaproteobacteria bacterium
GGCAAGGACATCCGCCAGACCTCGTTCAATTCGATTTTCATGATGGCCGATTCCGGCGCCCGCGGATCGGCGGCGCAGATCCGCCAGCTCGCGGGCATGCGCGGATTGATGGCCAAACCGGACGGGTCGATCATCGAGACTCCCATCACGGCCAACTTCAGGGAAGGCCTGGACGTCTTACAGTATTTCATCTCCACGCATGGCGCGCGCAAGGGCCTTGCCGATACGGCCTTAAAAACCGCCAACTCGGGCTACCTGACCCGCCGCCTGGTGGATGTGGCGCAAGACCTCGTGGTCACCCAAGAGGACTGCAAGACCATGGAGGGTTTTCTCATGGCGCCTATCATCGAAGGCGGTAATGTGGTGGAGCACCTCCGCGACCGGGTGCTCGGGCGGGTGGTGGCGGAGGATGTACGCCGGGCGGGCGAGGGTGGGGTCGTCGTGCCCGCCGGCACCCTATTGGATGAGCGCTGGGCCGAGCGCATGGAGGCCGCCGGTGTGGACCAGGTGAAGGTGCGTTCGCCGATCACCTGCCGAACGCGCTATGGAGTCTGCGGCGCCTGCTACGGGCGCGATCTCTCGCGCGGGCATCTGGTTAACGTGGGCGAAGCGGTCGGGGTGATCGCGGCGCAGTCGATCGGCGAGCCCGGCACGCAGTTGACCATGCGCACCTTCCATATCGGCGGCGCCGCCTCAAGGGCGGTGGCGGCAAACAGCATCGAAGCCAAGTCGAAGGGAGTGATCCGGCTCCATAGCATCAAATTGCTCAAGCACGAAACGGGGACCTACGTCGCGGTGTCCCGGTCGGGCGAAATCTCGGTCGTGGACGAGTTCGGGCGGGAGCGCGAACGCTACAAAGTCCCTTACGGCGCGGTGCTGACGGTTACCGACGGGTTCGAGGCTCAGCCCGGGCGGGTGATCGCGACTTGGGATCCCCATACTCACCCCGTTATCACGGAAGTGGCGGGCGTGGTGGCGTCCGCGGATATCGTCGAGGGGGTCACCGTGATCCGGCACATCGATGAGATCACCGGTCTGACCAGCATCGTGGTGATGGATCCGAAACAACGGCCCTCCAGCGCCAAAGACCTGCGGCCGGTCGTCAAGCTTGTCGACACCGAGGGTACCGATCTCAAGATCCCGGGCACGGAGATCCCAGCGCACTATTTCCTGCCGCCGCGGGCCATCGTGAATGTCGAGGACGGCGCCAACGTGAAAGTCGGGGACGTCATCGCGAGACTACCCCAGGAGTCCTTGAAAACCCGCGACATCACGGGGGGATTGCCACGCGTGGCCGATCTGTTCGAGGCGCGCCGGCCGAAGGAGGCCGCCGTCCTTGCCGAGGTCTCGGGGACGGTCAGCTTCGGCCGCGACACCAAGGGGAAGCAACGTTTGGTGCTCACCGACCAGGCCGGCGAGCAAACGGAAATCCTTATCCCGAAATGGCGTCAAGTCGCCGTATTCGAAGGAGAGCATGTCGAGAGGGGCGAAGTGATCGTGGATGGCGCGCCGGACTCGCACGATATTTTGCGACTGAAAGGCGTCTATGCATTGACGAATTACATCGTCAATGAAGTGCAGGACGTATACCGCCTGCAAGGGGTGAAGATCAACGACAAGCATATCGAGGTCATCGTGCGCCAAATGCTGCGCAAGGTGGAAATCACCGACCCCGGCGATTCGCGCTTCCTCCTGGGTGAGCACGCCGAAAAGGAACGGGTGTTCGATGAAAACGAACGCGGCGCGCGGGACGGCAAGAAACCGGCGCGGTGGACGCAGATGCTGCTCGGAATTACGAAGGCTTCCTTGGCCACCGAATCGTTCATCTCGGCGGCGTCCTTCCAAGAGACGACGCGGGTTTTGACCGAGGCGGCGGTGACCGGGAAACGCGACGAGCTGCGCGGGCTCAAGGAGAACGTCATCGTTGGGCGATTGATCCCGGGCGGAACGGGATTCGCCTTTCACGGGGAACGGCGCAGCCAACGTGAGCAACCCGCGGATCCGGCAACCCGCTTCGCCGATCTCGGCGGGGCGGATGTCGCGGCGGGTTAGGGAAGCCCGCGTGCATGGAAGGCCAGTTTTAGCTTGACAGTTAGCGAGTGGAATTATTACAATTCCATGGTTTTGACAGGCCGGAGCAGTCCGGCCTGTTGTTTTTTAGAAGCGGCCGGAATTAATCGCTGCACAAGGTGCTCTTTAACGAATGGCTACGATCAATCAACTGGTCAGGCGTCCACGGAAACAACAGCGGCTAAAAAGTACCGTGCCGGCGCTCGAAGGGTGTCCGCAGAAGCGCGGTGTCTGTACCCGCGTCTATACGACCACACCCAAGAAACCGAACTCGGCCCTCAGGAAGGTCGCGCGCGTGCGGCTCACCAACGGCTACGAGGTGACGAGCTACATCGGGGGGGAGGGACACAATTTACAGGAACACTCGGTGATCCTGATCCGTGGTGGACGGGTTAAGGACCTTCCCGGAGTTCGCTATCACACGGTACGAGGCATCTTGGATACGTCGGGTGTCGCGGCTCGCCGGCAAGGGCGATCGAAATACGGTGCCAAGCGCCCGAAGTCTTAGCGTTAGTTTTTAGAATTAGAAACGGATGATAGCTCGCTATGTCTAGAAGACGCGTCGCTGAACAACGAGTCATTTTGCCCGATCCGAAATACGGCGATGAGACGATTGCGAAATTTATAAACATGGTCATGAATCAGGGAAAGAAATCTCTCGCCGAAAGGATTGTTTACGGAGCCTTGGAGCAAGTGGCCGCCAAGGGGCAAAGCGATGCTCTAGGGGCGTTCAAGCAGGCGCTCGACAACATCCGGCCACGCGTTGAGGTCAAGTCGAGGCGCGTCGGCGGCGCCACCTACCAAGTGCCGGTCGAGGTGCGCGCCAAACGCCGTACGACCTTAGCGATGCGGTGGCTGGTCGATGCCTCGGACAAGCGTGGCGAGAAGACCTTCGGATCGAGGCTTGCCGCCGAGATTCTGGAGGCTTTGGAGAATCGAGGGACGGCGGTTAAGAAGCGGGAAGACACTCACCGTATGGCGGAAGCCAACCGCGCCTTCGCGCATTATCGCTGGTAGCGCCCGCGCAGAGCGACAGAGTCTCAGCATGCCCCGGTTAACCCCCATCGAACGCTACCGCAACATCGGCATCATGGCTCATATCGATGCGGGTAAGACGACCACGACCGAGCGCATCCTCTACTACACCGGGGTGTCGCATAAAATCGGCGAGGTCCATGACGGCGCCGCCGTGATGGACTGGATGGAGCAGGAGCAGGAACGCGGTATCACGATCACCGCGGCGGCGACCACGTGTTTCTGGCGCGGTATGGGTAACCAGTACCCCGAGCACCGGGTCAATATCATCGATACGCCGGGTCACGTCGACTTCACCATCGAAGTCGAGCGCTCACTACGCGTCCTCGATGGCGCGGTGGGCGTTTTTTGCGCCGTTGGGGGTGTCGAGCCGCAGTCCGAGACTGTGTGGCGCCAAGCCATCAAGTATTCGGTTCCGAGATTGGCATTTATTAATAAGATGGACCGCGCGGGCGCCGATTTCCTGCGCGTGGTGCGGCAGATCCGCGAGCGTCTGGGCAGCGCGGCGGTGCCGGTCCAGATCCCGATCGGTGCGGAAGAAAAGTTCGAGGGCGTGGTCGATCTCATCAAGATGAAGGCCATCTATTGGGATCCATCCTCGCAGGGGACGCGCTACGAGGAACGCGAAATACCCGCTGAGATGAAGGCGTTGTGTGTCGAGTGGCGTGACAAAATGGTGGAAGCAGCGGCCGAAGCGAGCGAGGATCTGACGGAAAAGTATCTGGATGCGGGCGGACTCGATCAGAAGGACATTTATCGTGGTCTGAGGATGCGGACGCTCAGAAACGAAATCGTTCCCGTGCTGTGCGGTTCGGCGTTCAAAAACAAGGGCGTGCAGGCGTTGCTCGATGCGGTCATCGAATTACTCCCGGCGCCGGTTGATGTCCCGCCCATCGAGGGCACATTGGACGACGGTAAGACTCAGGAAACCCGGCCGCCCTCGGATGACGCGCCTTATGCCGCGCTGGCCTTCAAGATCATGACCGACCCGTTCGTGGGCACCCTGACGTTCTTTCGCGTCTATTCGGGGGCGCTGCAAAGCGGCGACACCGTGTATAACCCTCTAAAAAACAGAAAGGAACGTATCGGCCGCTTGCTGCAAATGCATGCGAATAGCCGCGAAGAGATCAAGGAAGTCCGGGCCGGCGATATCGCGGCTGCGGTAGGCCTCAAGGACGTGACGACCGGCGATACCTTGTGCGCTGTCGGCAAGATCATCACCTTAGAACGGATGGTGTTTCCCGATCCGGTCATCTCGGTGGCAGTGGAACCGAAGACCAAAGCCGACCAAGAGAAGATGGGTATGGCCCTCTCGAAGCTGGCCGCGGAGGACCCGTCTTTCCGTGTGCATACGGATCAGGAGTCCGCTCAGACGATTATCTCGGGTATGGGCGAGCTGCACCTTGAGATCATCGTCGATCGGATGAAGCGGGAGTTCAAGGTCGAGGCCAACGTCGGAAAACCGCGGGTGGCTTACCGGGAAACCATCCGCAAGATCGTGGATAAGGCGGAAGGAAAGTTCATTCGGCAGTCGGGCGGCCGGGGCCAATACGGCCATGTGCTTCTGCGCTTGGAGCCAAGGGCGCCGGGGGAAGGGTTTGAATTCGTGAACGAGATCGTGGGCGGTGCGATTCCCAGGGAGTACATTCCGGCAATTGAAAAAGGCATTCGCGAACAGTTGGGTAACGGCGTGCTGGCTGGATATCCGGTCGTAGATATCAGGGCGATAGTCTATGATGGATCGTTCCATGAAGTCGACTCAAGCGAAATGGCGTTTAAGATCGCCGGCTCCATGGCGTTTAAGAACGGCGCGGCGCACGGCAAGCCCGTACTCTTGGAGCCGGTAATGAAAGTCGAGGTCGTGACGCCTGAGGAATACCTCGGGAGCGTAAATGGGGATATGAACCGCCGTCGAGGCGTGTTGCAGGGTACCGAGGATTCTCCGGCGGGCCGCATAGTTCGCGCAGAGGTGCCGCTGGCGGAAATGTTCGGTTATGCGACCGATCTGCGTTCCGCCACCCAAGGACGAGCCACGTATACGATGGAATTCGCAAAGTATAGCGAGGCGCCGGCGAGTATCGCGGAAGCCGTGACGAAGCAGGCCCGGTAGCGACGAACGAAAGCGGAGAACTGAGATATGTCCAAGGAGAAATTTCAGCGAACGAAGCCGCATGTGAATGTAGGGACGATAGGGCATGTGGATCATGGGAAGACGACGTTGACGGCGGCGTTGACGATG
>JBOIDL010000242.1:0-5292 GCA_050740435.1 Gammaproteobacteria bacterium
TCTTGATGCGGAAGAACATGGCCACCCTCCATTCAGGCCACCAGGATTCTCACACACCAATCCCATCATATCAATAGCAATAAAGACGATACGTGGCACCATGTTTTAGCGCCCTCCCAAAAACAGCTACTGAATTTATTGACGTTTTTACCTACTCCAGCCTCCCAACTGTCGAAGATGGGTTAGGGTCAAAGCATACCGCCTCAAAGCCTCACTGCTCAACGCAATGCTATTCAGTAGCCGTTCAGCTCTGGGTCTGTAGAGTGCGCATTCGTACAATTGGGATGATCGTCTCCTCTCGAGTGTGCCAAGGCTAATGCACCGTGGGTCATGGCCTTAGAAAACTATATCTCGCAATACGTAGCGAAGCGGGCATCGGCCCAGGAGGTTTTTAATGCGCGGGATTGGTGCGGGACTTCTCAAGCAAACGCCGGTAATACGCGTGCATAGAAGCTTAGTGATCATGGTTGCCATCGTCGCTTCGCTGGCCCTATCGCCGTGTGCCTTCGCCGACGCCCCGTACTGGGCGCCAGCACATGGATACTACTCTAAGCATCACCACTTTCATCACTACGGCGACGACGATGATAGCAGTGATGACGAAAGCAGCGGCCACGGGTTTAGGCGCTATTCTTATGATTATGATGTGCACCATCACGATCACTACTATGACGGCGATCCCTTCGATGATGAGGCCCATGAGGTCGAATACGAATGGTAGTGGGCAGGGCGGAATCACTCGTTGCTCGGCCACGAGATTAGCGATCCAGCCGGTATCGGGCTCGCCCACATCCATGGATTAACACCCCGCCGCCCTTGCAGGGTCCGGTAGAGGCTACATGGGGCTTTCTTAATGCAGGAGTGCGCACCCGCGTGAAATGAAAACCGAGATCTTCAACAACAGTACCCTGACCTCAGCTCTCCTGGAGCTATACATATCCATCGGCACTATTGCATCCAGGTAATCACCCCTTTCTCTACCCTTCTCAATCAGCACGTGGAATGGAACAACCCACCGACCCGTTCCTTTTCGCACAACCGGTTGTAAAGGCTGACGGCCTTCTCAGTCTGAAGTACATGAGTCATGATCCCTTTCTGTTCGAGGAGCCGTAGTGTTTCGGGACACACCCGCAAGTAATTCAGGATCCCTTCTGAAAGGACGATGACCTCGGCACCGTTATCCACTGATTCCTGCACATCGGCCGGTTGAATGCCGGGTACATGATGGGTCCCTGTTTCACGCCAGTCCCACTCTCTGGCGCCACCGGGATAAACCCTGACGTCCTTGAATGGAGCATAACCGTCTATTTCCATTCTTCCCCAGGACAAGTGGGTAATAGCGGGTGAGCGCCTGCTTTGATCCATCACCCGGGCCTCACAATCTTAAGTGGTTACTAATCACAACAACCCGTAGAGCGGAAGAGCAGACACTCTAGCCGCAAATTCTGACGACGTAAGTTAGAGTCTACCACGCGGTGTCGCCCAGATAAGCATCGGCAAAGCGCAAGCGTCGGTCACCCAGCGTCTCGCGAGGATGCGATTTTCTTCCTTGAGATAATCAATGACCTCTAGTTGCTGACGGTTAACCCATCCGGCGAATACGAGGAGCAGGAATTGGAGAGGTGGATAGAGGTCGATCATGGGGGCGGGATTATAGCAATCGGGCCACCAGCCATTTCAATCACTGCTGGCGGGCTCTATTGGTGTCGATCGGGTTTTTGGACCATACGGGGTCAGTCATGAATAACGCAAGCCGAATCAACGTGCCGAGCCGGTGGGACTTGGCAGCGTCGGCTCCATATGAGATCGATGAGCGCCCTCTACGGACTGAGCCGCTCTGCCAGGTATTTGAGGCCTAATGGGTACCGATATTCAATGTCCGAGTGGGTTGCGTCAAAGAGTTCGAAGAAGACATCTGTAACACCAATCGCGGCTAACGCTCGACGGAAGGCCTCTGCCCCGAGATCGAGGAAGAACTGATCCCGTATCCCCGCCTCGATGTAAATTGCCCGCATTGAACGGAGTGCCTCGGCGTGGCGTGCCACCATCCGGACAGGATCCCAGGCCAGCCAGCGCTCCCACACCTCTTGGATGAGTTCACCGGTCGCAGGGTCGTACGGAAGGCCTACCGTCCCGTCCTCGTCAGCCGAATAGCAGGCAGCCATACACCAGTCATTCAGAAGATGTGAGTCACTCTCCTTGGAGAAGGCCGGACGGTTTCGGAAGTCCCTCCAGAATTTCTCGAAGGAGCCCTCGTAATGATCTCGAAGCGCTCGAACCGATGCCCGGAAGTCGGGGAGATAGCATGCTTCAAAGAGGGCATCGCCAGCGTGGGTGGCAAGACCTCCCCAAAGATCCGGCCGGAGCATGGGCGTGACCATCGCTCCGTATCCGCCACTTGACTTCCCGGCGATTGCTCGATGGTCGCGTGTGGGCAATGTTTGGTAGTGACTGTCTATCCAGCGCACAATCTCCTCACACAGGTAGGTGTGATACCTCCCCGTCGCCGGCGAGTCGAGGAACTGGCTTCCGCCCAGGGAAGTCCAGCAGTCCACCCACACGAGGATACAGGGGGGTGCTTCGCCCTTAGCGAAGAGCTCGTCCGCCAGCTCGGGAAAGTTTTTTCTCAACGGTGGTCGGTTGCGCCACATGTCGAGCTGGCCCGTAAGCCCTTGGATGAGATAGATGGTGGAATACCGCCTCTCGGGATCGTCGTCATACCCTGGCGGGAGGTACACCCACAACGGGCGGTGGTGCGGATCGCCTAAGCGGTTGCCTTTAAGCACCTCGCTTTCAAAGACGATTTCGTCAAACCGACCTCGAGAGTCAATGGACCATGGCAACATCGAGCCTCCCAACAGTTCGAAGGATAGATCCTATGAAGGGTCGCTTCAGGTTACCCTTGGTGACTTTCACAATCCAGTGACAAGGAGATCGAAAGATGAGCAGCGGCTGTCCATCCGGTTGAGTGGGGACTTTCCGGGATATTTATCGGCCCGAAAAGTTCCCGATTCTAGGCCGAGGATTCGGATGTTTGACAACTCACCAGCCGTTGTCATTCCCGAATATCCGTATGCAACTAAATAAGCGTCACATATAGCTTAGCGACGCCATTTCGGTGTAGGGTGATAGAGAATCCTCGACACCCTAAAGTCATTTCATGATGTCTCCCCTAGTTCGCACCTTCTTAGCCTTCCTGACCGCCTGCTTTCGCTCTCGTGCATCCTGTCAGCCCTCGAGGCCTCACGCCTCTGCCCAACGATCGCACGGCTACGGGTAGAGAACTGGTTTGCGGTTCGAAACCATAATTGGTCCGACTTGCTTTTGATGGAGAGCCAGGAAGTCTAGAACAGGGACCGTGACCAAATCGTGACCAACTCCAGTCATCTCCAGTCATATTCGCGCGGGGCCAGTGCGCGTAACTCATTGTTTATGAATGCTACATTGTCTTACTTGTGCCTTCACACAGCGGAGGTCGCTGGTTCAATCCCAGCATCGCCCACAGTAAATCAAGCTGTTAACCTCGCGAAGGTCAACACGTTGCTGTGCGCCTTCCATGAGAACGCGAAGCGTGGCGGTCTCAGAGCGAGCAGAACATCGATCCTGGGGCGTACGCGACGCACTTCCTAAAATCGAGCCCATAAAGCGGGGCGTGACCTCAGTCTCTAGCCCCGCTGTCCGTTGC
This sequence comes from Gammaproteobacteria bacterium, assembly GCA_050740435.1. Classification (GTDB taxonomy): domain Bacteria; phylum Pseudomonadota; class Gammaproteobacteria; order JACCXJ01; family JACCXJ01; genus USCg-Taylor. The sequence goes on from JBOIDL010000242.1 coordinate 3,686, forward strand.
AGGCTGGGAACGTGGCCTCGCGCTCCCCAGGCGGGTTGCTTTACGATAAATTTGTTTATCGGCGCCTTGGTCTCGCCGTTCAGATACCACAGGATCATTGCGACATTGGCAATATCCACCTCTTGGCCGGTCGGCGAGAGGGCCTGATCGCGAAGAACGGTAGTCGCCGCCGACCAAGTCACCTCACACGTCGCCGAAGTCGCCGGCATCCATCTCGCCGCTCGCATCGTCAGCCGCATAGTCGCCGGCGTCTTGATTCACGTCTACGTCAGACGGGTGCCCACTATCAACACCGTCCGCATCGAAGCCGATTTCGTTACTAAAGAATTGCTGTGCGATCATGCTTCCGATGACCGTACCGGCGATGGTGCTCAAAAAGCTGCCCGCCATCAGTCCACCTAATCCTACGCCGCCGCCCATACGGCCGAACGTCTGCTCCATAGTACCGGGTTGCCGCACTTCGGCGCGGGTCGCCAGACGCGCCAGCGCCTGCGGATCGGCCCCGCCCGGGGCCACGGCTGCTCGCTCCGCTTCCGGCATGCTCGCGCTTAATTGTTGCAGCGCCATCCGCCGCTGCTCCGGCGTGAGTCGCGCGAAGGCTTCGGCGTGCGCCTGCTCGATTGTTTCCGGCGGCGCCGTCTTGAGCAGGTAGCGGTAGCGGGCAATCGCCTGCTCATCGGCGGGCTGTCCCTCCTGCTGTGTCGCCTGTCCTTGCTTCGGCGCTTTGTCGCTTCCGAGTATCCAATCTAAAATGCCCATCGTTTTAACTCCTTCACATTTTTTCGAGCTTACAGATTACCAAGAATGTCCTAAGGACGCACCCGTTCCGGTAGCGTACGAAAGGTTGTGTAAGCTTGACAGGGGGAGCGGTCATGGCGCTACAAGCTGCGGGTCCGGATCCGATTCCTTTGGTACGGCGTCTCCGTGTTGAACCAGGTACACCCTCATTCTCTAACCTCCCGAAAGACTGTCACGCCTGCGCCCAGGCATAGTCCGGTCGACGTTCGTTATTCCCATCCCTGGTTCTGGATGCGGGCCCCTGTGTCCACTACGCGTCAATTAGGCTCTGGCACGGCGTTCGTCGAAACGCCAGAGGCCCGCCTTGCGGGCGACGGCATTGGCTTGTGCTATCTCCTGGTCACTCGGGCGACGGTTGATCTCCACGTACTGCACGGTGCTGCCCTTGCCTGGGGCACCAACCTGAAACTCCGGCCGGTACTGACCCATGAGATTGATGTAGGTGTCCGGCGACAGCTCATTGGCCAACCACCCGCAGATCGCCGCAATTTCTTCCGCCTGCCCAGGCATCACCAGATGACGCACCAGCACGCCACGCTTGGCCAACCCGTCCCGTCCGAATTTGAGCACTCCGACCTGCCGATACATCTCCTTGATCGCTTCCATTGCCCGTTCGGGGTAATCCTTCGCTCTCACGTACCGGCGCGCACTTTCGTAAGTCCAGAACTTGAAATCGGGCATGTAGACCTTCCAGTTGCATAAATATTGGCGCTTAGCGATAGAAAATGGCTAGGGCATTGGGTTTCTGTGAGTTTTGAGCTTTTCGCTGGATCTCACCGTGGGTGAATTCCAGCCCTCCAGTCAATGGG
>JBOIDL010000243.1:0-5260 GCA_050740435.1 Gammaproteobacteria bacterium
GGTCGAGATTCGCGTCGGGCTCCGTAGCGACGGCAAAGATATCTCTGAAACCTGGAGTTATCTGCTGCTCCCGCCGTAACGGCTGGCGGCTTCCCGCTTCTTGCCGACGCCGCCGAGATTAACCCGCGGCCAGTCTTACCGACAGCTTGGCGCTATTTGCCATTTAGCCGTCGCGCTCCTGGAGCTGACCGAACATCGCAGCGTCGCTGAGAAGCGCCAGGCGCTCCCGGGGCGTGAGCCATGCGAGCGCTTCGCGCGCGCTCGTCGCTTCCTCGACCTTGGCACGTGCGGTGAGCCGATCGACGTCGGGCTGTCCGCGAGGTCCAGGCGGCCGTTGCAGGAGGGTATGGAAGTGCGCGATCCGCGCCGACGAGTCCTTGAGCAGGCTCTCGATGGTCGTGTGCTCGACCAGCTCCGAATACCCTGATTCCAGCTCGGCGCGCCGCTGCATCAGGGACGGCAACGTCATCTCCTCGGGAATGACGAGCAGTCCGAGCTTGCGAAACAGCCTGCCGACGAGCGGACTCCCGCTCGCTCGCGACAACGGGATGGCGAGCACGAGTCCGGCGAGTGTCGGCGACATCCAGGCGAGCACGGGCGGAGACAGGAACGCGAGACCGGCGCTGAGCGCGATGCCGATCGACGTCTGCAACCAGTGACGGCGGATGATCTCGCGCCAGGGCGTAGCGCCGTCGCCGCGCCGCTGGGCGGACCAGCCCGAATCGTGCCCGAGCAGGATCTCCGACAGCTGCCGGCACTGGATGATCATCATGATCGGCGCGTACAGCGCCGACAGGACCAGCTCGGTTACGGCGCCGGCGACGAGCCGCACCAGACCGACCGGTCGGCGGAGCGCGCGCACGAAGAACGCGCGCAGCAAACCGAGGATTTTCGGCAGTAGCAGCACGCCCATCGTGATCGCGAACAGCCGGATCATGCGCTCCGTGTCGAACTGCGGCCAGGTCGGAAAGAGCTGGAAATCGGCCGTGAAGTACTCCGGACGAATGAACGCGGCCTGCACCGCCAGAACGAGACCGACGATGATCAACGCGAGCCACAGGGGCGACGCGAGATAGCTCATCACGCCGACGATGAAATGCATGCGGCTCGGCCATCTGAGCCCGCGTGCGGCCAGCACGGCGAGATGCTGGAGATTGCCCTGGGCCCAGCGCCGATCGCGCGCCGCCGCGTCGAGCAGCGACGGCGGGCCTTCCTCCCACGAGCCCTCGAGGCCGCTCAGCATGCGCACGGACCATCCGCCGCGGCGGATCAGCGCCGCTTCGACGAAATCGTGCGACTGGATAGATCCGCCGAAGGGCTTGCGGCCGCGGAGCTGCGGCAAGCCGCAGCTCTCCGCGAACGCGCGCACGCGGATGATCGCGTTGTGTCCCCAGTAGTTGCCGTCCGGCCCCTGCCACGCCGCGAGCCCGCGCGCGACCACGGGACCGTACAGCCGGCTCGCAAACTGTTGCAGGCGCGGCAGCAGACCGCGCCCGTTCACCAGCACGGGCAGGGTTTGCAGTATTCCCAGCCGCTCGTCGGCCTGCATCTCCTGGACCAGCGCGATCAATGTGTGCGACGAGACCACGCTGTCGGCATCCAGGACGATCATGAAGTCGTAACGTCCGCCCCAGCGTTCGACGAAGTCCTGGATGTTGCCAGCCTTGCGCGCGGTGTTCTCGTAGCGGCGCCGATACCACACGGCGATCCGGTCCCCGATCGTGTCGCGCAGCCACCGATAGGCGGCGGTCTCCATGACCCAGATGTCCACGTTCGTCGTGTCGGAGAGGATGAAAAGCTCGAAGGCCTGCGCCCGGTCTTCGGCGACGAGCGCTTCGGCCATGGCTTGCAAGGCCGCGAATGTGCGAGCGGCATTCTCGTTGTATACCGGCATGACAACGGCCGTGCGGCCGGCGAGCGGCACGTCTTTGGGTGGGCGGCGGCGCTGCCAGCCGAGCAGGACGCCCGTCACGCAGGCGGCCGCCGACAGCGAGATCCAGCCGAAAGTGATCGCGAACAGCGCGATCATTAGCCACTCGAGGTGCGCGATGCCGCCGATGTCGACGACCTCGAACATCTCGTGCGCGCCGAAGCCCGTGAGCGCTGCGGCGCCGCCGAAGGTGAGGAGGCGCGCGAGACGGGCGACGAAGGAGGCGCGCGCGCGCGCGCGACCCTCGTACTTGCGCAGCGATTGCGCCGGCATCGCCAGGGGTGCCGGCGGCGGCACGCTGGCGCTGCCATACCCCGTCGCGGCCGTCTCCGGCTGCCGTTCCCGGTTCAGCGGGTCCAACGATACAGCCATGTCTCGCTCCACGGCTTGTCCCCCCTCATCAACCCGAGCCGCAGCTCGACGACATCGGCGTTATCGGGATCGAGCTCGAAGCTCACGCGATACAGGCGCGTCGGTGTGATCGACGGTCCTCGCAGGCGGGTGATCGTCCCCGCCGAAGCGCTGACCAGGGCTCGCAGATCGCGCGGGCTCGAGCCGGCGGCATGGAAGTCCACGACGATCAGGCGCCGCTTCTCGTTGAGCGTCGCGCCCATGCGCGTGGCGACCACGCGCGCGAGCGGCTGCTCGTCTGCCGGCGTGGGCACCCAGTAGAGACGATAGGAAAAGTCGTAGCGCTGGCTCGCCTGCAACGGCATGGCGGGCCGCCAGAACGCGACGATGTTGTCATGTATCTCCTTGCTGCTCGGGATCTCCACCAGCTCGACCGACCCGCGACCCCAGCGATCGAGCGGCTCCACCCACGCGCTCGGGCGCAACTCGTAGCGCGCCTCGGAATCCTCGTACGCCAGGTAGCTGCGCTGGCGCTGCGCAAGACCAAAGCCGCGCGGGTCCGAGTCCAGGAAGGAGGAGATCTGCAGGTCGGTGGGATTGGCGAGCGGCCGCCAGAGGCGCTCGCCGCTGCCGGTGATCACCTGCAAGCCGTCGGAGTCGTGAACGGCGTTGCGGAAATCGTCGAAGCGCGTGCGATTCGACGTATCGAAGAGAAACATCGATGTCAACGGCGCGATACCGAAGCTGTTCATGTCGACCCGCGGGAACAGCGCCAACTGCACGTCCATGCGCGTGCCGTCGCCAGGTTGCACCGTGAAAGTGTACGCGCCGGTCACCGACGGGCTGTCGAGCAGGGCATGAATGACGAGCTTCGTCGCGCCCACCGGCGGGCGTTCGATCCAAAAGCGTGTGAAGGCCGGAAACTCTTCGCCTTCCTTGTCGCCCGTCTTCACCGCGAGGCCGCGCGCCGATAGTCCGTATCTCTGGCCGCGCCCGACCGCTCTGAAATAGCTCGCGCCCTGGAACACGAGAAACTCGTCGAGCACATCGGCGCGATTGATCGGATAGCGACTTCCGAAACCCGAGTAGTTGAGCGCCACGCCGTCATCGGGACGTTTGACGCCCGGACCGTAGTCGAAAATGTTCGGCGTGAAGCGCACGCCGCGCGCACGCCCGCCGACGACGAGGTCGAGCTCGATGGGGGTCTTGTAGACGAAACCCGGATGAAAGAGATCGACCGTGAAGCCGCGTCCCTCGCGCTGCCAGATCGAAGCACCCTTCTGGAAGCGGATGCTGCGGTACTCGTCGTGGCCGATGTTGCCGAGCGCGCCGAGGTGCGTGTCCTGCTCGGCCTCGACGTACGGCTGCCGAGCCACTCGCAGGGCTTCCGACAACAGCCAATCGCGGCTGAATGGCGTGCCGGTGCTCACGGCGCCTGGCACAGACGCTGCGGCTGCGTAGCCGATTGCGTGGCTCGCCAACGACACTGCCATACAAGCGCAGAACACCAGACCCGATCTCAGGTACGCCACTCGCTCCGCCCCGGCGTGATGAGCCGTTCATTCTTAGCGTTATGCGGAGTTCGCGCAAGCCTGACCCCAAAATGGTGGTGGCGCGATCCGCGGCATAGGCGAGAAACTCGCCGCCAATCCCGTAACCGGCACCGGTTCCATGGCGGTGCCCATCGCGATCAGCCTCGGCCGGTCGAGATCTGGGCCGGGTATAAATTTCTTTCTCCGTTAATCCGACAAAGTACATCATGCGGCAATTTTGGAATAGGCCTCGGGATAGTGGTGGTCCCGGATATAGAGCGAAGTTCCCATGACGGGGGTCCGTAGTGGGTGACGCGCCAGCGGCGTGTCCTAGGCGAATTCCAATTGTGGGCATAAGATACCGTTGCGGCGCAGTCTTGTGGTTCCCTCGTCAGGTGGTAATGTTATCGCTCACGAAAGGGGTATCATATTGATCGCGCGCCTGCTGGTCACCGTAGCAAAGCTGTCACGGCCCGGCGGTCTTCGTGCCGTTGCCGCGGAATCATTCGCGATCAAACAGCAGTTGCTGATTGCTCACCAACGCGCCCCGACGCTTACTCTCTGGGAACGACTGGTTAATCACCTGCCGCAAGTCTTCACAATTTTCGCTGGCAACGCCATTGTCATGGGCTCTTTGCCACACCAATCAGCGCGTGACTTGGATTTCGCCTATCTATTTAGGTAGGCCGGTAACAAGAGAGGTGGCCGATGCAGAGCCCGATACGTTGGCGTCAAAATCCGTTTCACCGATTGTTGGGCGGCGGCTATGCGCCGGGTGGAGCAGGCGGCGGGTCCCCGCTGTTCGGTAGCGGGGCCTGATAGCGCGAAAATGCATCCCGATATGCTGCGGGGACCGGCTGTGGTTCCCGAAAACTCATATGCGTAAATCTGGCGTTAATCGTCACGTCCCGATCTCACGCTGTAAGTCTTAGATAATGATGGTGTAGACCACCGAGATCGGGAACTTCGGTGACCTTGCCTTGGTCAGGAGTCTGAACATCCCGTCCCTGAGGCGTGTCCATCTCTAGACCGAGGTGAGTCCTCCGCCGATGGGCTTGTCGTCCAATATAGTCCGTCTCGGGATGCAGCGGGCAGTTGGAGTGAATTTCAAGGACGGCATGTGGGAAGATACCGATAGAATCGCCTGACCTGGCCTCGTACACAACATTTTGACTATTTCTCTGTTCTCGACCTGGTGCCTGATCATCGGCGTGCTGCTGATCCTGATCGGCCTGTCGGACACTTGGCGCCAGCGACTGCCGGTCAGCACCTCGGCGCTCTATCTCGTCGCCGGCTACCTGCTCGGACCGCAGGGCTTCGGCTGTATAGCTCCGATTTCCCCGGACACGATGTAAAGTGAGACATGAGGTATCGGGGGAAGGTGAACAGCGATGGGCAAGAAATCGGAACTGAGCGTTGAACAACGTACGCAACTGATGTTGCGGAT
>JBOIDL010000244.1:0-5233 GCA_050740435.1 Gammaproteobacteria bacterium
CGTTGCCGTTGTGCATCTGTAAGCTCGATAACACTGGCTGTTCGCATGCTCGCCTCCTCGTTCGATCTCCAGATCAGATCGACCGGAAGGCATATAGTTCCATCAATTACGAAGCGCTACACTAGCGTGCTGCTCCAACCTTGCCGCAGCCGACCAACTCCATCCGTTCAAGACCGGCAGCCTTTCCGAGATCGTGGCAACGCGAGAGGGCAACAAGACGACCCGCCTACCTTATCCAGTCTCGCCCAAGCCTACGGCACGCAACCACGGCCCGTGGCGCTGACTGTGAGTCCCCCTAAGCACAGCGCGATCAACACAAAATCCCAAGCGGGACGATGCTCGATTAAGAGAGGAAAGTCCCACCTGTGGAGAGCGTTAAATAGCCAGCGGTAGGCGCGGTTGGCACGATCAAGCTTTTGAATGATAGTCCCGTTATGAGGATCGATGTAATAGCAACTTCGTGCTTCGTTGTCGAAAGCAACGCGCACAACCGGTAACCGTCTTCGCTGATGGTGGCCGTAATAGTAGAGATCGTACTCACTGAGCGAACGCGCCTCCTTAATTGCATGTTTCGGCATAAGCGCCGCTGCTTGTGCGACCAATGCTTGAACATCGAACTGGGTGAACGCCGCAAGCTCTGACTGATCTCCCGGGAGAATCGCACTTTCGTCATAGCTCGCGTAAAACACGTAGTAGGGCCGCCCGGCGAACTGAATTAACTCAATTTCCTTGGGTGCTAGATGGCGATACGCCATTTGAAGTGCTGTTCGCAATGGGATCTTGAATCGCGATAAATCAAACTCGCCGCCGGCCATGATAGCTGTATCTTTAATGGCTGGGCTATCGTCAGGAAATAATCCACCCGGATTGACGGAAAGCCAGCCGCTGAACACCCACGTGATGACGATCGGACCAAACACGAGGCCCGACAGATGATGCCATTTCAGCACTCCCCGGTAAGGGGTGACACGGGCTTTGTTCGTACAGGCCGGACCGAATCGATGGCGGAGAATACCTGCGCTAACACCCGTGATAGCTAACAGTGTGCCGGCCCCACCCAGCCAGATGATTACCTGGCGCCAGATCTCTCGATACTGCCGTAGCTGGACCGGATAAACCCAATGCAGGTTTGCGCCGAGCCAATTCCAGGCACGCTCCGCCGTTGTGGTATCGCGCACGACCTCACCGGTTCTGTCTGAGATATACATCGCAGTACCGTGAGTGTCATGGATGATCACCCGATGCAGAGGACGAAACGGCTCCAGCGCGCCGGATACGGTCCATTGGTCGAGATGCAAACGTCCCAGATAGCTCGCGGAAGTCCCTCGGGAAAACTCTCTTGCCGATGCGAGTGCTTGGTCTTTCGTGAGGCTCTCGAACCCTGTCCCGTCATCTGCGAACACGGTTGACCACCTACCTTCAGCGCTAAGAAAGAGATAGGCAGGGCGACCTAATACCATGGTTAGACGGGCGCGGGTGGGAGGCTGAGTCATTCCCGCGGATCTTGCCGCCCGAGCCGGTGTCACTAGCTCTCTATCAACTTTGATAGGTGTCAGGCCCGCGAAGCGCTCAACGGGTGTCAGCTCGGGAAAGCCTACGTACATCATGACTACACCGGACAGGAACCATAGGACGAACATGACCCCTATCGCGATCCCAAGAACGCGATGGAGCAGAAACAAACGACGTTTAATTCGCACCGCTGCGCTTGGCATTACGTCGGCCTGCTATAGATTCACTTGTAACGCTACTTCATAGGAGCGAGGATCGCCGAGAATCACCTGCGTTCCGTCGTTGTAGGGCGCGATCGCATATTGCTCGTCGGAAAGGTTTCTTCCGCGCACGGTCAAAGCGCCCCACTTGTATTTCCAGGTCGCAAATATGTCGACGGTCGCGTAAGCATCCAATCCGATGCTATTCGCGTTGTCGGCCACGCGTTCACCGACATACCGGGCGCCGACACCGAGATCGATGTGCGATGCGGGCGAGTAATACAACCATAAATTACCAAGAGTCTCTGGCACGTTGGGCGGGAGGTTACCGGCCCGCGATACCGCGACTCCGCCGATAGCTTCGCTAAACTCGTCGAACTGGGCATTAAGCCTAGAGAAGTTTCCGCTCAAAGTAAGATTCCATAACGGATGGATGGCGGCAGAAAGCTCTATGCCGTCCGAGGATTGTTCTCCAATTTGAAGTGTGCGTGCGGGATCCCGCGGGTCGCGCGTGAGTAAGTCTTCTTTGACGATGTCAAAATACGCGAAGCTCCACTCGAGGCGTTTCTGCCAAAAGCTGTGCTTCAATCCAAGCTCGTATTGGCGGCCGCTCGATAGATCGAAATCCCGGTTGCTTTCCGAGAGAGTGATAAGCGACGACACCGGATCGACCCCCGTGCTCCGTTGGCCATACAGGGACAGGCCTGCCACGGGCTCATAGACGAATCCCACGCGCCAGCTCGCCGGGTTGAATTCTTGCTCGAACGCAGTTCCATCAATGAGGTTGCGCGAATTCAGTTCGATATGCTCAAAGCGAAAGCCCGCTACAAGTTTGAGGGGATCCCACACCTCTAGCGTATCCTCGGCGAACAACGAGATTTGCTCCGTCGTGGTTTCGCGCCTCGGGACCGTTCCGGAAAGATTCAGAAATCGCCCCAGGTTTGGATTGAACGGGTCGACATCGGAGCTGCCTGAAAAATCGTTGGTGGGACGCTCAAAGTCGATACTATTGACGTCGAATCCTAGGAGAAAGCGGTTGTTACGCCCGAAGAGATCATGGTTGACGAGGGCATGGAAGCGGTCGCCAATCTGGGTTTGATTATGGATGATCTCCAGAAAACCCGTCCGATTAATGAGCCCGGTGCTCGGCACAAAGGCGTAATTCTCTAGGTTCCGCCAGTGCCGGTCAGCGACATAGGCGTACGTCTCGTTGTGCAGCTCGAGGTTGTTGCCCACCTTCCAGTCGAGCTCCAGGCGTGTCCAATAGTCTTCGTAGACGGCTTTACTGTCGAGAATGTTGTAGTTGGTCTTGCGCGTTCTTGGATCGATCCGGCCGTTGATAAAAGGGGTCCCCCAGTACGTCGCATCGTCGTTCTTCCAATAGTCCAAGGACAGGGTGATGGAAAATCGATCGCTTAGCTCGTAGAGCAAAGAGCTCCCGAATGTCCAGCGTTCGTAGTCGGCTCGGTCGACAAACCCTTCCGAGCTCTGACGGCTTAAATCGACGCGGTAGAACAAATTATCGGCCACCGGCCCACCGCTGCCTAGGCCGAACCGAACCGTATCCCAGCTGCCGTACGACGCCAAAGCCTGGTGCTCACGTGCCTCTTTCCTCGGACGTTTACTCACAAGGTTAATGGCACCACCGATGGCGCCTTCACCGTAGAGTACCGAGGCCGGTCCTCGCAACACCTCAACACGCTCGAGGTGCCACGTATCGAGTGGCAAGGTAAAGGTGCCTGCCCCTACGAAGAGCCGCGTGCCGTTATACAATTGCATCACGGCGTTGTTGCCGGTAAATCCACGGCTCGAAAATGCCGCAGCCCCGTCTCCGGGGGTGGTGATGTTGCTCATTCCGGCGGCACGCTCGATGGCTTCCAAAATAGTACGGCTACCCTGTTTCTGGATAGTCGCTTGATTAATAATTTCCACGCTCGCGGGCAGGTCCTTGATTGGCACATTGAGACGACTCCCTACTTGAGAGGGTTCATCGAGATGTAACGAACCGGCGGCTGGGAGTGGCGTGCCCGTCACCACCATCGGTTCGAGTTGAGTCACATCTTCGCCCCAGCCATTAGTAGCGAGGAAGCACAGGGGACAACAGCAGAGCGGCAGCGTGAGTCCCGGCAGTCGGCGTAATCGCATGGTTCTCTCCTCCGCGCACACCCGCGCAATAACGGTACACAGCGCAAGGCCAGCGGAGGAAGGAGCAAGGCGGGAACTGGAGATAATGGCCCGGGGCGCCCCGGCATCACCCTCCGCAATGCCATTGCAATCCCTTCAGGCCGGTCTCCGGGCTCGCAAGCGGGTATAAAAACCCCGGGAGCAGCGCCTTCCCATGCTTGATGCACAGTGGCGTGATGCTGATTCCCTTACTTGCTTACCGTTGCGGGGGCAGCGCCGGGATTGCGCTCGGGCCGAAACTCGAGCGCGCACCGGCTTCCCGTTTCATCCCTTTGATCGAACGTTCTCAGGGACACCTGAAGCGGGGACACTATCGTCTAGGAATTGAGCTGTTGTCAATAGTGCGAAAACTGGTCAAGTCTATGTGCCGGGCGGGGTAAGAGCCGTTCTCGGAAAGCGCGGTAGCGAGTACAACTGAGGAACCCGGTGCGGAAATACAGCACGCCGGGGTCTGCACGACGGCGTCGGTAACCGGCGTCCCTACCGTAGAGCTTTCAGAAAGTCGTGGGCGTCTGAAAGGTTTTACACAAGCACGGTAACCGGTTACACTTTTTAGTGTTGGATTTCATCCATTGGATAAGGTTTCGCGTAACGCGAAGTAACAGGGAATCGTGTGCAAATCACGAGCTGTCGCGCAACTGTAAGTAACGCATAAGCTTTCGCCGGAGATGCCCACTGTTCCAGCGACGGAATGGGAAGGGCGGCAAAAGAGTTCCAAGCCAGGAGACCCCGGGATCCGTATCATCCAGATCGATGAACCGGCCATCCGTGAGGGACTGCCTCCGCGTCAGGCCGATTGGAAAGGCTATCTCAATTGGGCGGTCGAAGGGTTTCGACTGGCCTCCTCCCGAGTGGTCGACGAGACTCAAATCCATACCCATATGTGCTACTCGGCGTTCAACGACATCATTGAGTCCGTCGCCGAGATGGATGCCGACGTCATCACCATCGAAACGTCCAGGTCGCAGATGGAGTTGCTCGATGCCTTCGTAAGCTTCCGTTATCCCAATGAGATCGGCCCAGGCGTATACGACATCCACTCGCCCCGCGTTCCGACCGAGCAGGAGATGACTGCACTCCTGCATAAAGCGCTGGCTGTGCTGCCAGCCCGCAACCTCTGGGTCAACCCCGACTGCGGCCCGAAAACCCGCAAGTGGCCGGAGACCAGGGCGGCGCTCGTCAATATGGTCGCCGCTGCAAAAGCGTTGCGAGAGCAAGTATATACCTTCCAGTTGCATAAATTCTGGGGTAAGCGGCGGGAAATGGCGTCGGACATAGGGTTTAGTGAGTGTTTTGCTTTTCGCTGGATCTCACCGCTGGTGAAGTCCAGCCCTTCG
>JBOIDL010000245.1:0-5169 GCA_050740435.1 Gammaproteobacteria bacterium
TGATCTCCTGTGGTTGGTAGGGTTGCCAATCACTGAGATCGTCAACCATCATGCAGGTTCCATGACTGTATATATTTATTTACGCGTTGATATACCAGTAAATTTTGTGGGGATACGTCAGGGTCAGACGCGCTATATTTTATAAACCACCGCGACGCTAATATAGACTCTGACCTAGGCTTTCAGAACTCGTCCACGCGATATCCAAGAATCTGGCCATCCGGCGGGAGGGAGCACTGGAGACTATAGGTGCCGCCCTTGGTGCTGATATCGATATCCAAGGGCAGATTGATCGCAACGGTGCTGGTCGTAGAGTTATAGTCGAACGCAACCAAATCGCCGAGGACTGTAAAGCTTTGTAAAAAGCAATTGAGGATGGCGCCATTGGGGTTCACAACCCGGACGCCGACACTTTTGACGCCCTTAAGGTTCGCGTCGTTGTCCCGCAGGATCGGGCACACCACAAGCCGGTTACCGCCGCCGAGATTAACGATGGCGTCGTCTCTGTTAATAAAATCGGCGGCCTGGCTTCCAACTGCGGCTTGGCAGCCATTACCGGGAAACACCTTGGCATCGAGGGCGTGAACCGCCGAGGCGGCGGCGAGCGCTCCGGCCAATGCCGTGCTTAGGACTACTGTCTTAGCTTTCATGGTCGTTACTCTTAATGGACTGTTGATGACATTTCCTTGCCGCGCCGAGCGGGCGGCATGGGCAGGTCCCGCGCTCCCGGAGAAAATTTACCGGAGAGCCGGCAGGAGGTTTACACCTCCAGGGCAAGGGCCTCCCGGATCCTGCCTGCGCTTTAGTGAACCAAAGGAAGGGGGTTGAGTCTGTGAGAAATTGCCAATTATTTTGTGAACTTTTCACGGAGTATGGGGCAGCATGCATAGAATTCTTTTACACCAAGACAATTATATCGAGTCTGACTCTCGTGACCCTCCTAACTCGTACAGCGCCCAGATAGCCATCGTCAGGAGCAGCAGCGCCCCCCCCTGATGGGCCAAAGCCAGGGGTAGCGGCACGACAAGGATCAGGGTCGAGATGCCGAGTGTGACCTGCAAGGCGGCGGCGCCCAAGAGCCAGTGGCAGGCCCGGCGTGCGCGCGTCGGCAGGGCCGAACGGCGCGCCGCAAGCCAAAGTAGACCGACGGCGAGCAAGCTCGCGAGGGCCAGCACGCGGTGCATAAACTGCACGGTGATGAGGTTCTCGAAGAGGTTTCGATAGAACGGCCGCAGGTGCCAAAGTCCTTCGGGGATCCACTGGCCTTGCATGAGCGGAAAGGTGTTGTAGGCGAATCCGGCATCGAGTCCGGCGACGAAGCCGCCCGAGACCAGGGTCGCGAAGACGAGACCTAGAATGGCAAAGCAATAACGAGGCAACGTTCCTGCAGCCACGATCCGGGGGCGCAAGAGGCCCAGCGCCACCCAGAGCATGTAGGCATAAATCAAGGCCGCGAGCGCCAGATGGGCGCTCAAGCGATATTGGCTGACATCGGGCCGGTCCACGAGGCCGCTTTTCACCATATACCAGCCGAGCCCGCCTTGCAGCCCGCCGAGCGCGAATAGCATAGCGAGCTTGGGAATGAGCGTGCGTCCAATCCGGCGGCGGAGCGCGAAATAAAGGCACGGCACGAGGAACGCGATGCCGATGAGCCGCCCCCAGAGCCGATGCAGGTATTCAAGCCAATAAATGGCCTTGAACTCGCCAAGCGTCATGTCCCGATTGAGTTTTTGGTATTCGGGATAGCGTTGGTATTGAGCGAAGGCATCCTCCCACGCGGGCGCGCTGAGCGGCGGTAATACGCCGGTGAGTGGCTGCCATTCGACGATCGAGAGCCCCGCGTGCTTGAGCCGCGTGACGCCGCCAAGCAGCACCATGATGGCGATCAGTGCGCAGCATGCGAGTAGCCACAGCGCGATAGGCCGGGCGCTCGCGCGCTCGCGTGTAAAGGGCGCGCTGGACGCACTCGTGGCTCCCCGTGTATTTTGTCCCATAAGCACGTATGCTACTGTCGCTCGTTCAAAGGACGCCATTATCCACGACCCGTCCCGCTACTAAAACCGACCGCTCTCCGCACGTGAAGTGGACAGGAAACGGCGTGTCCTTCGAGGGAGTGCTATCGGCCATGTCACATGGCGGTCTTCTCGATGTTCTTGACCATCCGAACACACGGCCTACGCGAACCAGCGTATGTTCGTGGTTCGTACTCGCGGCTATGCTTATTTAGTCCCGTTTGTCGAGGCTACAAGTGAGGTGCGCGAGCGCGGGCCGAGTCAATGAAGGGCGGGTGAAGACGCAAGCCCGGTAACCCGCCGACCGACCCGCCGTAGCGGGTCTCATTGAACCTCGTGTGCAATAAGGAGCCGTCGTCCCCGCCGACCGTGTTCGGCGGAATACGCTGACGCCATTCCGCCCTGTCATACACGTCGGGTCGTACCGGCCCGGCATCGCGCCGGGCCTACATCGGTGTTATGCCGCTTTCAACGCTTCCTTCGCGTAGACCGCGATCTCTCGCTGGCTCTTTCTCAGCAACTCGAGCTCGGATGGTGTCAGCACCCGGGGAGCGGGCGAGGTACCGAGCTTCTGATTGAGTAAGGCAGTCGAAGGTGTGACCGAACCGGTTTTGCCACCACTGTTCGAGGTCTTGTCCATGCTTCTGTCTCAGCTCCTGGAGCGTCTTCTCGTCAAGCATTAGTTTCGCCGAGTACGACTTTCCGGTCAAGACGGCCGCGCCGAGCACCCGGCCTCCTTTGGATTCGATATGGCCGCGTAGGTTCGCGAGCGTCCCGCCCATGCCCACGAAGTCGTCAACGATCACATAATCTGTGGCCCTCGAAGGCCGGTTGCCGCGCGAGGCGCGCATAACCATCGGCACCGGTATGCCCGACGATGTTGGCTTGCACGATACCGCTTGCATGTGGCAGCCCCAGGCTTTTCGCGAGCGCCTCGGCGAACACCTCGGGAATTGCATTCACTCCTTCCTCCTCCAAGGCGTGAACGCTCACGAGTGTGGGCCGGCGACCGCCGAGGAACGCGCGCAAAGCGTCGACCTGGGCGGCATTGATCGTCTCCTCGACCAGGCGCACGGCGGCTTCGGCATCCCCCGACTTCGCGGCCTGGTAGCGGGGATGCTGCTTGACGGCCGATTCACTCGCGTGGATCAACACGTTGGGGAAATCGTTCCAGGCCGCACGTGGCGGCTTCACACGGCGCATTGTAGCGGAACCAGCCTGACGTAGCCCGGATGAAGCGCGAGCGGAATCCGGGGCGTCGGCGTCCCGGATTTAACTTCGTTGCATCCGGGCTACTTGCTACTGTCTTTCTTCGACAGGGGTGAGTGGCAGTCCGTGCCCAACCTCAAGAAGGAAATCGCCCGCTACGCTTCCTATGCCGAGGCATCGCTCGCCAAAGACAAGCGGATCAACATTCGCATTTCTTCCCGTGACCTTGAGGATATTCAAGCTAGAGCGGCCGAGGAAGTGTGGACTACGTGTACTGATAGACCGGCGTTTCGATGACTCTGTCAGGCTTCCTGTTGCTCTTGATGAGTGCTTGAATATGCTCCACCGCCTCGGGGGAGAAAAAATGCTCCCCGGTCTCCTTACACACTCGAGCTGGAACGTGCTCAATGATATAGAACCTTCCGGCGTGTTCCAACGTGTACGTTACCTCGGCGTCAACCATCGTTTCTTTCATCAAAGTGCCCTCTTCAGCCTATCCGTCGAACGCGTAAATCGACCCAGAGGTTCAGGCTCATACAGTGTAATAACCTTAACAAGCGGGCGGTTTGCATAGCTGCACTGCACATGCAGAGGCCGCCCCGAATACGTGAACCCGAATATCAGGCAACTTGGTCCATACTTGTCTTCTGGATAGTTTTCTATCACCTCGCTCTGGTTGGCGATAGCCTCTTCCACCTCCGCAACAGTGATGTCTCGAATGATGCTGATCGACCGCGTGCTTCGAGAACTCGTATTGCCTCCGTAAGACCCTTTGCCCGTATCTCCTCAAGCAGCGCCATGCGAAAGTGTCTCTATTGGTATGTCGCTAACTGTTGAGTCGATCGTCAGGATAGAATTGCGGCCCCCTACGATCCTGGACGGTCGAATTTCTCGGGTCCGGTTCTGACCTTGGGAAACCCTTAGCGACTAGGGCGGAAGCCCGCTTTGTGGGCGTTCCGCCGCATTCATACACCTCGGCTAAAGCCGTGCCACCGATAACGCCGTCTCCATCCCGATCGGAAGGGTGGCATCTGTAGGGCCGATGCCCGCAAAGCGATCCGCCGCACGGGCCGCTTCGGTCGGCCGCCATACGGCGGAACGCCAAAAAGCGGCTTCCGCCTTACCGCCATTGACTTAACGTGTGGGCGTATTGGGCAGGTGCTACAGTTTCTCCTTCTCTATAAATATTCCTTTATCGACTTTCGAGAAAAATTCCTGGTAAAACTTTGGATCTTCAACTTATTGAAGTTTTCATTACGCCTCCCTGGTTATCCATGACTTTGGATTGAAAATTCACACGAACACGCATCTACTTTCCAAACTCGCTTACATTCACAGAAGCTTCCATAAGTGCATTCTTCTTGTAGCGCGCTTCGCGTCCGGCGAGCAGTGTCAGAAACAAAGCCTCACCGTGATGTGTTACATCAAGCTCCTTTTGTGCGGTGAGCAAACCAAGATCGAGGTTAGCATCTTTGATGATGTAGCCATCATCCTGTAGTGTATTCATGACCGCCTTCATCACCATCTTAGTATCTTTGGTTTCGTACGTCCGCGTTTGGAATTCCCGGATCTGAAGCTGGGTTTGCTCGGGCTTTGGTGGCATAGGTACGCAGCCAAGAGTCAAGCTGAAGAGCAGAACGGCCGCCACTCGTGTAACTCGGATCATTGTCGCCAATCTTCCCTTAAGCGCGAATCAGGCTAGAATTTACTCGTATGGTACGAGAATGACTCGACCTTCTTTGAACCGTTGAATTTGATAACTACTGTAAGGGTTTTCTGTGTGGTGGATGCGGCTCCTGAGGCGGTGGATGCGCCCAAGATGAGTGAGGTGGCTCGGGTTGTTCGGACAGATTTTCCTCTTCGATAAGTGGATAGATCTGCCGCTTGGTTAAACACTGTGAGGCATTCTGCCTCAATTCTTGATCCTCGGTTCCTCTCCTTCAGTCTA
>JBOIDL010000246.1:0-5162 GCA_050740435.1 Gammaproteobacteria bacterium
AGCCCATTGACTGGAGGGCTGGAATTCACCCACGGTGAGATCCAGCGAAAAGCTCAAAACTCACAGAAACCCAATGCCCTAGCCATTTTCTATCGCTAAGCGCCAATATTTATGCAACTGGAAGGTCAACAACCACACACCCTGTTTAAACAAGGAATCTAGGGACCTTCTGAACTCGCTCGATCGCTTGCAGCAGTTTCGCTTTGGCTTGTCCCTCAGGGAGCCGCTGTCGGTCCAATCGTATGTCGAAGGCGTGAAGTAAGGTGACCAGCAGATAAATCACTGCACCGAGCTTTCGAACCTGCTAGCCCGACTTCATAGGCTAGGTACTTAAGCTGCGTTGAAAACTGGTTCCAAATTCAGTTCAAGGCGTCCGTTTCGCCTGTCGCGTTTAGGGTGTGCCCGGCGGGCGTTGGTTGCAAGAAAGGCGACGGCGTTGTTGATTGCCTGACGAATTCGAGAGAGGCGGCCATTGAGGAGCCCCTCGACAAGGGCGCCCATCACGTGGTGCGCAACGATAAACTCATCGACTGGCTCCTCTGGTACAACACCGAACGCCCCCATCATGCCCGGGGATTGTAAACACCCGCCCAGGTTGTGGCATCATCGTCAACATCAACACAGTGCAAAATGTATTGGCCGAATACAATATTCTTGACAGGGCGGAAGGCGGAGACTAGCATTTTCGCGGAGGGGGTCAATTTACGATAAGGAGAGACCTGATGAACATAAACAACTGGCCCCGGCACGAGGTAGTCCTGGCAGTGGCGTCGCTACTCGCTCTTGGGAGCGGGGCGGCCTACGCAACGGAGGACTACGGCGAGAAGCCGCCGCCGCATTTCAAGTGTTACCAGCTGGGCGAAGCAGGGGGTGCCCTCAATGAGCCCGTAACGCTGACTGATCAATTCCACAAAGAGTACGTAGAGGTGAAAAACCCGCACTTCCTCTGTGGGCCGGTCGTAAAGAAGCATTGCACACACTACTACGGCAAAAAGAAGTGTTACATTTCTGAGGCCGATCTCGAGGGCTGGCACTTGTTGTGCTGGAAGATTGCCCCCTCCGGTCCGCCCGTCGGGGAAAAAGTGACAGCGCGGGAGAGTCAATTTGAGGAGCGGACCGTGAAGGTCCAAACCGGGCAACTCCTCTGTGAGCCTGTCAAAAAGGAGCGCAAAAAGAAGTACTAAAAAAAGTAAGGGCTAGTAACGGCGCCAACACCACGGGCAGCGGCACGTGCCCCCGCATAAACACCGGGGGCACTCCTATTCGCCGGGTTGAGGTACAACGGGACGCTCGCCGCAATGACTCATCGTTTGTAACCCCAGATCATCCAGGGTTGGCGGCGATCTTTAACCGGTAGCCGCTTCCGTTCCGGATCGATAGGTGTGGATCGCGGGTGGGTCGTCGGATGTGCCGGGGAAGAAACCGTTCGCCGTTGTCCACCACTCGACGTAACGGCGGAGCTGGCGTTCTGTTGATTCGAGCGGAAATGTGTCGCCACCGGGTTGCTGCCGAACCAGAGCCTTCCTTTCCGCCAGAGCGTTTCGGGCCGCGTCGGCAGGCGGACTCTGACCGGCCAGCGGCGCGAGCAGGTAGATCTCGATCAACGATCCGAGCGCCCAGATGACCGTGTTCTGCTTCGTGTTCCCCTTGTCTATTCTCGCAGCGGTGACCGCCGCGTAGGCGCGGCCGGGGTCGGCTATGCGCCCGTCGAGAACAGCATTGAGCGACAGAGACTGGACGGCCGTCCAATGGTGCGAGAGGTTGCTCTCCGAACCCTTCCGGTACCAGTCGCGCGAGCGTTCGAGCGCTGCACGCATGAGCTGGTGCCAATGCGCGGCGTCTCTCAGGCGCGCGCGCGCAAAGCACAGCTCGGCCAGGCGTTTTTCGGCGCTTCCCAACAGACCCACATTCTCATCCAGGACGCCACGCCGACCGGCATTTTTGGGCTCTTTCGAAAAGCCTTCGAGCGCCTCGATGCGTGCTCGCAGCTGGGTGGCCACTTGATCGAAGCGCAGCGGATCCCTGTCGCCTCGCTTGACCAGCTCGTCGGACCAGCCCTGCATCGTCTTGAGCGCGGCCAGTACGCACTCGAGCCTGACGTCCAAGAGATGATCTGCGTAACCCTCTGTGAGCCGCGCGTATCCAACCAGGCTGGCCCAATCGTGACCGGCCTGCTCCCGGCTCTTGTACAGAGCGACGCGCGTCTTGTGCAGGGCAAGCGCCTTGTAGAAGGTCTCGACCATCAGGTTGGAGCCGGGCACGGTGAATGGAAATTGCGAGGCGATCACGATTGGGAATCCTGATTCGTGGAGCACATGGGCGATGCTGCGATTTGAGGTGATGGTGTTGGCCCGGTTGCCCGCGTCACAGGTCGCCAGTGTTACCACGACCGTGTGACCGATGAGCGCAGCCAGAGCCTTCCCGAGCCGCTCCGGCATCACTACATCCAGCTCTCCATTCGGCTTGTACAGCGCTACGCCGAAATGCTCCTTGTGCGCAAACTCTACCGGATAGCCGTGCGCCAGCAGGTGCACGTGCGTGAAGGGCTGGTTCTTCTCGACCGCTTCCCGGCAGGCCTGTTCAAGCAGCTGGCGCTCGTACGAGCCCCTGGGCCTGGCTTTCATTGGCCCGAGAGGCGCCAAGTTTCGGGACCAGTTGGCGTCTCGCGCGAGCGGCACCACCGTCAATCCTTTGAAGCAGATCCGCCGTTGGTCATTGATGCGAATCGCGATGCCACAGCATCCAAGCCGCTAGGGTTTTGGGGGGAGAACCTCCTTGATCGCCTCGAGGCGTAAGCGCCCGATCTCGCTGCCCAAGGCCGCGCCCGTGAGTCCCTGAGCGATCAGATCGCCTGCATCGACGGCCTGCGCCGCACGCAAGGCCCGGCGCAGGACCTCCGGCTGAGGGTAGGCGCGATCCTCGAGGCCGGTGCGCCCGCGGGCATCGGCTTCGCAGGCCGTGAGGAATTGCTCGAAGCGCTCCGGCCTTCGGAAGGCATCCAGGGCCTCGAGGGCAGGGAGCAGGGTCGCGGGCCGAAGCTCGAGGGCGCGGTGACAATGGCTGTGATAGCGCGCGACCAGCACGGCGAGATCGCGGTAGTCGTTGGGGATGCGGTAGCGCTGGCAGAAGGCGAGGATGATCTCCGCGCCGCGCTCCTCGTGCCCGTGGTGATGCGGCCATTGCTCTTGAGGGCTCGTCCCTTTTCCGAGATCGTGCACCAACGCGGCGAAGCGCACACGCGCATCTTCGCTCAAGCGCGCGGCCTGATCGAGCACCAGCATCACATGCAATCCCGTGTCGATTTCGGGGTGGTGGCGCGGCGGTTGTGGCACGCCGAAGAGCCGTTCGATCTCGGGAAAGAGCGCAACCAGGGCGCCGCAGTTCCGCAACGCCTCGAAAAATAGGCGCGGATTGGGCTCGGCGAGGGCCTTGTCGAGCTCCGCCCAAACCCGCTCGGGAACCAAGGCTTCGGTTTCCCCGGCCGCGACCATCTCGCGCATGAGCGCAAGCGTTTCCTCGGCGATCAGAAAGCCGAAACGCGCGGCGAAGCGGGCGACGCGCAAGATGCGCACGGGATCCTCGGCGAAGGCGGGCGAGACATGCCGGAGGATGCCGCGTTCGAGATCCGCGCGCCCGCCGTACGGGTCGATGATGCCCCCGTCGATGTCTTCGGCCATGGCGTTGATGGTCACGTCGCGGCGTTCGAGATCGGCCTCCAAGGAGACTTCGGACGAAGCGTGGAACACGAACCCCTTGTAGCCGGGCCCTATCTTGCGTTCGGTGCGCGCGAGCGCGTATTCCTCGTGGGTCTGGGGGTGGAGAAAGACCGGGAAGTCCTTGCCCACCGCGCGGTAACCAAGGCCCAAGAGATCTTGCGCCGTGGCGCCGATCACAACCCAATCACAGTCCGAGACCGGGCGGCCGAGGAGCTTATCCCGGACCGCGCCGCCGACCTTGTAGACTTTCATCGCCGCCGCGCGAATGTTCGCAAGACCCGATAGCGCGCCCGCTGATGCTGCCTTTGCAGATACGCCGGGACCACCGCCTCAATCGCAACCGGCTCGATACCCAAGGCCGCGAGCCCGATTTCGCCCTGGCACACGCTCGGGACCTGCAGCGAGCGGTAATTATCCAAGGACATGGGCTTCCCCGGAATCCATTCCAAGGCTTGGGCCTGAAGATACGAGAATCTCTCGTTTAGCGGCAGGATACGGCGGCGTAGATGCAAGCACGTGGCTGTATACGCTACCAGCTCTTGCAGCGTGTATTGCTTCGGTCCGCAGAGATCATAGCGCCGTCCCGCCGTAGCCGGATCCTCTAGCGCCCGCATGAAAGCCTCCACGACGTTGGTGACGTAGACCGGGGCAAACCGCGATCGCGGGCACGCCAGGGGAAAGAAATAGGGGCTGAACCGCAGCAACTGGGCGAAACGGTTGAAGAAGCTGTCGTCGGGGCCGAAGATCACCGAGGGCCGGAAGCTGGTGATCCGTAACGCCTCTCCGGCCGCCTGGTGCGCTAGATCCTCGGCCTCGCCCTTGGTCTTGAGGTAGTGGCTGGGACCGGCCGTGGCGTCCGCATTGAGCGCGCTCATGTGCAAGAGGCAGTGGATAGGATTGCTTCGGCAGGCTTCCACGACGTGACGCGCCAGATCGACGTGGGCATGGCGGAAGCCGCTACCGTCGTCGCCGCGCTCGTTGAGAATACCGACGAGGTTGATGACCGCATCGCACCCTGCAAGCTGGCGCGTCAGCTCGGCGAGGTCGTGTACATCACTCTCGATGAGATCCAAGGTCGGGATCACGAGCAGCTCGCGGTGCCGTTCTCGCCGCCGGGTGAGCACGCGGATGCGGTAGTCTTGGCCGCTCAGGGCATTGACGAGATGGCGTCCGACGAAGCCGGTGCCTCCCAGGATGGCAATGGTTTTGATGATCATAGTCTAAGGAAGCTCTGCAAAAGTTACTGCGCAGCGCAGGTGGTTTGCATCGTGGCGGTTCCGCCGCGCGGGGGCACGGGCCGCAATCGCTCGGTAATAGGCTTGACCCTGACGTATCCCCACAAAATTTACTGGTATATCAACGCGTAAATAAATATATACAGTCATGGAACCTGCATGATGGTTGACGATCTCAGTGATTGGCAACCCTACCAACCACAGGAGATCA
>JBOIDL010000247.1:0-5142 GCA_050740435.1 Gammaproteobacteria bacterium
TAGAGTCCCGAAGGGCTGGACTTCACCAGCGGTGAGATCCAGCGAAAAGCAAAACACTCACTAAACCCTATGTCCGACGCCATTTCCCGCCGCTTACCCCAGAATTTATGCAACTGGAAGGTCAAGGTCATGGACGTTCTCCAGAGAGAGCTGTGCATCACCCTTATGGAAGAGCGTTGCGCATAAAAAATCAGGCCTCGACAACATCACCGACGGCCTTTCGACGTCGTTTGCGTACGGGCTCTGCGGGCTGGGCTGCTGCCTCGGGTGTTTCGATCGAGGCGGGTTGTATGCGAAAAGGTTTGGTCACGGGGACCCAGCAGGTATAGGTCACCTGTGCGAGGCGGCCGGGAGCGAGCAGGACACCGACGCGCGGCTGCAGCGCTTGGAATGAATTGGCTTCGATATAGGGCACCTGTGATTTTTGCAGCATGCGGCCCTGATCCCAGCGTTCCCCGCCAGTCGGCGCGACACTCGTTTGCTCGCTTCGCACGACGGTCACATATTTCGTTCCGGTCTGCGAGGCCGCCCATTCGGCCGCATCCGCATCGCCCTGGCGGTAAATGAGCTTGATTTGCGTATTGGTCTTGACCGCGCTTTCGGTGGCATACCGGTCCATGCGTGGATCGTCGATACTGCGCATATCGAGCGCGTCTTGGTGGGCAATGCCCATGCAGATTTGCCGTTTCCGTAGTAGCGCAAGACCGTCCACGAGCGGTTTCGAGACGAGATACTTGGCCTCGTCGAAAAGAACGAAGGCCCAGGTCGCGCGCTTGCCCTCGCGGTAGAGTCGATCGAGGGTCTGTTTGATCTCAAGCAGCATCGCCCGCGCGGCCGCGCGCAGGAGCGGATCGTTATCGACACGCGTGCGAACATAGACAACGGCATTGTTGAGAGCGGAGCGTTCGATATCGAAACCCCGGCCGGCTTTTGGGGTGAACGCCGGGGAGAGCGACATCTCTTTCAAGCGCTGGTAGGCCTTGCCGCGTTTGTCGGGGGTGATATGGGCCTCCATCCAGCTCACCATCTGGCCCAAGGTCAAGAGATCGGTTGCCAACAATCGATCGAGCAGATTGCGCTCTGCGCCCGAGTAGAAGTCGCTCTCTCGGTCCGAATCGGCGATCCCGAGCGATAACACGAGCCGGGCGCGCCGGTCCTGGATCGGACCGCTCGCGAAGGGATCCCAGCCCCCGCGCCCGCCGGTCATGTCATAGTAGACAAAGGTCCGATCGCAACCGCGGGCGGTCTGGTACATGACATCGCGCAGGTTATCGTCCTCACCGGGATCGACGATCATGACCAGCTCCCCACGCAGGATCGCCTGCTCGACGAGGGTCTGGAGTGCCACGCCTTTCCCGGATCCCGTCGGGCCGATGATCTGGAGGTGGGTCCCATGCACGGCATCGACAGGGATATAGACCGGCCTATTGCGTTGGTCCAAGCCGAAGAAGACCTGTCCGGTTTTATAGTAGGCGGACGGCGTGAAGGTCTTGGGCGTAAACTTCCCGAGCTCGTTTCGGATGTCGGTCAGCGCTTGGACCTCCTGCTCGGCTCGCCAGCCTTTTCGCCAATTGGAGAACCACGCGACCAGCGGCGCAATGACGTAGAACCGCAGGACCAACCCCAGGGCGAGGCCCGCGGCGGGTAGCGACCAGTAACGTAACACCATATCACCCCACCAACCGAGATAGGCCCATGTCATACTCTCTGCCTCGCGTGGATTCGTCGCGACCGCGATCGCCCATAAGCCGAACCAGTAGAGCACGAAAGCGAATAGCATCACCGTCCCGGCGGTCTGGCATTGGATCCAGGGCGTATCGCGGCTGAACGTGCGCCGGCGGGTCTCGCTCGGGCTAAGACCGGTGATAGCCGCGACCATGATGGCAATGGCGAGATACACCCAGACCCAAGGATCGGCGCCGGTGGTAAGTTCCGCGAAGATCTCTACGGGTTTATCCATGGGCCACCTCCAGGATCTCGCGGACCGTGCGTCGGCCGCCGTCGCTCTCCGCCATGTGCACCACCAGATCGACGTTGCGATGGACAGCGGCTTTGATGGCCTCATAGGGCTTTTGGGGTGCGGCTTCATGCGCGAGATCGACGAAGCGGTCGAGGGCCTCTTCGGCGCTATTACCGTGCATAGATGCTAATGCACCGCGATGACCTAGCCTCATCGTCTGCAGGAAAACGTCCGCGTCCCCTGAGTCGCGGAACTCGCCGACGATTATCCGGCTCGGCGCGCGGCGCATCGTGTGTTTCAATAAGTCTTTGGTTGTGATCTGCTCGGCCGGACCGACATCGCGCACGGCGGCCTCGAGCCGCACGACGTTTGGGGCATCGATGCAAAGTTCAAACGTGTCCTCGACCACGATCAATCGCTCCTCGGGCGAAACAAGGCCGATCAAGGCATTGAGCAGCGAGGTCTTGCCGCTGCCCATGGCGCCTGCGACGAGAATGTTGTCCCTCGCCTGCACGGCACGGCACAACTGCATGCCCTGCTTTTCTGTGAAGGTCCTGTGGTCGCGCAAGGCGTCGAATGTCCAGCGCACCTTCGGAAACAACCGGATGCTCATGGAACACCCGAGCGCCGAGACAGGTTTTAGGGAAGCGCTAAGACGCGCTCCGCTCGGCAGGCGCGCGTCGATGAGGGGTCTGGCTTGTTCGTGGGCTTGCTGATCCAGGCTCGCGGCCACCATCGCGATGCAGGCCCGAAGATCAGCCTCATCCCGCCACCTTTCGGCCATCGGATGGTACCGGTCGTGACCTATGATGAAGCGGCGGAATGGATCGTCGCCAAACGGCCCTATCCGGTGACCGAGCGGACGGAAGTGGATTGGATCCGCATGAAACGTGGAGGCGAGCGCGTGATTGGGGTCATCGTTGAGGGAGAAGACATGATGGACGAAGTCTGGCCCGGCGATGTGGTCTTTCTGGATCCGGAGCTGGAACCACAGCCCGGCGAGTATGTGCTCGCCAAGCTAGCGGGTGAAAAGGCGCCCGTCTTTCGGAAATACCGCCCGCGCAAGCGCGATAGTGCCGGCGTGCTCGTGATCGAGCTGACGCCGCTCAACGAGGACCACCCCGAACTTGTGATCGACGCCAAGCATAAAGGCCGGATCCTCGGTGTGATGGTCGAACATCGAAAATACCGGCGCAGGAGCGCCGTAGGACTCGCCTCCCCGGAGTCGAAAAAGAAGGGTGGGGAAGCATAGCGGGACGGAGGCATGGATGCATGGCGGCCCGCTAGCCCGCACCCGTCTGTTACGGCCCTCCGTACTCGGTATTATTATGCTATCGCTTGGGGCACTCTCATCCGGGTCGTGGTTCATGGTTGAATGCTTCCGGGGTTTGTTGCTCGATCAGGGGGTACAGCTAACGCGGCAGTTTGCGCGAACCGCGGTGTCCGTCTTCCTAGTCAAGGACCTGACCGCCATTCGGCACACCGCCAAAGCATTCCTCCAATTCCCAGGTGTACGCTATCTGGGCGTGGTCGATACGAAGACAGTCCTGCGCTTCGAAGAGGGAAGGCCCGACGATTGGTCACGACATGGGCTGCCGCATACCGTCATGCACGCCGGCCTCGCGGCCGAGAACTGGGGAAGGTGGCACTTCGTCGCACCGATCATGACCACGGTGGTCAAGAGCGACACACCGTTCCTCGAAGGAAATTCCGAAGAAGCGCGTCTTCTCGGCTATGCGCATGTCGACATCGACAAGCAGAGCCTTCGTTCCCTGGTCTATGTGCTCGTGCCCCTGAACGTGGCAGTCTGGATCGTATTAACGCTCGCCGTGCTGCGGTGGCAGCGCAACCTGTCCGAGTTGGACCGTCAAAAGTCGCTGTTCCTGGCCACAGTGAGCCATGAAATGCGTACGCCTCTAAATGCCATTCATGGTAATGCGCAGTTGGTGTTGGAAGCCGTACAGGTCTATGAGGAAATGCCGGATGCGACGAAGGTCGAGACTATCATCACCAGTGCCCAGCAATTGGCTGCCTTGATCGAGAACATGCTGACCGCACAAAAGCTCGATGCCGGCACAATGGAGCTGCAGCTAACGCCGACCGATCTGAGGGATGTCGTACGCGAGGCCGTCGATACCGTAATGCCGTCCATCGAGACGAACGGCAACCGGCTTAGCCAAGAGGTGCAGGCGAATGAATTGGTCGCCATCGATAAGACGAAGGTATCGCAGATCCTGATGAATCTTCTCAGTAATGCCGGCAACTGTACACACCAAGGACAAATCACGTTGATTCTGGAACAGACCCCGACGAGGTTGCTCATACAGGTAGCAGACACAGGAAAAGGGATCCCCGGCGATCAGAAAGACCGCATCTTCGAATGGTTCCGCAAGGTCGAGACCTCCGATGCCATCCAGCATGAGGGAGCGGGCCTTGGACTTGCCATCAGCAAGGGTTTCTGTGATGGGCGGCACTCTCCGGGTAGAAAGCCGCGTTGATGTCGGATCGACCTTCACCGTCGTCATTCCGCTGCCCGTTACTGCAACGCCGGATAGGTGAAAAAGACGAAATGCAGCGCATTGACCATGGAATGCACCAGGATGCTCGACTCCATTGCGCGATTTGTGTTGATAAATCCAGCCGTAGCCGGAGCCCGCCACCG
The DNA here is from genome assembly GCA_050740435.1 of Gammaproteobacteria bacterium. Taxonomy (GTDB): domain Bacteria; phylum Pseudomonadota; class Gammaproteobacteria; order JACCXJ01; family JACCXJ01; genus USCg-Taylor. The sequence goes on from JBOIDL010000247.1 coordinate 4,623, forward strand.
TCGCCAGAAAAACATAGTGTAAGCCGCCGCCTGAGCATCTCGGTGCCCATCCAGATCAAGCGGCGCAGCGGGCGGAAGCTCGTGACCCTCCTAAACGGGGAGACGTCGCGGGCTAGACCTTGGAACAGCAAGCCGACGCCCCTGCAACTTGCGCTGGCCCGGGGCATCGGTGGCCTGTGATGCTAGAATCCGGGGCCGTTAAATCTCTGAGGGAAATCGCCAGGAAGGAAGGGGCAGCAGCTACGTGAGCCGGATGGGCAACCTGACCACCTTGGCGCCGGGCATCATTTCGGCCATCTTCGACGAGACCCTACCACCTGATTTGACGCCGTTCGATCTGGCGGTGGACCCGCCGGCGGTGCGGGAGGAGCAGCGGGGGCGGATCGGGATGGGGATACTAGTGTAGTGCTTCGTTGTTCTTGGAACTTAAACGGCGATTGGCACGAATGACCTTCTGCAGAATGTCATTGGCCTTGGCGGTCCAGACGAAGGGCTTGGGGTCGCGATTATGCACGGCGAT
>JBOIDL010000248.1:0-5137 GCA_050740435.1 Gammaproteobacteria bacterium
AATGTCCGCCCTCGGTGCCGCAATGCGTAAGCTCGTCCATATCTGCTTTGGAGTCCTAAAACATCAACGACCTTACCAACCACAATCCGTTTAAATACCCCTTGACAACAAAGACGGTATCTACATCCGATGTTTTCCGCTTCGGCACGCCTACGGCGCGGCGCGCCCGGCTGGGCGCTCGCATACGGTAGCTGTCGAGACTTGAACCGCGCAGCCAAGAAGCCTAAGATCTGACTGAATTCGGACTTCATTCGATAGTTATGGGCGAATCCATCATCAGTCTCAGTGAATTCAAGAGCGAGGCCAGCCAACTGCTGGCCCGAATCAGAGGAAGCGGCGAGGCCATCGTCTTGACCCAGAACGGTACCGCTACGGCGGTCGTGCACGACATAGCCTCCTTCCGCAAGCTTGAGCAGGGATTGCTCATGCTCAAGCTCCTGGTCCAAGGCGAGGCCGATATTCGCCGCAATCGCGTGGTCGGGCAACGTGACGTCTTCGATAGCCTGAGGAAAGAGCTTGAGCGCGGCAAAGCCTCGCTATGAGGTTCTGTGGACGGAAACGGCACGCACAGACGTTGACGAGATCGCCCGCTTCATTGCCCATGACAATATCGAGAACGCGCTTGCCGTCCTCGACCGGCTTGAACATGCCGCGGAAAAGCTCGCCTTCCTGCCGCAACGCGGGCGCCTTGTTCCAGAGTTGAAGGAACTCGGCGTGCTCGCGTACCGAGAGATCATCGTCCGCCCTTGGCGCGTCATCTACCGGTTTGACGCCGATCGTGTCTATGTCGTCGGCTTATTGGACGGCAGGCGTGATCTCGCCTCATGGCTGCTTGAGCGCTTGATCCGGTGACACGTTAGCCGGATGCCGCGTGTCGCGGGCTCCACCGCGAGCGTGTGCCTTCGGCATCCGTTCGGGGAAACGTCCTCAAGGACCTTACGTCCGGTACGGGCGATTACCCAGTAGGTATGTGTGCGGCCATTTCGAGGAAGCCGGGGAAATCCTTATGCTGTGTCTCAGGACGAGAATGGCTACCGAGACCGATCGCCATCAGTACTCATGGTCCCCTACCGCATATTCATTTCCGCCGTCAGCAACGAGCTCGGACATTACCGCCGTGAAGTCGCCCGCGTGCTTCGGCGCAAGGGGCTGGAAGTCCGCGACCAGGAGCATTTCAGCCAGGGGCCGGCGACGCTCATCGGGCGACTGTCGGATTACATTCAACGGTGTGAGGCGGTGGTGCTGTTGGTCGGTGAACGGTGTGGAGCCTTTCCCACCGATACGCACGCCGCGGCCTTGGGCGCTATCCCAATCTTCGACCGATACCGTGCCGCGACGGGCCAATCCCGCGCGTCCTACACCCAATGGGAATTCATGCTCGCCAAGCATCATGGGAGGAAGACCTATGTCTTCTTGACCGACACGGGATTCACGCCGGATGGGCCCGACGCTGAAGCCGCCGATCTCCATGCCTGCCAGCAGTTGTATCGCGCATGGATTAAGGACAGCGGCGAACACCGTGACGCGCTCACCACCCAGGCGAAGCTCATCGAAGACGTCCTGGTCCTGTCCTTCCCCGATCTCGGCCGGCCCAAGCCCATCGCCCTCCCCTATCTCAGCCTCGGTAAGCTCTTCAAGGGCCGCGAGGCCTTTCTCGCCGAGCTACGCGAGAGCCTCATGCACACGCAAGAGGGCTATGCGACGGCCATCGTCGGCAAGGCCCTGCACGGGCTCGGGGGGGGTGGGCAAGACCCGACTTGCGGTCGAGTACGCTTGGCGGCACGACGCGGACTACAGCGCCCTGCTCTTCGTGGTGGCCGACAGCCCCGAGAACCTACGCCGCAACCTCGCCGCCCTAGTCGGCCCGCCGGTGCTCGATCTGCCCGAGCAGGAGGCGACCGAAGAGGAGAAGCGCGTGGCCGCGGCCTTGCGCTGGCTCCGCGAGCACCCCGGCTGGTTCCTGATCCTGGACAACGTCGATACCCCGGAGGCCGCCTCGGCCGCCGAGCACCTGCTCGCGCGATTGCGCGGTGGCTCGGTGCTCATCACCAGCCGCCTCGCGCAGTGGAGCGCCAGTGTCGAGCCCTTGGAACTCGATGTGCTCGCGCCCGAGGACGCGGCGCAGTTCCTCTTGGAGCGCAACGTGGCGACGCGTCGCAAGCGCGCGAGCGATGCACAGGACGCCGCCGCACTCGCCCGTGAGCTCGACGGCCTGGCCCTGGAGCAGGCCGGGGCCTATATCGCCAACGAACGCACGAGCCTCGCCGACTACCTGGCGCAATGGCGTGCCCACGTCCCGGCCGTACAGGAATGGTACGACCCGCGCCTGATGCAGTACCCCAGAAGCCTCGCCGTCACCTGGCAGACCACCATCGACCAACTCGGCGCCGGGGAGATCGCCCTCCTGCGCCTCCTCGCCTGGTTGGCCCCGAACCCGGTGCCGATGTTCGTGCTGGAGGGGGAGGCCGCGGAAGAAATATGGCGCGAGGCCATCGTTCTGTTCCGGCAAGAATCCCCGGAGAGCCGAAAGGCCGCCGGTGAGCTGCGCGCCGTCCTCGTCAGGCTGGCCAACTACAGCCTGCTGCGCTGGGACACCGAGGCGCAGACAGTCGCCGTCCATCGCGTGGTCCAGGAGATCCTGCGCACCCGCCTGCCCGAACCGCGGCGGCGGGAGTGGCTGATCCTCAGCCTGCGCCTCCTCGACGCCGCCGCAACCGGAGATCCCCAAGACGTCCACACCTGGCCGCGGTGGAATCCGCTGCAACCGCATGTGGTCTTCATCGTAGTAGAGGCGGACGCGACGGGCATCGGCGAACCCACGACGCGGCTCATGAGCAACCTAGGCCTGCTGCTCAAGACCAAGGCCCTATACGCGGAGGCCGAGCCCCTTTATCGCCGGGCGCTCGCCATCGACGAGCGGAGCTATGGCCCCGAGCACTCCAATGTCGCCATCCGCCTCAACAACCTGGCGCTGTTGCTCAAGGACACCGACCGTCTCAAGGAGGCCGAGCCCCTCATGCGCCGCGCGCTCGAGATCGACGAGCGGAGCTATGGCCCCAAGCACCCCAGGGTTGCCACCGACCTCATCAACCTGGCCCAGTTGCTCCAGGCGACCAACCGCCTTGAGGCAGCCGAACCCCTCATGCGCCGGGCGCTCGAAATCGACGAGCGGAGCTATGGCCCCGAGCACCCCGATGTTGCCACCGACCTCAACAACCTGGCCCAGTTGCTCCAGGCCACCCACCGCCTTGAGGAGGCCGAGCCGCTCGTCCGCCGGGCAGTCCGCATTCTTGAAAACCCCGGTGGCGGACCTTACCCCAATTACGCAGGCGCCCTCAACAACCTGGCCGCCTTGCTTCAGGCTACCAATCGCCTCGAGGAGGCCGAGCCTTTGAGCCGGCGTGTGTTAGCCATTGTATTAGACTTCAGCCGCCGCACCGGCCACCCGCATCCGCACCTCGACGCGGCCTTGGCGAACTACGCGGGTATCCTGAAAGGCCGGGGCCGGAGCGAGGCGGATATTGCGGCCGAGCTTGGTCCCTTGTCGGGCGAGTACGGGGTTGAATTGCGCAAGTAGGTCCTGGAACCGCGCTGCCGGGACCGCGGACGATGACAACCATAACCCGACCCGATCAGATCCTGCGCGTGGCGGTCGCCGGTCAGCGCGAGTTGCCGGAAGCGGCGCGCGACCGTCTGGCGCTATCGTGGACATCAAGAAAAGCATGGCCGGCTCGCCACGGTCGTTCGCCGACTATCAAGTGACCGCCCACGAAGACCGCCTGCCGATGGGAGTACAATTGCTGAAGCTATGCTGAGAACGGAGGACCGCGAAATGGTGATTCGAACCATGGCCCCCACTGACAAACGTGTGACAGTCGAAATTCCCGAAGAGTATATCAATCACCCTGTCCGGATCAGCGTCGTGCGATTGGATGCCGACGCGGCCCAGCGGCGAAAGGAGATAGACGCATTGTTTACGGAGTTCGAGACAGACCTGTCGGGATTCAAGTTCAATCGGGACGATCTCTATGACCGGTAGAGTTTTCCTCCATACGAACGTAGTAATTTATACCAGGCCCTGGATATCTTAGAGGAGTTCCGCTCGGTGATCGCCGATAGGCTCGCGTTGACGCTAATCAACCGAGGGCAGATCCAGGCCAAGCATTTCGATAAGCGGCCCGGCGGCGCCGTGCTTCTCAACGATGAGGGCCGCAAGCTCGTGATTGGCGCGTACCAGGAACGCAAGCAGGAAACTCTGGTCCATCCGTTGCTCGGCCAGCAGGTATCGATCGGGCTCTTGCCGCACGTGCAGGCACGCATGCTCGCGCGCTACCTGCGGCGCGACGCGCCCGCCTACGTACCGTATCTGCATCGTTGAAGGTGTCGCTATGTTGATATTAGTCGCCTACGATGTGTCCACAGAAACGTCGGAAGGACGGCGGCGGCTGCGCCGCGTCGCTAGGGTATGTCAGGATTACGGGCAGCGCGTTCAGAAATCCGTTTTTGAATGCAAGGTGGATGCGGTGAACTATGCGGTTATGGAGCAGCGGCTTCTCGAAGAAATTGACTTCACGGAGGACAATCTCCGTTTCTATCGTCTCAATGAACCTTTGCAGGAACATGTCAAGGAGTTCGGAATTTTCAAGCGGTGGACTTCGAGGGACCACTCGTCGTTTAGCGCGAACCTCGAGTGCCGGCTGTTTGGCCGGGGAGTTCGCGGCGAGCGCAAGCGAGTGATTGGGAATGGTAGAATAAACGTGTGTATCGGTCAGAGGCAAAGGATGTTCAGACTAGCCGGCAGGTTCGCGCGCACTGCCGGAATTACTGTTCATACGTCGAAGGTTGCGCGCGGGCAGTATCGCCCGCTCATTTGAGTGGGCGCGGATTGAAACAAGACATCCACATCCCCGATATTGTTGGTCCCGGGTATCGCCCGCTCATTTGAGCGGGCGAAGTCATAAGCAAGGTGACGCGCTACGCGCGTCGAGTTGGCGGGTTACGGGCTGCGCCCTAACCCAACTTTCTCGTGCGCCGTGCCAAGGCACGGTCTTTCAGCGGGTGCGAATCCGGCCCGGCAACTTTCGCTCCAGCCGGTAGCAATCGGAGCAGTCGCGGAGGTAACGAAGCGGCTGAAGCC
>JBOIDL010000249.1:0-5070 GCA_050740435.1 Gammaproteobacteria bacterium
TCCGCAGGGACAGCTCACCCTCACTATGTCAGCCAATCAAGCGGTCCAGGAGGAACTGTTGCATTACCTGGCGGCTTTGAAAGCTGCGTGAGATCGCCATCAACCGAGATTTATGCAACGCTAGGGTAAACAAGGAATCTAGGTGGCCCGCGGCAGACAAGATCTCCACCTAGGGAGCGTTGTTAACCAAATGCGCTACCAACCTTTCGCCCGCACTCCGCAGCGGAGCTAACGTGATGAGAGCGGGTTCCGCCAGCCGATACGTGATCAACGCCCCGCCGTCGCGTGTGATCTTGCCGATCACAACGTCGCTGTTGTCCCAGCCGGTTGAGATCTTCTCAAGCAGCTCAGCGCGCCTCGCCTCTAACGCCGCAACCTTTGCCTTGTGTGCCGGCACGTCCTCGATGTCGCCGAAAGACTCGGGGTGCCGCGCGCCTGCGCGCTCGACGGCCAGCACCCACAGCGCAAAGAGCGCCCCGATCGGTGTCTTGAGGCACGTTGACAGCCCTTGGATAGCTTCTTCCTTCCCCCTAAACCCAAGACGGCCGATCCGATCCCGCGTTGGCGGCTCATGGCAACGCATGGCACCGATAATATCGGCCACTTCTTGGACGTAAGCCCGGCAGCCCGGCATCAGCTCGCCGTCGGCCGCAAACTTTTCTTTGGCCGCATCAATGTCCTTTGTCGTTAGTTTCCCGCGGCTCAGGCACTCGCCAACAAACGCCGTGGGGCTCAGCCTCGCTGAGCGCAACGCGATTAGCTCTTTCTCGACTGCGAGCGCCGCGCTCACGGCTTCCTCGAATTTCTTGCTCATCTCATTGGCCCTCCGCATAGGCGCGTTTCAGCGCCGGATCATTCGCGAGCACGTGAGTCACCGCTTCGCGATATGTAACCGCCGCCTGGCTGTCCGCCATAAACGACTTCGCCCGGAGATCCACCAGCTTCCCAGCCGTGGACATGATCTCTTGTGTCTTACGGCTTATGTCTTTGCGCAAGTCCTTAGCGGATCGCTGCTCGCCAAGCACCGCGTAGGGCACGCCAGTGCTGAGCGCACGCAATCGGTCTTGCTCAAGTTTGTTAAGCTCAGTTTGTAACCTGTTCATAGTGAATCACCTCATCTATCGTAGTGGAAGAAAATACGCTGGGCCAGAGCCTCCCTGCTCCTCGGCCCACGAGGCGCTGTTGTGGGGGGAGCTAGAGCCTCCCTCGACACGGATCCAAATCTGTTGGTGTGCTTCGAGATCGTCTTGAGCGATTCGCAGTCGTTGGACGCCGAAGTGATCGCGCGTGATTGGCACCACATTCACCTCGCATAGGCTCAGTGCGCCCAATGCGCTGTTGATCAGATCGTCATGGCCGCCCGGCCGATGATCGATACTGTCTTTACCTCCTCGTGCGGTACGGCGTTCTAGGCCGAGCACCTGAGTGCGCAATCTTTTGTTGTCCAGCAACTCGACCCGGTGGCTGTTTAGCATGGGCAGTGCGGCTTGGTAGATCTGGCTTTTCGTGAGATCCGAGATCCGGTAGTGGATGCCGTGGACAAGAAACCGCTCCCGTGGCCATTCGCCCGCGTATCGATCGCCGGTGGTTTCAAGAATGCCGTAACGTTTCAGGTCTTCGCTAAACTCTGTTACAACGGCTTCAGGCGAGAATGGCGGCCGCACCTCGCGGGTGAGATCGAGCACCGCGTGGCTGCCTTCGGCGTGTGCGATAGCAAGTGTCATGGAATCCGCGCTGCCCCCGGAAGGATCGACAAAGGCGGCATAGCAGATACCTGAAACGGGTGGCAGCTCGAAGCGCTCGGGGATGGTGCAGCTATCGACGATCTCTTGGGTGACGTAGGCTTCGAGATCGGATCGAAACTCGGCACCGTACTCGGCAGCGGCCGCGCTCGGATCTTCCTCGTAGGCGCCGTCAATGAGCACCTGCGGTACGGAAGGATTCATGGTGCGGGTGGCGGCTTGCCAGACAAACGGGCCTTCCTTGCCGAAGTGCTGCCTGTAGGCATTCCAGAGCACGCCACGACGTGCATAGGTGTCGATAGGCACAGCAGCAGGGCGTCCGGGATCGTCGCCATAGCGGGCCTTAGAGCGGCCAAGGTCTCGCTGTCTGGGTTGGCAGAGTCATCGGTACGCCAAAATGAGATCTCGTCGCACAACGCCGCTACGACGGTGTAGCCGCGCACCGAGCGGAAGCTGCACGTGTGCACCTCGATATTGATCCCGTTGTTAAGCTCGATGCCCTCAGCGGTGATATTCACAACCAGCGCCCGCAGCATCGGCACGCCCTCCAGGAAAGCGCGCACGTAGCGGAAAAGCACCCGCGCTTGACGCCGATCACTGGCGAGCAGCATGACGATACCGATCTCGCCGGGTGCGAGCTTGTAGGTGCGAAAGCACGCCAGAAAGACGGCCACCAATGCGCAGATAAATGACTTTCCGCCCCTTCGGCCGACAACGAGATAAGCTTCCCGAGCTTGGCTTGTGGGCAGTGGACGGTTGCCGGTGCATTGCGCGTACAAAACGCTGTCCTCGACGGGAAGCGCGAAGAGAGCACCGAGAAATGTGCGCCAGGCCGTCCAGGTGTCCCGGTCCTTGAAGAAGGGGCCAAACAGGTGCGGATCGGCGATCGCTTCGAGGATCGTCACGCTTTATCACCCTTAAGATAATCGCTGAGCTTAACCTCACGCGCCTGGCGTTTCAGGCCGAGTGCTTTGTAAATCGCCAGCAGGCTGCCCACAAGCTGGGTATGCGGGGCGATATCGACACCGCGGCCTTCGCCGATCCGCGCCTCTTCATGCTCTAGCAGCAGCTCAAGCCATATCGCACGGCGGCAAAGCGATCGCTGTTGGTGGGATAGGTGATCGACACCGCCCAGATCCGTGGCCAATGCGTTGAAATGATCCCGGATCTGACGGCCGAGCCTGGTGCGGCCGTCGAGCTTATCGGTATAGTCCGGCGTGTAGTCCGCGGGCAGCGTGTTCGCCGCGGCTTCAGAAGTTGGCATCATCATCAGCCTCAGCATTGCGTTCGGCCTTGGGCTTGCCGATCTGCCCCATGGGCTTAACATCCCACGTCGCGAGGTTAAACCCCGCCCTTGCCTCGCCATCCTTGCCCGTCCAGGTGCCCAGGCTCAGCCGTCCCTCGCAGTAGACCTCGGCGCCCTTGGTGAGCCTCGGGGCCAGGGCGCCCACGGTATCGCCAAACAGCGCTACGCGCACCCAGGCTACCGCGGCCTCGCCGTCGGCCTTAGTGTCCACCGCCACGGGGAAGCTCGCCCAGGGCTTGCCTTCGCGGGTGCTACGGACCTCGGCGTCTTTGCCGACGCGCCCGGTGAATGCTGCTTGAATGCCGTTCATGTCATGGTTCCTCCTCGATGGGCTCGCCCGTCGCCATCGTAGCGATGCCCGTAGCTCTCCCAATAAAACGGTTCGGAAAGTCCTTGCCGCGAGAATAAGGCCGAGTCATCTTCATCGGTCTGCCCACCCCCGAGCTGGCGAAGCCGCTGATCGCAAAGTCTTATGATCTCCTCCAGCACCTTGGTGCCTCCAATCGCGTCCAGGCCCCTATGGACAGTCATGATCAGGTTGGCATGGGCCTCAACCATTTCCGATACCCATCGCCCTCTACCGAAATACATAATGGCCTCATGCGCAGGCATGGAATCGTCATAAAGCCGTTCAAATATCTGCCCTGCTCGCCGGTTGGCTTTATCCATTTCGCTAAGCCAGAAGTCTAAAAGGGCGAAGGGGTCTGCGCTGTCTTCATCTGGTTCTCTCGGTTCAGCCAGAAGACACAACGCTTCCCTCAACGGCAAATCCGCAACGCGTTGCGCTTTTGTAGGATCGAGCTCCGGCAGCTTCAGCGCCAGCCTCATGTACGCTTGCGCTGTTCGTTCCGACACCTCGCAGTGCTCCTTCAACCACGGGAGCCAGCCGCCATGCTGGGTTCGTGCTTTCGCCTGAATCAGTAAGCGTCCGGCTGTCAGCGCATGCTCCACCGCTGTTCGCGCGGCGTCGCTTGCTCGCCGATGCGCTTCGTTTATTTGCGCGGCTAAATCGTGTAGCTCATTGTTCGTTTGCATTTCGTTACTCATGTGATCCTTCCCGCGCCGAGCGCAGATACCCCGTCATCGTGTCCGGGTCCCTGGCGCACGCTTCGAGAACCGTGGTGATAGTCTCCGGGTCGGTCTCGCCGATGCGTACAAACCAGGCGCGGATTTCGTCGATAGCTTGGTGGTCGGCGCCGTTGGGTGGTGTGGTGTGGACAGTGGGATCACCGCCCGAAGATTGCTGAAGATGCTCAAGATTGCAGAAGGCGCTCAGGCTTTTTGTGTGAGCATCTTCTGGGATCTTGAGCGCCTTCTGGCTTTCTGGCATCCGCCACATCCATTGCTGCTTCGAGTTTCCGAAGCGCCCGCCTTCCTTGATGGCCTGAATTCCGAGAGCCTTTTGCGCCCGCCTGATCGTCGCCCACGCATGGCCAGCCCCGTCGGCGTCCGCGCGGATCTGCCTCGATGGCAATGGCCCATCAGCGAGCAGCCCCGCCAGGAATTCTTGAGCGTCCTCCAGGACGCCCCGATCCTCCTCGACAGCCACCGGTGCGATCGCTTCGTCCGCCGTCATGGTCACTGGCTCGCTGTCCCATTCCACGCATGAGGTAACGATCCCGCGGCCGAGGTCTCGCCCCTTCACCCGGAACGCGAGCCCACCATGGTCCTCGGCGAGGTTGTTTTTCATCGGCAGGAATAGCCGCCTGCCGGGGTCGTCGGGGTCTTTCGCCACCAGATACGCCCCCCGCGCCGCCGCAACGAACCCGAGAGAACCCATGACCCTCAGCATGGCCTCGGTCCCGCCGGCCTTGGTCAAGTGTGATACGCACACAATTGCCACCTCACATTCAGCGGCCATCGCTGCCAAGGGCGCGAGCAAACCCCTTACGTCAGGGTGTAGATCGGTAACTGATCTGATTTTATTAGAGTGTTGGCGTGTTCGGGTAGCGTGAGCTGACAATTTGTCATGGCGGTAGAGAGGTGAAGGGGCAGTGGTCCTCGTGGGATAATTCGTCGTGC
>JBOIDL010000250.1:0-5065 GCA_050740435.1 Gammaproteobacteria bacterium
CAGCCTATTGACGCGATGTCTGGATTTCACCCACAGTGATATCCACCAGAAAGCGAAAACCCACAGAAACCCTATGCCCTACGCCATTTTCAATCGCTAAACGCCAATATTTATGCAACTGGAAGGTGTAATTTCGCACGTCCTCGGTTGTATCCGTCGATTCGAACACCCCTCCCAATCCGAGCCGCAACCAGTGCCGTTCCAGCCCCGTGTAGAGTCCCGTGAGCTCTGCGCGAACTCGGTCCTCGTCAAGATTGAGGTCTTGGCGCACTCCCTCCGGAAATGCGCCCCCGAAGGCGCCTGGCGGGAATCCCGTGAGATCGAAGCTGGAGTTCACATTGAAATAACTGAGCTGAGCCGTAATATCGAGAACGTCCGAATAGCGATCATGATAGGTCAGATCCGAATTGACCAGTTCGTAGTTGGCTTCGCCATCCGGATCTAAGCTACTCGTTACGCCGACGCCCGTCCCGAGGTTCAATTGTCCGAAATAACCGGCGCGCAGTGTCCACGGACCCCGCGATACATCGGCCCGAGCGTCGACCAAGTCCTTGCCGACATTGATCGACGACGGGGCGAGAGAGGCACGCGTTCCGAAAAGCGCATCGAATCGCGTCTGGGCATCCGCTTCGATGGTCTCGTCGAAGCCGTTTGTCGTCCGGCCCGATGCGCTCAAGGCGACATCGAATCCTCCGTATTGGCCGCCGTGCAGGAACCAACCGTCATAGGTATCGAACGACCCGGCCCGTGCCCCTAATTCGGTCCCGTTGATGTCCGCCGCTGTCTTGGTGACGATGTTGATCACACCGGCAAAGGCATCTGCGCCATAGACCGCAGAACCCGGTCCGCGAATGACCTCGATTCGCTCGATGTTGTTGATCTGAACATTGTTCAGCTGACCGAAGGCGTTAACGAAAGGCCCTGTGCTACGGGCACGTTGTTCAGCAGCACAAGAACACGAGAGGTGATCCCGCGTACCGTAAAGATTGTATTGACGGCGTCTGTCGTCGATAAGTGAACTCCGGCCACCGTCTCGATGACTTCATCAAGGGTCGTGGCGCCGATGGCCCGGATCTCCTCGTCAGTGATAACGCTCGCGACCGCAGGGGCGCGCACGATAGGCTTGTTATATCCAGTGGCGATACTTATCGCTTGCTCACTTCCATAGACGTTGAGCATGTCTGCACGTTCACCGGCCAGGCTGCTGTCCTCTGCGAGCCCCACGCACAGGAAAGCGACAAATCGAACGCAGCGGAACGAACCGCTGCGCGGGGATTGGCTTGATCTACAACGAGCATAAGCGGACATGCGTTAAAACTCATCCAGCAGGGATCGCCATTCCTTGTCGGTGAGTGCCGTCTCGGGACAATTTTCGATCGCACTCTTTAGGTGGCGTGCTGCCTGGTCGGTCTTGCCGACCGATAGTGTGTGGTCGGCGGCAAACACACGCCCGCTCAACTCTTTCACGACAGCGTCTTTCTCGCGCAACTCCGCCATCGTTTCAACGCAATCTCGCTGTCGCAACGCGCTTTCGCAGACATGGCGAAGATAGGTAATATCAAAGGGCTTAGGAATGAAGTCCGTCGCACCATCGAGCATGAGTGCAGCATGGGCATCCAGCGACGCGTGCGCTGTAATGACGACCACCGGTTGTCTCGGGTCAAGCGTGCGGATCTTTCGCAGCACCTCCTCCCCAGGCATACCCGGCAGGCGCAAGTCGAGTAAGATCAGATCCTGGCGGCGCGCTTGGTAAGCCGTGAGACCGCGCGCACCGAAAGCAGCCACCAGAGGGTCACGCGCTTGGCTTCCGCAGCAGTTTCCGGGCGGCCCTTCGCGTAAAGTGCGGTGCCCGGCAGGTCTACCAGGTACCCGCACCCTTTGGGGCAACGCAGGATGCACTTGGCCAAGCCGTTGCGCATTGCGAGCTGGGTCGCGAGTGTCCACATGCGACCCCGTAGGCTCCTGGGGTCCTGCGGGAGATCGGGGTGCGTCCTGAGCTGCGACACGCCACGACTTGGATTAGAGTGTTCCATATCCGAAACCTCCTCGGTCATACCGGGCTTCCGCGTAGAGCGATCACCATGAGTTTTTATCGTGCGAGGCTTTGCCTCGGTCGTGGGCACATCGGCCGCGGCCGGGTGCTCGGGCGCAGAGACGAACGATCGGATTGAGGCTTCCCCTTCCGGCTCACCACCAAGGATGTCTGGCGAATCGAGGGCAGCGCATACTATTTCGCGATTTACGCCACAAAGGTCGGCAACATAGGCCTCGATCTCTGCCTGGAGCGGCTCCAGTAGCCAGTCTCCCCGGTCGTGCCGGGCGAGGCACACCAGAAACCATTGCCGAACTTCTTCGATGACCGGCTGGTCAAGTTTGCACTGCGTGAGGTATCGCGTGAGCATCTTCTCCAGCTTGCGGATGCGATCGATTGCCGGGCGCCCTAGACCGGCGCATAGTGCCAGTGGAATGTGTGGAAGGAGCGTTTCTCTCGCATAGTCGAGCCGCGTGATCGTAGCGGGATCGATGCTGTAACCGCGCTCACGCAGCAGCGCGGCAAGCTGACGTATCGAGAGTTCCGTGCTACGTTCTTGAACAAGCAATCGCCGTAGCTCGTACAGCGCACGGGCCCGATCAATAAAGATCAGATCACCGCGAGCATCGTTTTCCACCAGATGGGCGATCAGCGTCTCGCTCTCGCTGATCCAAGGCTCATAAAGACAGGAGATCGATTGGAATTTCGGATCCCGTGTCTCCGCGTACAGTTCTTTCAGGATGTGCAGGGTAGTGTTACCCCCTTCCGCCACGATGTAATGCGGTTGTCCCGGCCGTCGGGTTATCGGGAGGACACCGTTGAAACCACGCTGGCGGATCGACTCTTTGATGCGGTCATAGGCCTCGTTGCGTGCCGCCCGGGGATTGCGGTCGTACTCCTGGATCTGGTTGACCGATACCACCATCGGCGTGGTCTCGAGGGGATCGGCGGTTTGAGCGCTCGCGGTGCTCCGCACTGTGGCTCTTGCAGGAGCTTAAGACGATCTTCGACGGTGGGTGTCCGTTGAATCATCGTTCGATGCTCGCTGGCGGCGCGCGACGAGGATCCCGTCGACATTGGGTGGTCAGGGTCGTCTGCCACGCACCGGCTTTCCGCGATACGATAGACATCTACGTTGTCATCTCCAACACGCCGACTCAGAATTGACTTTCTGGCCTGTGGCTGTCCGGCTTATAGAAGTAGGCAAGGAGATCATCGAGCGATATGCTGTTTTCGCTAGCAGCTGCCAGTTTGCGCATGGAGCTTGGGCGAGGAATCTTTCGGCGGGTGATCAAGTGGCACTGGATGTAACCGACCGTCGTCTGGGCGCGGTGAGCGAACGCTTCACGCTCTACCGGGTCGAGCGCGTAATAGTAGGTCCGTAGGTCCATCGGCAGAAGATACCAATACGGTCTACACCATGACCATGCGTGACTTTTAGTGATTTACCGAAAAGGTAGAACTGCGGTTTAATATTGAATATGGGAATACACGAGACCCGACGCGCGAACCTTCGCTGGCTCATCAAGAACCGCTACAGTGGGGTGGCGGCTGATCTTGCCAAGGATCTGCGGATCCAACCCTCCCAGCTTTCACGGATCTTCAGCTCGAACCCAAAGAACCAGCGGAATATGGGGATTAAGCTCGCGCGTGCCGTCGAGCTGGTGACGCGACAACCCACGGGATGGATGGATGCGCCGCATCGATTCGACGAGGAGATGCAAGAAGCACCGGGTAAGGGCAACTTGGTCATGTTTCCCGGCAACAAGATCGTGCCTATCTTGGACTATGCGCAAGCCTGGCAATGGACCCTAAGCGCCAAGCCTTATCCGCTCACGGACCGAACGGAGGTTATTTGGACGAGTCTCGACCAGCTCAGCGACCGCACCTTTGGCCTGGTTATCGAAGGCGAAAGTATGGTGGAAGACTTCTTCCCCGGGGAGATCGTGATTGTGGATCCGGAACTCCAGCCAAAACCGGGAGATTATGTGGTTGCCAAGCTCGACAAGGACGACCTGGTCGTGTTCCGCAAGTATCGGTTGCGGGGGCTGAGCGATACGAGACAGCAGCCGGCCATCGAATTGGCACCATTGAACGAAAACTACCCGACGGCCGTCATCGATAGCCATAATCCAGGTCGAGTGATCGGGACCATGGTCGAACACCGCAAGTTTCGGCGAACGGATCGGCTATCCTCGCCCGAGCCCTACACCTCTAAGCGCCGCAACGGCTAAAGACAACCGGTCGCTCTCGGGGAAGTAAAAGTAAGGATCCAAGCCTGGCAACCGCCCAGGACTTTCTGGTTCTAACCGACCTTCACGGCTGTGATCTTTCCAGCCGCATGCTATTTGGCGTAGTTATAAATACCTTATAGGTGTTGACCATTGAAACACCTCTGTGGTATTAAGCCTCGTGTACCACGACGCCAATTACACGTTGATAGGTATTCCAATCCAATGTTTCTCACGAGTGGCGAGTTGAGGGAGCTTACGGGTTATAAGCGCCCGACCTGCATGATCCGCTGGTTGAGGGAGAACCAATTCGTCTTCACGGTGGCCGCCGATGGCTACCCTCGCGTTCTGTCGGAGCATGTGCAAACCCGTCTGACCAACAGGCCGGCCTCGGTCCGCGCATTGCCAAATTTTGCAGTTCTGAATCACAAATCATAAATTATGCGCATGGGTCGCCGCCGTACTCATCGCTTGGACCTTCCGCAGCGGGTCTATTTCGACCATGGCAGCTATTTTTTCGTCCCGCCAACAGGCCCGAAAGTGAACTTGGGCCGAGACTACGGAAAGGCGATGGCCCATTGGGCAGAGATTGTCGATAGACCGACTCGTCTGGTGACCCTCGGGGAAATCATGGACCGTTACATGCGCGAGGTCGCCCCCCTCAAAGCCGTGGCAGTTACGGTAGGGATGCCTCTCACGAGGCACCCCCCGTGCAGATCCGTGCGAGCGGAGTTACCGCACACGGCTCCTGCCTTGGGTGAAGGCGGCGAAAACGCACGTTGGGCCAAGGGTGGTACAGTCG
>JBOIDL010000251.1:0-5045 GCA_050740435.1 Gammaproteobacteria bacterium
CGTTGCCGTTGTGCATCTGTAAGCTCGATAACACTGGCTGTTCGCATGCTCGCCTCCTCGTTCGATCTCCAGATCAGATCGACCGGAAGGCATATAGTTCCATCAATTACGAAGCGCTACACTAGAAGCTTAGTGTGAATCCGGCAAAGATCGTACGGTCAGGAATAAATCGTGACACCCTACCCACGTCCAACTCTGGGTCGTTCACGTTAAATCGAATCGCACTATGCGTGCGAAAACTCTCGTCCTGGAATCGGAAGGTTTCGTCGAGGAGATTGCTGACGCCCATACTGAAGATCCCGAGGCGATTGGGGAAGCGGTAACCGATCGACGAATCTACGATAACGAATTCGTTGCTGCCGCCGTCGAAACTCGATTCAAAGACGCTTAGCTCGACTTCCTGATGCACATAGCTCGCCCCGAAACCGGCGAAAAAACCCGATGGATGAAAGTAATGGACGGTAAGGGGCACCGTGCTTGTCTCCGTGCTGATGGTACGATTTGGCGTGAAATCGATTTGTTCTTCTACCTCGAATCGTTCCAGCCGGAATTCGGCGCTTAGGGCCCAGCGATGCGATGGGGTCCAATAAAGATAGGCGCGATAAAGATCTTCACGCAACTCCTCTTCCTGAAGAGGGTCTAGATTAATGCCCGGTAGCTTGATATTTCGTTCAGAGGCTTCTATCCCCATATAGAGTTGTTCGCTGGCGCGCGTATCGAGTCCTATCCCATAACGCGTGGCCCGCGATCCGAGCGGATCATCGAAAAACTGGTTGAAACCAGCGATCTCAGTCGGTTCCAGTGTCTGCTCGACGATGAGGGCACGCCTTAGGGTCTCTGTGTAAGCTAGCCGCACATGCAGGCTGTCGGCAATATTCCATTGTATACCGACCTTAGGATTCACCACTTCCCCGACCTTGGTATTGCGTTCTTCGTAGGAGTCGTAGCTTAAGCCAAAAGTCCAGAATAAGCTCTTCGGATAGTCGAGATAGCAGTAGATATAGGCACTGTACTGGTTGCTCGAAAAAGAGTCAGGTTCTGGTTCGATGACCTGATCCGGGAAAAAAAATCGAACGCGCTCATCCATGTCTGCGTGATACACGCCGCCTCCCGCGACCAGATTGAAGCGCGTCGCGCTAAATAGGTATTGGGTATCTACTTGATATCCGCTTTGATTCTGAAAAAACTCGTCAACTATCAGGTTAGATAATAGCCGCCTTTTATTTTCAATGTCACCATAGAGCGCGGAGATAAGCATATCGGATTGCGGTGAAACTTTGACATGGATTCCGAGGCGGCCCGATTCCTCGGTGATCGCCTGGCGACGATTATCACGAAAATTAACCGGATCGAAATTTAACCTCAAGTCGCCGTACTCGCGGTCCTGAAAACGGTATTCGGTCTGGATATCGAGGAAAGGCGTGACGGTGACCTGGCCGAATAGGTCGTAGAGATTCTGCCTGAGGTCGTTGTTGGCGCGAAATCCTTCGGTGTCGGAATGGAACTGACCGAGGCTCACGGCATAGCGATCGTAGAGCGCCGAGAGCACCGATTCCTCACCCCAGGTGGCGTGATTCCCGCCGAAGGCCGAGGTCAGGAGCCGCACGCGATCGCGCTCGAACAAAGGTGAGAATTCGTTGAACCCGGCATCGGCGGGACCAGCGCTTCCGGCAATGCGGATATCCGAGGCGCTGCGGCTCGGCCGTACCGGGTTGCTCGTGATCGGTTGCAAGAGCCTCGATTGTAGGAGCTCGCTCCCCCGGGCGATCTCGTGGCGGGTCAGGCCGGAGTAGCTATCAGACAATAAGCGGTGGGCCGAATGATTCGCAGGATCGAGGCTCAAGGACTTGGCGGACTCGACTACAGCGAGCTGCTGGAAACCGAGGTCGGTATAGATCCGCCCTAGACTGGTGTTACGGGTCGCGAGATCGTCGTCGAGGAGGAGGCGGGATCGGTAGACGGCACGGTTGTCATTGAGGGCGATCGATTTCTGTAGATTCTTCAAGGCCTCGACGGGTCGATTAGTGGTTTGGTCAGCGATTGCCTCATAAAACCACGGAGTGGGGTCTTTGGAATCAAGTCCCTTGGCGATTGCGAATTCGCTGCGCGCCCATTCATCGCGCTTCTGTTCGTAGTAAGCCTTGCCCAGATAACTCCGGATGAGCGATTGAGTTGGGTCCAGGCTCGCGGCGATTTCTATTTCCTCCCTACCTTCCTCCAGATCACCTTGCCGGATCTTGGCGAGACCTAGGCCGAGCCGCGGGAGCGGGTCGGCCGAATCCAATAGAATGGCTTTCGCAAAGGCGGTCAGAGCGTCTTTGAGGTTGATTCGCGCGAGGGCCACGAAACCGAGAACCGATTGGGTCCTCGCAAGCTTCGGATCAAGCGCAGTGGCCTTTTCCGCAGCGTCCACGGCACGGCTGCGGTCACCGTTTGATAATTCGAGCTCCGCCAGCCGTGCCCAGGCCAGGCCGTTGTCCGGATCCAAACCGACCGCCCGACGCGCACTCGCCAAGGCGGCTTCCAGATCGAAGAGCGCCTGCTCCGCATAGGATAAGGCAACGTAAGGAACAGGTGACTGCGGTTCCAGTGCCACGGCGTGTCGAGCCTGCCGCAATGCCGTTCGCTTCTGATTCTTCACCAGCGCAATCACCGATCGCAACGCAATAGCGGTTGCATCTTTATGATTAAGTTGGAGGGCCTGAGCAATGTCGGACCGGGCTTCCTCTACGCGCCCGATCGACATGAGCAGCGCGGCCCTCAGATCGAAGAACGGTGCGTCTCGAAGCTCGGGCGAAACTTCATCGAGCCTTGCCAAAGCTTTCAAAAGCCTACCTCTTCGGTAGAGCACAATCGTCTCACGATGCCAAGCCGCGATGCCACCGTCATTGACGGTGCCGCGGATATCGACCACCGGCGGGTAATAGAGCGCCCATTCTACAGCGTCACGGGGCCGCGCCACGAGGTAGCGGCGGGGAGCTTCTGCAGCCTTGGCGGCCGCTTGCTGGCCGCTTCGCAATCGCAAGCGTCCGGCGTTATTTTCAGCAAGGACCCGTCCGGAAAACACCAGTATTGCAGTTTCGTCGTCACTCACGCGCAGCATAAACTCCGTCCCTTCGATGTGGGCATTAAGAAACGGCGTGGTGATTTTAAGTGAAGTAGGCGTGCGACTCAGAAAGTTCGCCGCTCCGCGCAACAGCTTAAGCCATCCAGCGGTTGTCGAGGGCGCGCTTGGAATCGTCATCGTGCTACGTTGATCGAGCTGCAGAGTCGTTGCCTCCCGCCGCAACAGAATAGCCGCGCGGCTATTTTGTGCGACTCGGATCATCTCGCCACCACAAAAGGTTTGTTCCAGGCGGGCCGGATGCCAACGAGTCGCGTTCGCACTGCGCGTTTCAACCTGCCCTTGAATCGACACGACTCTTGCCACCCAGCTCGCGCAAGGGACGGTGGTTGCGCCGGGGAATCCCGCGATCGCGCTACTGCTTGCCAATAACAGTAATCCGAGAATGACCGAGCACGATCGCTTGGTTGAGGGCACTTTCGGGTAGCTCCATTTATTGTTATGAAAGCTCTGCAAAAGTTACTGCGCAGCCCATCTGCTTTGTCGCGTGCTCGCTCGTCGCTCGCCTATCTACCTGATATGTCTCGCGACTCGCTCCGCGGCTTCGCGCATTTGGGCTTGCTCGCGACATTTTTGCACAGCTTCTTTATAGCGTAACTACGTTCTTTAACGGCCGGTCACATCAGCGGCTCGTGAGAGTTTGTGAAGAAATCGTAGCGAGCGCAGTAGATCCTTACGCAACCAAGTTATACAGACCGACTTCGACGAATCTGATAGTCCATTCTCCCTCAGGGAGAAGGTTAGGATGGGTACAAACCGGTATGATCCTTTACAGAACAAACCGGGCACATGGTTTACATCCGTTATGGTACTGGCGAGGAGGAAACGCCAATGCCGTGGAGAGAGACCTGTGCTATGGACCAACGAGTTCAATTTATCGGTGAGTGGTTGAGTGGTGAGTACACCAAGATCGATTTGTGTGAGTTTTAGGGATCAGTCGCCCCACGGGTGACAAGTGGCTTCAGCGCTATGAGCGCTTGGGGGTGGACGGGCTCAAGGCCCTGTCGCGGGCCGCGAGAACGCACCCCAATGCCACGGATCCCGCGCTGTGCGAACGCATTGTTCAGTACAAGTTGTGCCACCAACGGTGGGGGCCGAAAAAGGTGATGGACGGGTTGCGGCGCGCGGAACCGGAGAGCGCTTGGCCCGCCGACAGTACGGCGGGCGAGATTCTGAAACGGGCTGGCTTGGTGGGAGCACCTCGCCGCCGTCGGCGGGTACCGCCACACAGGGAGCCCTTGGCCCACTGCGACGGGGCGAATGCGGTCTGGAGCGCGGACTTCAAGGGCGACTTCGCGTTGGGCGATGGCCGACGCTGTTACCCCTTGACGATCACCGACAACTTCAGCCGTTACCTGCTGCAGTGCCGAGCGCTGGCACGACCGACGCTGAGCGCGACCCAACCGTGGTTCGAATGGGTCTTTCGGGCGTACGGATTGCCACACGCCATACGGACCGACAACGGCGCCCCCTTCGCCTCGCTGGCGGTGGGTGGGTTGAGCCGGCTGTCGGCCTGGTGGATCCGGCTGGGCATCCGTCCCGAGCGCATTGAACCCGGGCGGCCGGATCAGAATGGCCGACATGAGCGCATGCATCGGACGTTGAAAGAAGCCGTGGTGAGGCCTCCGGCAGCGACGCTGCAAGCCCAGCAGCAACGCTTTAACGGCTTTGTCAGCGAGTACAACACAGAGCGTAGCCATGAAGCGCTGCAACGGCGGACACCTCGGGAACTGTACACGGCCTCGCCCAGGAGCTATCCCGCGAAGCTGCCGCCAGTGGAGTACCGGACTGAGGTAACCCTAACGTTGCAAAAAAATCCGGTTGTTCGGCGGCTCACGCGGCTTTCAAAGCCGCCAGGTAATGCAACAACTCCTCCTGGACCGCTTGATTGGCTGACATAGTGAGGGTGAGCTGTCCTTGC
>JBOIDL010000252.1:0-4974 GCA_050740435.1 Gammaproteobacteria bacterium
CTTTCCCAGCGGTTCTCGACGATTTGCAGATATGTCCTCGGCCCCGATTTCTTGATGCGGAAGAACATGGCCCCCCTTTATTCAGGTCACCAGGATTCTCACACATCAAACCCATAATATCAATAGCTATAAAGATGATACGTGGCACCATGTTTTAGCGCCATCTTAAAAACAGCCACTGAATTTATTGAAGTTTTTACCTACTCCAGCCTCCCAACTGTCGAAGATGGGCCTAAGGTTATGTATAGCACGTATCCGTTTGGTTGTACATGAATACACACTATGTATACCTCAGGATCTATCCGTCGGCATTACCGTAGCGCCAACTGCGAGGCTAGTCGCAATATCGGACTACTGAATCAGGCTTTCTCCGTTGAGAGGCAGCGATCAACAAGGGGATAACGTATCGTTTTATTCTCCCTGTCCATGTTCACGTCCCTTCATCCTTCCTACCACACATGCCCCAATTTCGTCTGTAGCCCAGATAGTGAAAAAAAACTCGCGATGTCGCCGACACCGGGGCTATTTGATGTGCGTCAAGATTCCATCAAGCTCATCAAGCGAGGTGTAGTAGATCACCACGCTGCCGCGGCCGTGGCCATCATGACGTACGCTGGTCTTGGCGCCTAAGCGTTCCGAGATCTGTTGCTCCAAGGCCGCGATATTGGGATCCTTCGGCGGCTGCTCGTCCGCTGGCTTAGCCTCCTGGAGCCGGCGCACTAAGCGCTCCGATTCCCGCACGGACAGGCGCTGGGTAACGACCCGTTGCGCCGCTTCGATCTGCGTCCGGCCTTCCAGGGCTAACAGGGCGCGGGCATGGCCCATCTCGAGATCCCCCGCCTCGAGCTTGCGCTTGACCTCCTCCTGCAGCTCCAAAAGCCGCAACAGGTTGCTCACGGCGGCGCGCGATCGGCCGACGGCATCCGCCACCTCTTGGTGGGTCATGCTGAACTCGTTCACCAGGCGCGAAAACGCCGTCGCTTCTTCCAAGGGATTGAGATCCTCGCGCTGTATATTTTCGATGAGCGCGATGCTGAGCGCGACCGCGTCGGTGACATCGCGCACGATCGCCGGGATCTCGTGCAGACCCGCGAGCTGAGAGGCGCGCCAGCGCCGTTCCCCGGCGATGAGCTCGTAACGCTGACCGCTGCCGAGCGGACGGACGACGATGGGCTGTACCACCCCCTGGGCACGGATCGAATGGGCCAGGTCTTCGAGCGCTTCCGGACGGAGGTCGAGCCGGGGTTGATGGCGGCCCTTTTTGATCATTTCGATCGGGAGGGCGCGGACTTCGTTGGCGGGTGCAAGGC
Source organism: Gammaproteobacteria bacterium (assembly GCA_050740435.1). Taxonomy (GTDB): domain Bacteria; phylum Pseudomonadota; class Gammaproteobacteria; order JACCXJ01; family JACCXJ01; genus USCg-Taylor. Next base: position 1,311 of record JBOIDL010000252.1, read on the forward strand.
CGGGCGCGGCGTCCACCCCCAGTAAGGCCTCCAGACCTCGCCCCAGTCCCCGTTTCTTAATGCTCATTGTGCATGGCTCTGTCCGCTACGGTTGCGCCGGCACGCCCGGGGCCGCGGGGAGCGCATGCCGGCGCAGGATCTCTCCCGCCAAGGCGAGATAGGCGATCGCCCCGCTCGAGGTCTTGTCGTACTGCAAGGCCGGCAACCCGTGGCTCGGGGCTTCGGCCAGGCGCACGTTGCGCGGGATGGTCGTGCGATAGACCTGGGCGCCGAAATGGTTCAGCAACTGCGCCGAGACATCGTTCGCGAGGGTATTCCTGGGATCGAACATAGTGCGCAGCAGCCCTTCGACACCGAGCACGGGATTCAAACGGTTCTTGATCGTAGCAATGGTGGCGAGAAGCGCGGTCAAACCTTCGAGCGCGTAGTACTCGCATTGCATGGGAATGATGACCGAGTCCGCCGCCACCAATGCGTTCACGGTGAGCATATTGAGGGCCGGCGGACAGTCGATAAAAATATAGTCATAGTTCTCCGTAACCGGCGCCAGCGCCGCGCGCAGGCAGAGCTCGCGGCTATCAAACGAGAGTAATTGCACCTCGGCGCCGGTGAGGTCGCTGTTGGCCGGCACTAGATCGTAGCCGCCCGCGGCCGCCGCGATGGCGGAGTCTGCGATCGAAACCTCACCCGTGAGGACATCGTAGGCGGAAGTGGACAGCGAGCGTTTATCGACCCCGCTTCCCATGGTGGCGTTGCCTTGCGGGTCCAGGTCCACGAGCAGGACACGCCGCTTGGTCGCGGCCAGCGAGGCGGCTAGATTGACGCTGGTCGTGGTTTTACCCACGCCTCCCTTCTGGTTGGTGATCGCGATTACTTTCCCCATGTCCCCTGCCATAACTAGGGTTATTGTACCGCCGCCCGATCGAAAAAATACACGTGGCGGGCCGGATATCGGTGGGGTTGCTCTCAAAGGGAGGTTACAATTCGGCGGACATTAGATTGCGGCAGACGCCGCGCGTGATATACAACGGCGGCTAGCCAATGCCTCGGGAAAACACGATCGACACGCTCGATCTCAACCGCGCGTAAGGAGCATAGAGCATGAACACCGTACAGCCACTTGGTCTCCTCGTGGGCCGCGTCCTACTGGCCCTCATCTTCATTGGCTCGGGCTTCAGCAAGATCACCGGATTTGCGGACACTGCGGCCTCCATGGCCGGCAAGGGCATGCCGATGGTGGAGGTGTTGTTGATTATCGCTATTCTCATCGAGGTGGGCGGCGGCCTGCTGCTCGCCCTCGGCTACAAAACCCGCTGGGCGGCGCTCGCGATCTTCCTGTTCCTGATCCCGGCCACCCTGATCTTTCACGACTTCTGGGCGGTAGACCCCGAGCAAGTGAAGATGCAGCTTATCCAGTTCCAGAAAAACCTGGCAATTATGGGTGGCATGCTCTACGTTGTGTTTAACGGCCCAGGCCGCATGAGTTTGGACCGGGCTTAGCGCGTGTAAAGTTTGATTTGACGCACAAGGTGAGCCGCTCGTTCCCCGACGCTATGAGCATGCGCTATCGGCACCTATTGATGGTCTACACCGGCTGGCCCTCCCAGGTAAGCGGTGAACCCGGTCCTTCGCAGTCCACCCTGTCCGACGTCACCAGCGAGATAACGCAACTGACCAACTCCGGGAGGTTAGGGGATCCGTGTAATGTTTGGCGATCTGGAATGGTCAGCACACCGACGCAAGGAGATCTCATCACGCACGCCATGCAGGTAGTACGTAGACTCCTTCAGCAGACGTTCGGATATGCACAATCGACGGCGCACGCGGCTCTTTATTTACCGAGCACTGTTGCAACAATAAATAATGAGGAAGGGAGATCTAATGGCTAATCTGCTTCAGAATTTAATCATCCACTCTGTACGCAATCCGTAAGAAGGCCCGTCTCTTTCTTGGCCGGCAACAAAAGAATCCAAACGCAGCACATGGTGTTTACCGATAGCGCTGATAGCGGGCGCCAAAACCTAGGACACCTTCCTCTCCTCCGCTTTTGGTGCTCGTGCGGGCACCGAGCTCCAAGATAAGTTGACTATCGATGCCGTCGAGAAACATCTGGTAGCCGATTGCCGTACCAATGGTTTCGTCGATCGCCTGCCCGAGAGGCACTCCGTAATGGTCCATGCCCACTGGGCCATACAAGATCCCGAGGTTTGCCAGGGGGGCTCTTGAACTGATTACTCATGGTATGCACGTTGATGTTCGTCACTCGATCGTTCCCCAGTGATAATGTCGGCATTGACATCAATGAGATCTGATCGACAGCTATCGAAAAAGTTCAAGCAACAAATCAAGGAGTTAAAAGATCCTACCTATGGGTCGGCACTAGGTGCCCAATGTCGAGGCATTTTCGCGAATCGAGTGAAAATGTACAGTCGGCTCAGGGTATGATTCCATAGCTCACAAGAGGTGCCAGTGCTATATTACCTTTGTGATAAATTGGTCGACCTGTACAGCCGTTGAACGGGACCCGCAGCGCGTCAGTGGCGAGTGGATATTTCGTGGCACACGTGTGCCCGTTGCTGCGCTGTTTGAGAACCTAGAGGATGGCGCGCAGGTATCCCAGTTCGTGCAGTGGTTTCCCGGCGTCTCGCTCGAACAAGTTCGCACTGTCCTCGAACATGCTGCGCCGAGTGCGCTGGCTCCCGCTTAGGTGCGCGTACTGTTGATCAGGGAGTACCGGTGCCCTTGCGGGAATCATTGACGCATATGAACGCGGCTGGTCGAAGCTCAAGAATGGCGAATTGCTTGACGCCGCAGAACAAAATGGGTTTGAGGCATTTGTCACGCCGATAAGAACCTCAGGCATCAGCAGAACCTTCCGCCTGATTCGGTCAAACGGAAATATTTACGCCCGACCGATGCTCGCACCGTGTGCCCTTTCGAATGAGGCGAGAGGGAAGAATGACAGAAAGCCAATCTTCGATTTTCGCCAGAACGGCGGTCATAACTGCAATTGTGGTTGGAACTCTCTTGCTGGCGCCGCACCTTTTTCTCCCGCGGGAAGCTTCGCTTGCTTTCGCGGCTGTCGTCGTTGGGATCATTGCAGGCGTGTATTTCGGCTTTGCGGTACTGAGCGGTTCGAATCGCCACCAGCTTATCGAGTTCAACGTTGCATCGGCTTTCGGCATTGCACGATCTTAGGATTGACCGTGAGCCCTGGTTCTTGCCTTTGAGCTACCTCGCGCACGGCGCGTGGGACGTGGCGCATAACAGCCTACGGCTCAGGCTATCCCGCAATGGTACATACCCTGGTGCGTCGTCATCGACGTCATTGTTGGCGTCGGACTCATCGCGATATGGTCGTCCAAAGGCCTGATCTAGAAATCTTGGCCTGGGAAATGGCTGCGAAAGGATCGAGGACGGTATCTCCTCGATGCGTGGTGGGAAGCAACATCTGGCGTACTAGCGCGCGAGGCAGCGACGTGCCGGTATGGAGAAGCTTCTGAATTCACACGCCAGAGACCGTCTGGCTCGTCCTTGCTGTCGAACGCAATCTCACCTTGCGTCTCCCAAACAGATCCAGCGTTAGCCCGATCGCCCCCGCGATAGCCTGCCCGTGAAGGCACATCAATGGCTGTTCGATCGAAATAGTAGTTCGGCTGTTTGG
>JBOIDL010000253.1:0-4882 GCA_050740435.1 Gammaproteobacteria bacterium
AAGCTCCTCGCCAAGCTCGCCTCGGAGCTGCAGAAACCGGACGGATTGACGGTACTTTCCTATGTGGATCTCCCCACCCGTATCTGGCCGCTGCCGGCGCGGAGCATCAGCGGCATCGGCCCGAAGGCGAATGCAAAGCTCGCTGCACTCGGTATTCACACCGTTGGCGACTTGGCCCACTCGGATCCTGCAATGCTGGTACCGAGGTTTGGCCTGCACTACGGGACTTGGCTGACTGACGCCGCCCACGGACGCGATGAACGCCCGGTGGTCACGCGCCGAGAGCCCAAGTCCATTAGTTGCGAAACCACCTTCGAACACGATTTGCATCCGAAGCGTGACCGAACGGCCCTGTCCGATATCCTGCTGGGGCTGTGCCAGCGCGTCAGTGGCGATCTCGGCCGTAAGAGTTACCTCGGGAAGACCATCGGCATCAAACTCCGCTATGATGATTTCCGGACAGTGACCCGTGACGTCACGCTAGAGGAAGCGACGGCGGATCCGGAGACTATCCGAGCTGCAGCGCGAACCTGTCTTCAACGGGTAGCGCTAGATCGAAAACTACGCTTGCTCGGGATCAGGGTCGCGTCACTTAGGCCGTCGCGGTACGTTGGCGAGCTCAGTACGCCCGCTCTCTGTCCTGACGGAGACCGCGATGTGAGCCTGCCGCCGCTGACGCAACGGTAGATTGGAATGGAATGCCAGAGCCCCATACTGCATTTAGCGGAACTCGCTGATGCCGAGCAGATCGCTCGCATGTCACGCGATCTCGTTGAGGTGGGCCTCGGTTGGTCGTGGACACCGGATCGAGTGAGACCATCGATTCAGTGTCCTGATACGGTCGTCTTGAGCGCACGTGATGGCCCTCGGATGCGGGGCTTTGCCATCATGGAATTCCTTGAAGAGGAGGCGCATTTGGAACTGTTGGCAGTAGACCCGAGTTACCGTCGCACAGGCCTCGGCCGACGCCTCGTTCGATGGCTTGAGGAATCCTGCACGGTGGCCGGTAGCTTCGTTGTCTATCTGGAAGTGCGCGCCAGTAACCAGGGTGCCCGCGCCTTCTACCAAGCGCTGGGATATCGCTTTGTCGCTCACGTCCCTCGCTATTATCAGGGCATTGAAGCCGCGATCCGCATGGCGCGTGATCTGAGTGCCGGTTAGCCTCTAACGAAGACTGGCGGTCCGTCCTTCCACCGAGTCGTCAGGGGGCGGCGCCCTGCGCTAAACTCATGGCATGCGCAAGGTGATGGCCATCGCGGTGCTGCTGCTCTTGATAGGGGGCGCGGCCTATCTTTACTACGTGCGTGGGGTTGGCGTCTCGGCCCAGATCCCGCGGCCTGCGACTATCGAACGGGCCGGGGCGGTGCGCACCTACACCTGGGGTGTAAGGACGGCCATGCCCACACCCCGCACCGAGGTCGCCGCCGCGGTGCTCGCGGGCAAGATCTATGTGATCGGAGGATTTGATGGCCTCGGGCGGACGGTCGCGACAGTCGAGGTCTACGACCCTGCCAGCGGGCTTTGGGCGGCTGGCCCCGACCTGCCGGCGCCCCGCCACCATATAGTGGCCGTCACAGCGGGCGACGCGCTCTACGCGCTTGGCGGCTACACCGGTTCGAGCTTCGAACCCCATGCCGAGGTCTACGCGCTGGATGCACGGACTACCTCATGGAGGCCAGTGGCCCCGCTGCCGGCGGCGCGAGGAGCCATGGCCGCGGCCGCGCTGGACGGCAAACTCTATCTCGTCGGCGGCGTAGGGCCGGAGGGGCTCGCGAATGAGCTTTACGTCTACGACACCGTAGCGGACCACTGGGAGGAACGGCGGCCGGCGCCGACCCGCCGGGACCACCTGGCGGCCGCCGCACTGCATGGTCGGCTCTACCTCGGCGGGGGGCGGGAGCAGAGCTTGTCGAAGAACCTGGCCACGCTCGAGGTCTACGATCCGACGGCTGACGCCTGGAACGTGGGAGCGAACATGCTCACTGCTCGCGGCGGGGTGGCGGGGGCGGCCTTCGATGGGCTCTTCGTCGTAGCAGGTGGGGAACGTCCGGGCGCGACCCACGCGGAGGTCGAAGCCTTCGATCCAAAGAGCGGCCGCTGGCTGAGCCTGCCCCCCTTACCGACGGCCCGGCATGGCCTCGCCGCGGCGGTCGTGGGTAACGTCCTCTACGTGATCGGCGGCGGCACGCACCCTGGTCTCTCGGTCTCGGGGCGCGTGGAGGTCTTGGAGGTGCAGTGAGCCGAGCAGCGCTAAGCCGCTGTCATTCACGGTCCCGGTATGGAACCGCTGATCCCACTTTTCCTCATGGGCGCACTGTTGGCCACCCTCCTGCTAGGCCCGCCGGTGCTCAAGGCTCGGCGCCGCCAGCGCCTGCAACGGACCTCTTTTCCCGCGGAGTGGGAGAGAATCCTGTTCGAACGGCTGCGCTTCTACGCGCGGATGCCTGATCTCCTGAGGCAAGAACTGCGGCGACATATCCCGATCTTCCTCGCCGAGAAGCGCTTCTACGGCTGTGGTGGGTTGGAGATCAGTGAAGCGATGCGGGTGCTCATCGCCGCGCAGGCCTGTCTTCTCATACTGAACCGCAAGACCGATTACTATGGAAAGCTTCAATCGATCCTGGTCTACCCTTCGGCCTTCATCGTTAACCGCGAGCTGGTAGACGAGGCGGGGGTCTGTACGACTCGTCGTGAGGCTCGTATCGGGGAGTCCTGGGAGGTGGGCCGGGTGATCATCGCTTGGGACGAGGTAGAGGGTGATCCAGGGGATCGCTTTGAGGGTGAGAACGTCGTCCTCCATGAGTTCGCCCACCAACTGGACCAAGAGGACGGGGTCGCAGACGGGACGCCGGTGCTCGACAGCGTCGCCGGTTACCGGATGTGGGCGGAAGTGCTGGGCAGTGAGTTCCGGACGCTGCGCGACAAGGCGTCGCGCGGGGAGGCGACGGTCATGGCCCACTACGGCGCCGAGAACGCCGGCGAGTTCTTCGCCGTGGCCACAGAGTCCTTCTTCGAACAGCCGGAACGCCTGTCTAGAGAGCACCCTGCGCTCTACGCGGCGCTGCGGGACTACTACCGGGTGGATCCCGCCGCATGGCATTAATAAGATGGTAGGTACAAGACCGACCGCCCAAGAACAGAGGAGCGATCCGCCACCTTCACGTGCGACCCAGGCAGTCCGACGTGACGGCGGTGTGCATCCAGTGACGACGATGAAGCTACCAATCAACATTGACGTCGACCAGTGCCATCGGGCTTCACCCTGGGCGTCGTCCCTCGGAGATACCGTCGCCACTGGACGCCCGTGCACCTTGATTTCGTCGTTGACGATGTCTGGGCCGCGGTCCAACGTGCGTTGAATGCGGGGGCCAAGCTCGAAGGCGAGGTCCAATGCGACCCTTGGGGCTATCTCGGCACAATGAGCGACCGATTCGGCCATGGGTTCTGTTACAGTTCATAGGCAGCGGTTACGATGAGGTCGAGTCGACGGCCTCCTAGACAGGGCGTTATATGAAGAAGACATACACCGGAAGCTGCCACTGCGGCGCGGTCCGCTTTGAGGCGGACATTGACCTGAGCGCAGGTACATACAAATGCAACTGCTCGATATGCACCAAGACGAGATTTTGGCCTGTCGTGGTCAAACCGGATGCATTTTCGGCTGCTCGCCGGCGAAGTGGAATTTACTGAATATCTGTTCAACACCAGGAACAACCATCACTTTTTCTGCAAGCACTGCGGCGTGCGCTCGTTCGGACGAGGAAATTCCCCAGATCTCGGCGGCACGGTCTACGGCATCAACGTCACTTGCCTCGACGACGTGAATATCGATGAACTCGTCAGTGCGCCCATAACCTACGTCGATGGACGTAACGATAACTGGCAGTTAGCACCGGCCGAGACCCGGCACTTGTGAGGCCGATTCGCCCCCGGTCGCTACCCGTTCGGTGCCGCCGCGCTGTCCGGCGCATCTTCCCAGCCGTCCTGCTTGCCCTGGGCTTTGCCGCCCTGGGTGCGATGAAGGGCGGCATCGTCGGCGCGTAGAGGGCGCCGCCGTGTTACAAGAAGGCAGTGCGATAGGGATCCCGGTCGTGCCGAGCCTGTCTGTTGCGAATTCCTAAGTCTGCCAGAATACCAGGGAGAATGCAGACTTACAGATGCGGTGATAGCTTCATGCGGGAGTTATTCATCCTGGTATTTCACCGACTGGTTACTGTCCAGACTCGTGCGTCCCGGAGGTGTGCGCAGCGCCCCCCTGCTCCTGAAACACCAGCTTATCGTTGTAAGTCGCTCGCAGAAACGAACTCCGAATCTCACCCCCTGGGTTCGGCCTTATTGGCCGGTGCAGAATAACCGAGCTGGTACAATGGCTTCAATCCTTTTTCGGCGTGAATACCTTGGATCAAATCCGCTTCGGCATCGATCTTGGCGGTACAAAAATCGAAATGCTGGCGCTCGACGAATCGGGAAAGGAATTGCTGCGCCAAAGGATTGCGACGCCTCTGAACGATTACCTCGCCACCGTAAAGGCCATAGCGGGCCTGGTGTACGCCGCCGAAAAGTCACTCGCCGCGCGCGCCAGCGTCGGCATTGCGACACCTGGCGCGGTGTCGCGATTGACGGGGCGCATCAAGAACGCCAATTCCACTTCTCTCAACGGAAAACCATTGGTGGCGGATCTGCAATCGGCCCTGCAACGCGAAGTTCGTATCGAGAACGACGCCAACTGCTTTGCCCTATCCGAAGCCACCGATGGCGCGGCGGCCGGGGCGCGCACGGTATTCGGGGTCATTCTCGGCACCGGCGTCGGCGGCGGCATCGTCATCGACGGCAAAACGCTGACCGGCGTCAACGCCATTGCCGGCGAGTGGGGGCACAATCC
>JBOIDL010000254.1:0-4857 GCA_050740435.1 Gammaproteobacteria bacterium
GCTCAATTCGCCTCCGATCTCGACGAGGCGACCCGCAAACAGCTCGAACGCGGGCAGCGCATAACGGAATTGATGAAGCAGAAGCAGTATTCACCCCTCACGGTCGCGGAGATGGCGGCGAGCCTCTACGCCGCCGATCGGGGCTATCTCGATGACATCCCGCTCGAACAGGTGGGGCCCTTCGAGGCGGCGCTGCATAGTTTCGTAAATAGCGAGCGCGCGGATTTAATGCAACGCGTTAACGAGGCCGGCGATTTCAACGATGAAATCGATGCCGGCTTGAAAGCCGCCTTGGATGACTTCAAGTCAAATCATGGGTGGTGAGCGCGCTTAGGACATAACGATGGCGGTCGGAAAAGAGATCCGCACTAAGATCAAGAGCGTTCAAAGCACGCAAAAGATCACCCGCGCCATGGAAATGGTCGCGGCCAGTAAGATGCGCAAAGCGCAAGAGCGGATGCGCACCGCGCGCCCCTACGCGGATAAGATCCGCAAGGTGGTCGCGCACCTCGCGCACGCCCATAGCGAATATCACCATCCCTACATGATCGCGCGCGAACCGCGGCGCGTGGGCATGATCGTGGTGTCCACCGATCGAGGTCTCTGCGGCGGGCTCAACGCGAACATGTTTCGCGCCACGTTATTGCAGACGAAGGAGTGGGACGCCAAAGGGATCGGTCTCGAGGTGTGTACGATCGGCGCCAAGGCGGCCGGTTTCTTCGCCAGGGTGGGCGGCGCCATAGCTGGGCAAGTGAGCCATCTGGGTGATGCCCCGCGCCTCGAAAGTCTGATCGGCACCGTGAAAGTCATGCTCGATGGGTATAACGAGGAGCGTATCGATCAACTGTACTTAGTCTATAATCGCTGGACCCAAGCCCCGCGCGTTTGACAGCTAACAGGTTCAGCCTATCTTCCCGTTTGAAGAAAAAGGCCTTTTGAACTCGCTATTCCCAATCTGTCCGATTAACGTGCGGGTCCAGGCAGGCTTTACTAGTTGTCACTGCGCACACACTATCCTATATTTCTATTGACTCGAAGCATACTTTGGCCTTATGGGCGACGCGAACATTCGGGAACAATTTGTAATGGTCGACCTGTATGTCCGGGAGAGGCTCGGCTCTTCATGATCTATGTCCACATCGCGCCAGCTTGTCGTAAAGACGCGGAGCGTCACAATATGTTCTCTACTCTTGAAAGCTTTAAGGATAAGCTCGAGCGCGACCAGTGTACGAATCAGCTGGAGCGTTTCCCTCCACCTTACCTGAAAAAGGCCTTCGGACGCCATGGCCGTCTGCTTATCGAGGAACAGTGTCGGGACCAGAACGTTGCGCTCTGTTTCTCGCGCTACCTGATTCGGGGCGAAGGTGAGTACAGCGACTTTCTTAAAGACCCTCAGGCTTTTCACGCAAGAAACGGTGTGCCCCCACCGCAGGTCGACGCGTTTTTGCGGGACAGATTGTCCATCCATCCGCTGCACGCTTTGCCGGCACCGAATCAGGTCGAACTAGGCTACCTGCGTGTGCTCTCAGCTAACCGTCACCCAGAGGATCTGGCTGTTCTTGAAAGCTACCTGTGGGTCGAGCGCGCATCTGCGCCATGGGTTAGAGATTATCTTCCGCGCTACTGGGAAATCGTCGAGGCGATCGTGGCTGCCCAGGACCCCGTCGAAACCGTGCGGACACACGGCACTTACGACGTGCTTTACCGTTATTTCCCCAGCGTGAAGAAGATTTTCTTGGTGGCACCTCTAGATCCCGAGAACCGACGCGACAGGGACGAGCTGTGCGAGCGCTATTGCGCGGTGCTAGACGTTGGTCTGACTGAGGAGGAGATCCTGCGCAACAGCCGACGCGCTTATCCAGCCATCATTGCCCTGGATGAGCGTATTTGGGTAAATACCCAGAAGAGCGTGGACGCTAACCTAGCCCTATCGCCGGAGGAGGAACAAATCCTAGAGGCCATGTCCTCGACAGTGGGAAGCGCCCGGTATCCGCTCTTCATCAACGGTCGGCCCGGCAGCGGCAAGTCAACGATTCTACAGTACCTCTTCGCGGAGCACCTCGCCCACCATCTCGTGCGCCCGCAGAACGAGCGAGTTGCCTACCCTCCTCTCTACCTCACATACAGCGAGGGCTTACTGGAACGGGCAAGGATAGCGGTGGAGAACATCCTCAAATGTGGTGTCAAAGGCGCTCTCGAATGGCACATTGATATCGACGATCAAGCCATTCGAGCCCAGTTCAATGGCGCGTTCTGTAGCTTCCGGGAGTTTTTGCGGGGTTTCCTTCCTTCCGAGACGGCTGAACGGTTCTCGGCCGACCGCTATGTGTCATTTAACAAGTTTCGGCGGCTATGGGCGGAGTATAGCCGGCGGCATCCAGACAAAGAGGTGCGACGCCTTTCTGCAGAGCTTAGTTGGCATGCTGTTCGGATGTACATTAAGGGCATGCGGTACGGTGAGAATGCCGATTTAGATCCTGATATCTACCGTGAGGAACTGGCGCGCGACCGTAGGTCCCTTACTCCCGAGACCTTCGAGGCGATATACCGCTGTGTGTGGGAGCGCTGGTACGATCCCTTTTCTAAGAAAGAAGCGCTCTGGGACGACCAGGATCTGACGCGGGCAGTGCTGGAAGCCGACGTCGAACTGGCCCGGTACCCGGCTATCTTCTGCGACGAAGCTCAGGACTTCACTACCATTGAGCTCGAGCTAATTCGAAAGATCTCCCTATTTTCGGCACGAAGCGTGGAGCCATATCTCCTTAAGGACGTTCCATTTGCGTTCGCCGGGGACCCGTTCCAAACGCTCAATCCGACGGGTTTTGACTGGGCATCCACGCAGGCTGGCTTCTACGATCACATCGTGCGCCAGCTCGACCGAGGAGGACGCGCGAACCTCGAATTCAACTTTCAGGAACTCGCTTTCAACTATCGCTCATCGGAGCACATCGTCAGGTTTGGAAATTTGGTACACCTCCTGCGCGGCGCCGCCTTTGAAATCCCGGGTCTTGTGCCACAAAAGAGCTGGCCCGCCCGGGAGTCGGTCAGTCCCTTCTGGTTTCGCGACGGGGATGCAAGTTGTAGGGACGCGATTCGGCTGCAGGAAGAGATTGTGATTCTGATCCCATGTCAGGAGGGCGGTGAGCTGGACTATGTCGATCGTGATCCATTTCTGCGCAACCTGGCATTGCGAGACGGCGAGATCGCTCGAAACATCCTCAGCCCTATGCGAGCCAAGGGTCTCGAGTATGATCGCGTGGTCCTCTACAAGTTTGGCGATCTTGTACTTTCTGAACATTCGGGCCTAGTCGAACGAATCACTAACCCGGATTCCACCGCACCAGACCTTGAACGGAAGCTGCCCTGGGAGTACTTGCTAAACCAGATCTACGTGGCTACAAGCCGCGCCCGCAGAAGGCTTTTCATAGTCGATTCCAACGAGGCTTTGGAACGTTTTTGGTGCTTCGCTACACCGGACCGGCGGCGCGACCTGCTTTCCCGCTATGGATCTGACGCGTGGAAAGCGGATGACGTAGGTGGGATGACGCCAGGCGAGAACAACAGCTGGTATTCCGATAGGGACGACCCCAGAGAACTGGCGCACCTCTTCGAAGAGCAGGGGGAGGCACAGGAAGACCCCTACCTGATGAATCTGGCGCGCGTGAACTTCGAGCGGGCAGGCCAACCGGAACGCGCCGAACTCTGCCACGCCAAGGCCTTGCTGTTCGAGCGACGCTTTGAGGAAGCAGGTGATATGTTCAGTCGGCTGGGCCGTGCAGGCGACGCTGCCCACTGTTACTGGATGCAATATTCACTCGATAAGCTCCGTACACTTCTCAATCAGTTCCCTGAGTTGAAAGGCGATGCGCGTTGTCTAGCCGCACAGTTCCTTATGCAATCGGAGGGGCTTCCCGAGGCGCAATTTGTATTAGAGGCGATCTGTCGGCTGCGTCTGCAAGCGGGTAAACAGGCCCCAGCAGCGGACCAATGGAGCGAGTTTATCGCCCATCTGATCGAGCGATTGCTGGAACTCGGTGAGGGCGTGGATCCGCCCGGTCTAGAGCCGCTGTCGCAGCAAGTCACAGAAACGCTGAAGCATCTAGGGATATCTTCCACACGTTATCCACGCCTCGCGGAGTTGCTTTATCGCTGCGGCCACCCCCGAGAAGCGATCGAGCATTGGCGGCATTCGACTGTCGATCATCCCGATCCTGAGTGGCTCCTTCGGGCCCAGGCCGAGACCGAGCCATACCCCGAGCGCTTGAAGTACCTCAGGAGGCTGCGGGACGACTCGGGCATTGTCCGTGCGTTTGTCGCAGAAGGCACGGTACCAACTGGCCAGTTCTTCGACTTGGTGCTTGAGAGCGCGAAACAAACTAGGAACGGAGAGGCGCTGCTGCGGCTTGTGAAGCTTGAGCCCCGGATCGGGGCTCTCATGGCGTTCCTCGAGATCGCTGCTGAACAACGGCACCGAGATTGGCTCGCCAGCCTACCGTCGCTGCTCATCCAAGGGTTCATCCGAGCCAGGGAATGGAAGCAACTGCTTAGTTTTGTTTGCGACCAGATCGTTAGCGAAGGGAGGTGCAATAGCCTCTTGCAAGAGCAAGGAATTCGATGGGATCCGCACGAGCTGCGGACCCTCGCTGTGGGCCTGCTAGCTCGTTCCGACGAGCTGGCGCGAGAGGCAGAAAACAACCAGCAGAAGGTCTCCAAGTTTCTGCGAGAGTGCCTCTGTCTTGCCTCCGAAATCAATTGGACACGTCCGACCTGATTTTGTGAGAGTGCTCACCGGTATCAGGCAACCGCTTCAGCCACAGGCGCCACGCTCGATGGCCAATGCGCGCCTTCAGTCATTTT
>JBOIDL010000255.1:0-4798 GCA_050740435.1 Gammaproteobacteria bacterium
AGTCATCGACGACCCGCGGGTGACCTTGCGCTTGCGAGACCTCCTTGCGGCCATCAGCTGCCTTGATGAACTCATCCGAAACCACTGCCTCTCAGAGTAAAATTCGTGGGGATCTCACAGGGCCGGACCCTTTTCAACGATGACCGCGTGTTCCACCGCATTCGCCAACTCCCGGACATTTCCAGGCCAATCGTGCTCGATAAGTAAGGCGATGGTCTCTGGAGCGATGGAGCGGATGTCGTTGCCAATCGCCTCACGATACGCACGGAGGAAGTGCTGGGCCAGCAGGGCAATGTCTTCTTTTCGCTCGCGTAGCGGCGGCAGCGGGATGCAAAAGACATTGAGTCGGTAATACAGATCCTCGCGAAACGTACCGTCGGCGACTCCTTTTGCTAATTCCACATTGGTCGCGGCGATCACCCGGACATTGACCGGCGTGGTCACAGAGGTGCCGACTGGCTCGAATTCGCGCTCCTGCAATACGCGGAGAAGCTTGGCCTGTCCAGTGAGGGGCATGCTGCCAACCTCATCCAAGAGGATCGTGCCGCCATCAGCCTGTTTGAAACGTCCGCGGCGGTCACGGATCGCGCCGGTGAAAGCCCCTTTCACATGACCGAAGAGCTCGCTTTCCAAAAGCGTTTCCGTCAGCGCCGCGCAATTCACTTTCACGAAGGGACCATGGCAACGGTGACTGTGCGCATGTATAGCATTGGCGACGATCTCTTTGCCCGTCCCGCTTTCGCCTTGAATGAGAACGGTGGCGTCGGTCTTCGCTACGGAACCGATGAGGCGGCAGACCGTACGGATTTTTCCACTCTGGCCGATGATGCTGGGGAAATCCACTTGCTCGAACCATGTGGCCCTGGTATCTGTGGTCGAATCCGCGCAGGAGAGAGCCGCGATTAGTTTCCGGGCAGCAATAAAGATGAAGTTTTGTTCTCCCCACTGCAAGCGAGTGACGCTTGCGTCCACGGCAATCACCTCACCGCTTTTCCTGACCAATCGCAGGCCGTTGCAACATGCCGCGTCCGCCTCGTCAGCATTCCGGGGAAAAGCATGCGCGTTCGATCCATTCTGTGCCCTGAACAAGCGATCGATGGCAAGTCCCTTGATCTCCTCGTGTTGATGGCCGGTATCGTTTAGTGCCTGGATGTTCGCTTCGATGAGGGTCTCGGTAGCCGCGTCAAATACGAAGACAGCATCGCTTGCGGAGTTGAAGAACATTTGATAGAGGTCCGCGGACTTATTCATCGTTTCCCTCCAGCTTTTCTTAGGCGCATGGTGCCCGTGCAACATCTCCGCTCCTTCATCCCATGCGATGCCCTTTCGTGGAACCGCCGCCCCTAACGACGTTCTTGCGGTCACGCCATGAAGCCCAGACCAACGGCCACCGAACCCATGACGCGTGTCCCAAGCTCCCGCGCTATAGTTAGTGTACAGGAATGACTTGCGGCGTAATGTGAAATATTCACATTATTCTCGATGGAACACCGCGAGCCGGTGACGCTTGCCAGACTCAGCCCGAGAAAAAACACGCGTCAGTGGTGTTGCATCAATGCCAACAAGGTAGAAAATGCCTGTTCTTTCAGGACCCATTCGAATGGGGCATTTTTCATCATGAGGCGATCATCGCCACTCGCAAGAAATAGGATTCTTGCCTTAGGCTGTCGCCGCCGCGCCACGGCGGCAAGACGCCGCTCACGCACAAACGTTCGCGATACGCCGATCAAGATGTGCCCATAGACATTGCGACAAAGCAGCGACAGGGCAACCCGAATCGTCACCGCGACCTCCACCGAGGAATAACCCGCCGCCAGAAGAAAATTTTGGAGCGCTGTGCGAAAGAGAGGATCGTGATCGCAGACGAGAATTGCGTTTGGCCGGTTCATCTCTCTTGCGAAGCATAGCCTGGTGTTATCGCTCGGTACGCTCCTGACCCGGGCCACCCAAAGGTCAGGTCTATGGATCGATACCCTCGCCCTTCAACTCCACGTCAACGGGCCTGCAAATCGCCCTCCCGCCTATCCCGGACTGAAAAGCAAAGCCTCACCGCCCTCTTGTCGCCATTGTCGCGATAGAAATTGCACCGATCCAAACGGAGCTGCCTGAAGTATTGAGATACGGCAGGTAGTTCAGCGGGTGAATGCTGTTATCTTGGAGATAGTCAAGGAACAGGTCATCCTTGCCGTCCGTCGGATCGCAGACTTTGAGAATGACATGCGTTGAGCCGAAACCCCGGCCGACCCCGTTTCATCCGCTGGCGCCTTATCCGCCGGGCCGGCACGATGCACCACGCCTTTCGCCATGGCATGGACCGGTGTGCCAAGGGGAGCGGGCAGGTCGATGCCGTCGTGGAAGTCCCAGCGAAATCGTAGTCATCGTATTTCTCCTATAAGTTGGTGTGTTGTTCTTGGTGCAAGACAACTCGTGCTCCACTATATAAATTACTCTGCGCCCATTTATCATCGTTTGCAGGGGCGCTGCATGCTCTTTGCGAGGATCACCAGTTCGTATCGCTCCGCCATCGACAAGGAGGAGAAATCGCCGCTCCAATCGTCGGTCACGCGTTCGAACGGCGAGTTCTTCGTCGGAACCACCGTATATTCGGCGGTCGTGGTCACGAGATCGAGTAAACGTATCGCGTTCGATTCCGTCCGCGTTTCACCGACGGGCCACACCGTGTCCGTCCGCAACTCTACCTGGTGAATCCGAAGAGTGGCGCGATCGATGTCATCGGTCGCAAGACGTGCGCCGAGAATCTTGAAACCAGCGTCTTCGAGCCAGCGTCGCATCGTCTTCTGCTGCCCCTCTTGCGCGACACGAGACCCGTGGTTTATCCCGCACACGAGAACCCCCGGCGTTGTTCGGTTCAGCTTCCGATCCGCGCCCTCCTCCACGAAGTGACGCGCGATTCTTCGGTCACGGATGTCCCGCGTTTCTGCGCGCGATCCGACGAAGAGGACGTACCGGGACTTGAGCCTGAGATCCCGCAGGAGATCCTCGTACGGACAGAGCAAGCTACCCAGCGACGTGCGGGAGCCCCGAAATCTCGGATCTCGGTGCGCAGCGAACCCGCGTTGTAAAAATATTCGGAAGCGATGAATCGGTACACATCGTTCTTCATCAGCCGCCGCGCGAGGTCGGAGCTCCGCGTCTCGGCGCTGTGGTTCTCGGCGATGATCACGAGCGTTCGGCCAAGGTTCCGTCGCTCCTCCTCGACGCGCACTTCGACTTCGAAGCTTCCGTTCTCCGTTATGTGCGTCTTCAGATCGTCAGCAAGGCTTTTAGCTTGTGAAGGCTGTGCACCTGAAAATTTACGACCATAGATATACATAAGGTTTACCTTCATCAGCTGGCGCAGTGGCTAACGGAACATTCCCTCCGACCCCATGTCCGCGAAGTGCCTGAGGACTGTGGGCGCTGGGGCGGGGGAGCAGCGAGGCCGATGGCAAAATGACGCTGCAGTTCCAGGTAGATTGCCCACCTCGTCACGAGTGGATTTGGACCCTGCGAGTCACGGCATGCGTAGAGCACGCGATAGGTTGTCGCGCGCAGCCACTTGCAGCGCGCTCACATCCATACCGTCGTACTTTGCACGTAGCGCCATTTTTCTCTGGAAATCCGACTGGCCTTTGCCCACGGTCACCGACCCACCGATCGCCCTGAAAAAGCTGAAATCGAATCCTGGGTCGCTGGCCGTCGCGACGGGTAGGATGTCGCGTCGTTCGGCTCCCGAGGTGGGAGGAAGAAGATTGACAGCCGGAGGTGGCGACACCGCCTTTTCGCGGTAGATGTGCATGAAGATTTCCTGGGTCTTGACAAATGTTCTGAGCGCCTGGACCCAGACAGCTTCCTCCAGCTTCAACTCGATGCACAGGAACGCGAACTCGCCGAACAGGAAGTAGTTCCCGCCGTTCGGTTCACCGAAACCCACGTGCCCTGGCAGCGACGGATCCCGCAACTCCCCGTTGGCAAATCGCTCGAAGCACGACTGAAACGCCATGAAGTCAATCCCACCAGTCCCGTCGGGAAACGACTCGCGATACAACGTGACCTGCGCATCCGATAGGCGTTTTACCGCGTCGCGTAGAGCAGGAGTACTTGGCAGCGGCAACGACGACGGGACCGCGGACGGGCTTTCGAGTGCGGCGTCCACTCTGGCGAGCGCGCGGCGCCATAGGAGCCCGGGGCGATTGATGGCATCCCCAATCAGACTGGTCACGTCCAGTTTGCGCTGAGTCTTATCGGGGGCCGTCATGGTCGGATTGGTATCAATCGAGAACGTGTCGCTTGCCGGATCGAATTGCAGCTCGTACTCCTTGAAGAAGCGCTGGCACAGGATGCCCAGCAGCTCCCTGCCTGTGGCCCGATGGAGTCTTCCCCAAAAGAGCTTGGCGAAGGCGGTCCGCGCTTCCTCCAGTTCCCGCTGCAACGTGCTGGTGAGACCGGTGGGAACCGCCCGGAAGAGTCCCTTAAGCCGCTGTTTTCGTTGAAACAATCCGGGGTGGATGGACGTCGCGAAGTTCAGTCGTAATTCGCATTCGATCGCCCTACGGATGCGCTCGGTCTTCGCCAGGTCCGTCGCTGCGCTGTCCAGGTCGACCGGACATGACGACAGATCCCCCAACCCTTCCGGTGTCCGCACGTACATATAGCCACCTCGTCGCAAGTGATGTAGATACCGTCTTTGTTGTCAAGGGGTATTTAAACGGATTGTGGTTGGTAAGGTCGTTGATGTTTTAGGACTCCAAAGCAGATATGGACGAGCTTACGCATTGCGGCACCGAGGGCGGACATT
>JBOIDL010000256.1:0-4781 GCA_050740435.1 Gammaproteobacteria bacterium
GACGAGCTCAAGCAGCGCATCTTGCAAGGCGTGCGTGAGATGAACCTTGCCCCAGTGGTTGTGCGCTGGAAAAAGTTCGCTCTGGGGCTGGCATCATAGTAAACTATTTGATGAATCGTTATACTAGGTCTAGCAAATGCTCTCACGCGTGGCGGAACGGCTTTACTGGATGGGGCGGTATTTGGAGCGTGCGGAGGGGACGGCGCGGAACATCAACGTCAATACCCATCTGCTGCTGGACCTGCCCAAGGGCACGGCTTTCGGCTGGGAGCCGCTCATCGTCATCATGGGAGGCGAGGAGCTTTTTTCCCGGCACTACCGGGACGCCAGCCAGCAGAACGCACTCGAGTTCATGCTCGCGGATCCGCGTAACCCGAGCTCGATCTGTTCCTCCCTGCAGCAGGCGCGCGAAAACCTCCGCACCCTGCGCGACGTGGTACCGCGGGAGGCCTGGGAGAAGCTCAATCACCTGCATCGCTTCGCCAACGACCACTATGAGCAGGCGATTGCCGGGCGTTCGCGCTTTCCGTTTCTCACCCAGATCATCGATGGCTGCCAGCTCATCACCGGGCTGCTCACGGGCACCATGAGCCATGACGAGGCGTATGAATTCGTGCGCACCGGCCGCAATCTCGAGCGCGCCGACATGACCACCCGGATCATCGACGTGCGCTCGGCCAGCCTCCTGCCCAAACACACGGGGGACCTCGCGCCGTTCGCGAACATCCAATGGATGAGCGTGCTCAAGTCGCTCTCCGCCTACCAGATGTACCGCCGCCAAGCCCACGTGCGCGTGAGCGGCGCGGAAGTGCTGCGCTTCCTGTTCCAGGATGCGGGATTCCCGCGCTCCGTGTATCATTGCCTGGGCGAAATGCAGCAGAGCCTGAATGCGCTTCCCCGCAACGAAGTGCCGCGGCGCTACGTGGTGCGGTTGAAGCATCAGGTCGCCGAGGCGATAGTACGGCACCTCGCCCACGAGGGTTTGCACGAGTTCATCGATAACCTGCAAGTCGCGCTCGGCAAACTCCACGATCGCATCCGGGCAACCTATTTCCTGACCGAGGCGCCCGCGCCAAAATCACGCTCCCTGGCCGCTTGAGTACGCACCCGCAGGAAGACGAGGATTTGTCATGGCCATTCGCGTCGCATTGCACCACTCGGGCGCTTCTTCCCCGAGGGCCACCCCCCAGCCCCATGGAGCCGCCGCGGGAGGAAATCAACCCCGAGTACCCCCATACGCTGGATCTCCGGCATTCGAGGACCTGAATTCGCACCGCCGATGGCGTGGCAGTATTAAAATACATCAAGTTGAATGGAGTAATATGTATTTTTCCCTCTGTACAGACGATAAAAAAATGACTTACTGTGTGGGCATCATGCTCGATAGCGGGATGATTTTCGCCTCGGACTCTCGCACGCACGCCGGCGTGGACGATTTTGCAACGTTTTGCAAAATGACCGTGTTCGAACGCTGTGGTGACAGGGTGATCGTTTTATTGAGCTCGGGTAGTCTAGCGGGGACACAAGCCGTGATCAGCGTGCTGAAGCAGCGGGGTGACGCCGAGGGCACGGTCCTCAATTTGTGGAACGCGCGGACCATGTTTGACGTCGCGGTTTTGGTGGCGGACGCGATGCGCGATATAGAGCGCCGCGACGGTCAGTATTTGGCAGAGGGTCCCGTCTCATTCAACACCTCGTTCATACTCGGCGGACAACTCAGCGGCGAGCCTTTGCGGCTTTTTCGGATTTATTCGGAGGGCAATTTTATCGAGGCGGGGCTCGACACGCCCTATTTTCAGACCGGCGAAACAAAATACGGAAAGCCCATCCTCGATCGCGTGATTACCCGTTCCACAACGCTCGCAGATGCCGCGAAGTGCGTGCTGGTTTCGTTCGATTCGACCATGCGCAGTAACTTGTCCGTAGGCATGCCAATCGATCTGATTTGCTACGAGCGCAACAGTCTGAAAATGCAGATGCGTCGCCGGTTCGACGAGGGCGATGCGTATTTCACCGCGCTTAGCAGTCAATGGAGCGAAGGTGTGCGACACGTATTCAGCGAGCTGCCCGAGTTGCGTTGGTAGGTTGACGCCAGAGCATGCATCGAGCTGTACCGGCGGACGTCAGGAGGCCACTTATGCAGATCCGCATCGGCTATGAATTGATTTACGACTGCCCGCAGCCGACGCCTATGATATTGACCTTGAACGTCCACTTCACGCGCGTCTCCGATATCATCGTTCCCGACCACCTCATCACCAACCCGTCGGTCCCGATCGGAGCCTATCGTGATGGCTATGGCAATTGGTGCAGCCGGATCGTAGCGCCGAAGGGCGAGATCCAGCTCTCAGCCGATGCGGTTGTGAAGGATACGGGTGAGCCGGATGAGGTCGCCCCCTCGGCTCAGCAACACCCGGTGCAAGACCTGCCCGAGGAAACCCTAGTATTTCTCTTGGGAAGCCGATACTGCGAAACCGATCGGCTATCCGAGGCGGCGTGGGACCTTTTCAGCAGATCGTCGACCGGATGGGGACGCGTCCAGGCGATCTGCGACTTTGTCCATGGGCATATCCATTTTGGTTACGAGCATGCGCGCTCCACGAAGACGGCCTGGGAGGCTTTCAATGAGGGGACCGGCGTCTGCCGTGATTTCACGCACCTCGCCATCGCATTCTGCCGCTGCATGAACATTCCGGCACGTTACTGCACCGGCTACCTGAGCGACATTGGCATACCGCCCCCATACGGCCCGATGGATTTCGCTGCCTGGTTCGAGGTATATCTTGGCGGTTATTGGTGGACCTTTGACGCTCGCAACAACACGCCGCGCATCGGCCGGGTGTTGATCGCCCGCGGTCGCGACGCGACTGATGTCCCGATCAGCAACACATTCGGCCCCAACACGCTGAAGAGCTTCAGGGTATGGACAGAAGAGTTGAGCGAAGGATGAATGTGACTGCACGGCCGAGATGGCGGGGTGCAACAATTGGTGCGCGAGGCGGGGAATGCGGTAAGCATTGCGCACACGGTGGTGTCGGCGCCGCCCGGCAGTTCCCTCAAGGATAATGTCACGGCGCTTGTCGGCCATATTATCCGTTTGAGCTAGAAATCGGCCTTGCCCGGTAGACAGATCCGGGTGATGAGCCATATCATGATGCACTCGCGCCGGGGGATTTGGCCGTATTGGCCCCGGGGGGCGCGGAATCCTGTATTTCCATGGGTCCCTTGGATTAACTGAGGAAACCTACCGTACCCGATAGTTTTCCGAACCAGCGACTATTTCAAGGAAGGCCCTGATCGAGTTTTTGAAGACGCTGTAACGCGCGCCAGGCGAAGGCGTAAAAGAATGGGAGGGGCGGCATGAGCACAGAATACGAATACATCATTGTCGGTTCCGGCGCGGGGGGTGGGACGCTCGCGGCGCGCTTAGCGGAACAGGGGCGGCGGGTGCTGGTCCTGGAGGCCGGCGGGGATCCCATGCAGATGCAAGGCGGCGACGCCTTGTATCCTGCCACGAACCGGCTCCCGCAGGACTATGCGGTCCCCGTGTTGCATCCTTTTTCCGTCGAGAACGAGGGGATGCGGTGGGATTTCTGGGTCCGCCACTATGGAGCCGACGCACTCCAGAAAAGGGACTCCAAGTATCGAGAGGAGTGGGGCGGCCAACGGGTGGATGGCGTGCTTTATCCTCGCGCCGGGTGTCTCGGAGGCTGCACGGCCCACAATGCCATGATCACCGTCTATCCTCACAACCAGGACTGGGATGATCTGGCAGAGATCACGGGCGACTCCTCGTGGAATGCCGAGAACATGCGCACCTATTTCGAGAAGATGGAGAATTGCCGCCACCGCTTGTTTCCCTACCGCTGGCTGGCGAAGTTGGGGTTTAACCCGACGCGCCATGGTTGGAACGGTTGGTTGCAAACCGAGAAGGCGATCCCGGAGAGCGTGCTTGGTGATGAGACGCTGGTGAAGATCCTTAAAAAATCGTTCGCTGCGGCATTCAAGGAATTGGGGGAGCCCCTCAGCCGCATCGAGTGGTTCTTACAAGGCCAAGGCGATCCCAACGATTGGCGCCTGGTTCGCAAGAATGCCTTTGGGATCCACTACCCACCGCTGCTCACGCGCAACCACGAACGTCTCGGAACGCGCGAGCGCTTGCTCGAGGTCCAGAAACAATATCCGCATAAGCTCGCGATCGAGCTGGATGCGCTCGCGACCCGGGTGCTCTTCGATACCGATCAGCGAGCGATTGGTGTCGAGTACCTCAAAGGCGAGCGCTTGTATCAAGCGCATAAGAACCCTAACCAAGGAGTGGGCGAAAAGCGTGAGGCCCGGGCTTCCCGCGAGGTCGTCCTGGCGGGAGGGGCGTTCAATACCCCGCAGTTGCTCATGCTCTCCGGGATTGGACCGCGCCAGGAGCTCGGAAAGCACGGCATCCCGGTGCGCGTCGATCTGCCGGGGGTGGGGACCAACCTGCAGGACCGCTACGAAGTCGGGGTGGTCAATCGGATGAATTTCGACCACTGGGAGGTCTTGGCGGGCGCCAAGTACGCCAAGGGTGATCCTCAATTCCAGGAATGGGAGAGCAAACGCAAGGGCGTATACACCTCCAATGGCGCGGTACTGGCCGCAATCAAGCGCTCGCTTCCGGAGCGGCCGCTGCCCGATCTCTTCTGCTTCGCGCTGCTGGCCCGCTTCCCGGGTTATTTCCCCACCTATTCCGCCGACATCGCCAAGTTGAACTATCTCACTTGGTGTATTCTCAAGGCCCACACCAA
>JBOIDL010000257.1:0-4713 GCA_050740435.1 Gammaproteobacteria bacterium
TCTTGTCATTGCCGCCAAGACCGTTGATCTCCTCGGCCGCACCGGTCCCAACGATGTAATCGGCATTCTCTGTTCCGATGGATGCCTTGGCGATCAAGGTGGCTACATCCCAGACGGTTCCGTCGGCAAATTCGACTCGTTCAATCTTGTTGGCAGACTGATCAAACCAATACTGCAGGGTGAGCTTGTCTTCGCTCTGATTTATCGTGAGGTAGAGGTTTCGGGCATCGCGACTAACCGTCAAATCTGCCGGCAGCACGTCCGGTGCCAACCGAACCGTATCGATGTTCCCTGGCGTTGCATCATAGTCGTAAATGAGATCCTGGCCATCCCCGCGACCGAACAAATACACATCATTGCCAGAACCGCCGTATAAGGTGTCGGTGCCAGCCCCTCCGCCTAGGATATCGTTCCCCGCATCGCCTTAGAGTTGATCATCACCACCGAGCCCTAAGAGGGTGTCAGCACTGCTAGTGCCGGCCAAGTAATCCGAGTCCTCTGTCGGCGTCGATGCCTTGGTCAATAATGCTGCGACATCCCATACGGTGCCGTCTGCGAACTCTACGTGTTCTACCTTGGAAGCATCATCCTGAAACCAATCTTCCAATATCAATTTATCGTCAGTGCCGTTGATTGTGGGGTAGAGGTTCCATTGGTCTCTGGAGACTCTAACGTCGGGGGGCAGAATGTCAGCATCAAGGCGTATGACATCCACGTTGCCGGCAGTGCTATCGGCGTCCCTCACGGTATCTAATCCACTCCCGCGACCGAACCGATAGATATCGTTGCCCGCGCCACCGTCCAGAGTATCGTTAGCCGACTCGCCGTGGAGGAGATCGGTGCCTTCGCCGCCGATTAGCATATCGTCCCCCGCGCCACCCGCGAGCGCATCGTCGCCGTTCCCGCCCTCCAGCCGGTCGTTCCCTGCGCCACCGTCAACGATGTCGTTACCGCCTAAGGCGTAGACCGTATCATTGCCACCCAAGCCTGTGATGGAATCGGCACTGGTCAACCCGTACAACGTGTCCGCGGCCTCGGTAGCCACAGGCAGTCGCGCAAGGATCGCCGGAAGGTCCCAGATCGTGCCGTCCGCAAAACGTATCTCCTCGATCTTCGAAGCGTCGCTGTCAAACCAACCCTGAAGGGTCAGGATGTCCGTGGTGCCATTGATCCGCAAATAGAGATGGCTGGCATCCCTGGTGAATGTCACATCGCCCGGAGCGACATCCGCGGACAATTGGACGGAATCGATGTTGCCCGGCGTCGCATCGAAGTCGTAAGCGATGTCTCGCCCCGCACCTCGGCCGAACATATAAACGTCGTTGCCGGCACCACCGTCGAGATAGTCATTACCCGCACCGCCGGCCAGGGTATCATTCCCATCATTACCGAAGATGAAGTCATTCCCACCGAGACCGTCGATGACCTCTCCGGTGGCATTCCCGACAAGATAATCCGCACCCTCCGAGGCGGTGCCCGCGACCAGCTTGCTCTCCAACTGCTGACTATCCCGCGCCGTCCCGTCGGCAAATTCCACGCGCTCGATACGGTATTGATCACCGAGATACCAGTTTGCCAAGGTTATTCGATCCGTCGTCCCGCTGATCTCGATATACAGGTTATAGTGATCTCGCGTGACCTTAATGTCCTCAGGCCCTATGCCCTGGGCAAAGCGCACCGTATCCACGTTACCCGCCGTCGCGTCATTTTCGATGATCTGGTCCTGCCCCGAACCGGATCCGAAGAGATAAAGGTCATTACCCGTGCCACCGGAGAGCGTATCGTTGTCGAGCCCGCCCTCCAGAACGTCATCGCCCGTCCCGCCGTCCAGCATGTCGTTGCCGCTCTCGCCGATTAACGTGTCATTCCCTGCATCCCCAGCAAGGTAATCATCTCCACTTCGCCCGTTAAGGTAATCTGTTCCGATTCCGCCGCGCAGCGAATCATTCCCGATCGTTGCAACGAGTCCCGCCCAAGCAGAATTACTGACCGCAACAACATCGGTGCCCAAATCCCCAAAGGCCTGCTGAAATTCCCACGTATTCATGGAGTCGAGCGCCGGCGATTGCCGTAGTGTTCTAATGAACTCGGAAAGCTTGTCCTTTCCGGCTTCCCGGTCTGCGGCAATTAAGCTTCGTAGCGCCGATGCGGCCGGCAACAAGTCGACCTTAAAGGACTGAGTTACCTGATCCCGCGATTCGGAGATTACGTCATACAAATCCTTCAGGTGTGTCTGTGCGGATAAAATACCGTAGTAGCTATCGAATACCTTCCGGTAAATATCCATTAGAATGGAAGCCGACTTCGAGTGCGGGTTTGGATTCCTGGTCCCCCAGCACCATGTGCCTAAGAATTCCTCAGCCATGAACTTTTCAACGACCGAAAGTTTGCGGGCATCGATATGTCCCCCTCGACTTGAAGGATTGATGTTCTCGCTGGCCGTCCATTTATAGAGGATCTGCTCCAGAAGCCCCTCCCGTTGAGAAACTGTTGTTGCCGCCGCGAATGCGTCAATAAGCGCCTTCAATCCGCCCGTTGCATCTCTTGCCATTGCCTGATGCAGATCGTACACGTTGCCATATCCCGTGGCATCGGGTAACACAGCGATATCGGGTGCGATGTCAAGCCATTCAGAAGCAAGTGTTTGAGTTACATCACTCTGAAACCAAACATCAGCAGCCATTGCGCTCGTGCCATCGTTTCGCGCATAAGTTCCGGCTTGTTTGTGTTCATTTCCCTGAGCATCGACGAAGGTGGAATTTGTATAACCAACGCTTATCGATTCGATGCCAACTTCAGCGAGCGTGACTAGCTCGCCTTGTGCCGTATAACCGTCTCCATCAGCGTCTTTCCATACCTTAAGATTCGCGAAGGCGGCATCGTTAGCATCTACTTTTCCATCCTGATTGCTATCGAGTTCCCGGAGCGCTTCGAAACCGTTAGAGGCCTTGCTTCCGTCCGCTAGCACAGTTTCGTTTCCGAAAAGCTCAGCTCCCGAATCGATGGTTCCGTTCCCGTCACGATCCAAAACCAGTAGACCATCATCTCGGCTAACCCAAGCGCTACGTTCAGCGAATCCATTACTGTCGTGATCAAAGTAGGCTCCTGCCTCGACATTTGTGGTTTCGACCCCATCACCATCAAGGTCGAGGATAATTGGCGATCTCGTGGTCTCCGCGGTATTAAACGCTACTTTCGCAGCCTCCATAGTTTCAGAAGCGCCGTTTGTCGGAGAAAACAAATGTGTGTTCAAATAATTGTCAATGTATTGCGCAGTTTCCGGATCCATTCCGTTAATTCTCTGCGCGCGGCGCCCAGGGTCCGCAATGTCGGCAATAAACTTAATGATTGGTTCGGGGTCTGCTGACATTGGGTACCTGTCATTAGCTTCCTTAGCGAGCTTTAATGCTGCTTTCGCATCCGGTGGCATATCTTGGTCTGTTCTATTTATAAAATCTTCTATACTTTCATTCGTTCTCTTTAATTTTATAGCCTATTCGTAAGCTTTACCCATTCGCGGATTCCTTTTTTTTAACGCCTCAATAAACCAGGCTGTTTCGATTGCCAGTTTCATATAAATCTCCTTTTGTAATATCCAGTCTTCATTTTCCTCGTTTAGCCATCTCATGCCACTTCTTCGCTTCTTCGATATCTTTTTCTAAACCTAACGCCCCTTGTTCGTAAGCATCCCCTAACACTTGCATGGCGGGTTTCCATCCACTCTGCGCAGCCTTTTTTAGCCACGAGAGCCCTGCAGGGTTATCCACAGTTGTACCGGTGCCGTTGAAATACATTCGCGCTACCTCGTGTTGCGCCAGCGCAAAGCCATTATTAGCGGCAGTAAGCATCCAATAAAATGAGTTTTTCGGATTAGGGGTGAAACGAGATGGCACGTTGGTACCCTCCCCAAGATAGACCGCAGCCAAAAGTACTTGAGCCATCGCATCATTTTGTTCAGCTGCTTTTTCTAACCAATAAATGCCTTTATGCCAATCAGCACGAATGCGCCGACCTTCCAAGTACCAAGCGCCGAGTCCCAGTTGCGCAGACGGCAAGGCTCTCTCCGCAGCGCTAAGAAGCCAAAATGCTGCTTTTTCGTGGTCTATCTTTACGCCTTCTCCAGAATCGTAGATCTGCGCCAAGTTGTACTGCATCGCGGCGTCACCGTTTTCGGCCCTTCTCAGTATCTCAGCAACTGTTAAACCCGTTCTTCGCAAAACAGATTCACCGGGCTTAACCAATGAATCATCGCCAGTTGATCGGTTGAGGTAGTGGAATCCTACCGCCGCACTTATCAACAGCGCAACTATCACTAAGCTGCTGATAATTATATTCTTCATGTAGATCTCTCCATCTGCAGAATTGTCAACTCCTTCAATGCGCGCCGCCATTGCGAGCGTGCTGTTTTCATTCCATCGCCGTCCGAGCCAGCACGATCGGTGACACCGCTTGATTCGATAGCACGTAACACTCGTCAGGAGAAATCCTCACAACGCCGATATTAGCGCGGGCTTTAGTCATAAACATGCGTGAAATCCCCCATTTTATTGTTCGGTTGAGAGCCCGCTGATGCGGTATGTTAAGGCCTTAGTAGTCCGGTTCATAAATTCGGCAACGTATGATTTCATGCTGCGAGACGCCAGGAAACCGGCTCGGCCACGAATTTTTTGATGAGCCTTGCGAGGTCGTCTCGCGTGAATCGCCACTCGAAGG
>JBOIDL010000258.1:0-4658 GCA_050740435.1 Gammaproteobacteria bacterium
GGCGGGAGAAGGAGGACCTCTTGAAAAGCGTCCCCGGCATTGGCCCGGTCAACACCCGGACCCTGATGGCCAGTCTGCCGGAACTCGGAACGCTGAACCGCCACGGCATCAGTGCCTTGGTGGGCGTGTGTCCGTTTAATTGCGACAGCGGCACCCTGCGCGGCAAACGCCGTATTTGGGGTGGGCGCGCCACGGTACGCTCGGTCCTGTACATGGCGACGATGACGGCCACACGCTGCAACGCGGCCACTCGTGCCTTCTACCAGCGCCTCGTTCATGCCGGCAAGCCGAAGAAAGTGGCCTTGGTGGCTTGCATGCGCAAGCTCTTGACCAGCCTGAACGCGATGCTGCGTGACCATAAGCCTTGGAATGAATCACTCGTCAAAACAGCTTGACATCAAACACAGTTGCTTCCCCCTCCGAGGGAGAAGAGGTTTCTGAACTTTTCGAGGTGCCCTTACGCCGGCACCGAGGCACCCAGTATCCATCCGGTAGGTCGTCAGAGCCTCGGAGCAAATATTGCACGAGTGAAACCGATGTTCAAGCGAGGTCAGTCCGTGAGGACGGCGGCTCGCACTGGACAGTGACCGGCCCGGGCGGGATGTCGGTCGAATGGGATGCGGTCACGACCAAGCTCGAGCAGAATCGGCTTTTGGCCTGGCGTACCGTACCCGGGGCTGCGGTGGAGCATGCCGGGATGATCCAATTTGCTCGACGTTGAGATGAGCTATAGTCTACCCGGCGGTGTACTCGGGGATGTAGTGGCCAAGCTCTTCGGCGCTGACCCCAAGACTGAACTCGATGAGGACCTCTTGCGGATGAAGACTTTCCTCGAGACGGGAAAAGCACCACGCGGTGCGGCCGCCAAGGTCTAACTTGGCGGATACCTATCAAGAGATCTCATGACGCTCGCCTCGGCTGGAACGGGCGATCGGGTTGATCTATCTGCCCGAGACGGAGCGGATCAGCCATTACTTCCACACGCGGCTGCCGGATCAATTCGACGCCGTGCTGCACTTCGATGCAACGCAACCCCGCGCGGTCGAGCCACTGGAGCGCACCGCGCAGTGGCAACCAGGGGAGCCGTGGAGAAATGATGAAGCCGTATTCGTACGGAGGCAAGCCCATTTGAGCTCGATTAATACGATCTGGACGACGTTACGGCTTTGATTGGTCGTTAAATTTCCTATCAACCGATATTAGTGAGCAAGCGGAGCAGGACTGCATGAGCGACGACGCCTCTGGCACAGATCGAGCTTCGGTAGCCAACGAGCGGCTATTGAGCCTACTTCAGGGCATTCAGAGCAAGACGCGCTTTGATCACCCGGTCACGCGTTTCCAACTGATCGCGACGCACATCTCCTACGTGTTACTCGCCGGTCCGTATGCCTATAAGTTCAAAAGGCCGCTTGATCTTGGGTTTTTAGATTTCACGACTCTCGACAAGCGCAGGTCTTGCTGTGAAGAGGAGCTGAGACTGAACCGGCGTCTAGCGCCACAGTTGTACCTCGAGGTCGTGCCGATCACCGGGAGCGCGGCGGTGCCCGTGTTACGCGGCACCGGGCCTGTGATGGAGTACTGCGTCAAGATGATGGAGTTCCCCCAGGAGGCACAGTTGGATCGGGTACTGGAACGGGGGGAGCTCACAGCGTGCCATGTCGATGACCTCGCCACCCAAGTCGGGGCATTTCACGCGAGTGGCGCGGCGGCCGCGGCGGATACGCCTTTTGGCACGGTCCCCCAAATCGGCAAGTACGCATTGGAGAATTGCGAACTGATGGATACAGCCCATCGTGATGTCATCGCCATGCTCCAGGACCTCCGCGCCTGGACCCTCGAACGCCTGGGCAGTCTGGAGAATGTCTTCAGGACACGAAAACAGAACGGCCGGATCCGCGAATGCCACGGGGATATGCATCTTAGTAATATGGTGCTCTTGAATGACCGGGTGGTGATTTTCGATTGCATCGAGTTCAACGAGGCCTTGCGTTGGATCGACGTGATGAACGAGATCGCATTTCTGTTGATGGACCTCGACTATCGTGAGCGCAGCGATCTCGCGTACCGATTCTTGAATCGTTATCTCGAATATACAGGCGACTATCCAGGATTGGCGTTGCTCGATTTCTATCGCGTCTATCGGTCGCTGGTGCGGGCCAAGGTGGCCTACCTCCAGTATCGGCAGTCAGGCACGCATGACGAATCGTTACATCGGTTTTCCCGCCATGTGGAGCTTGCGGCCACCTACACCGAGCAGCGTTCCCGACCTTTCCTCCTTATCACCTGCGGCCTGTCGGGCGCCGGTAAAACAAGCCTGACGGATCGACTCATGGAGCGGAGCGGTGCTGTGCGGCTTCGCTCCGATATCGAGCGTAAACGGCTTGAGGGGCTGAGCCTTGCTGCACGGACAGGAAGCCCTGTGGGCGCAGACCTGTATCGGCCGGAGATGACTGGACGTACCTACGAACGGCTGCTAACCCTCGCCCGCGAGGTTTTAGACTCCGGCTTTGCTGTCATGGTCGATGCCACGTTCCTCAAACGCGCCCACCGGCAGGCCTTCCAGCAGCTCGCACAGGAGCTCCGTCTCCCCTTCCGGATCCTGCATGTAAAAGCGAACGAAACCACCTTACGAGAGCGCATCCTGTGCCGACAGACGCAAGACCAAGACCGAGACGCATCCGAGGCAACCGTGGCGGTGCTCGACTACCAACTCCGTTCCCGCGAACCTTTAACAGCGGAGGAAGAGCCTTTCGCGGTGACGGTGGACACCGATGCCCGCGTGGACCCCGACTGGATCTGGAACCAGCTTTCGGGGTGGGGCACATAAAGGCGAAATCCATCGGCCGGAAAAACGATATCGTCCACGGCTGATCGTGATTCGAACAAAGATGACGTATTTCCTTGCAACGCGCTCTGCTTGAGTATGGCACGCTATGACGATGCACGAAGTTTGCTCCGTGCTGTCTGCCGCTCGGAGATCGACCCCTTGCCCAAATATGCCCTAACCTGCGGTGTGTGTGATGAAATCTGCGCGCAGTGTGCTGAAGACTGCCAGCAGTCGACCATGACTATGCTAAAGGTTGTCGAAGTATTGGCGCAGTCCGAGAAGAGCTGGGAGGACGCCCCGCAGCTCGCCGTTCAGGAGGCTGCCAAGACGGTGCGTAACATCAAGTCGATCTATATTCAGGAGCGGTCAGAAAGCGCTTGTCCAACCACTGAGTTACCCTGCACGAGGTCGGGAATGTCGCTGGCTTTACCCCGATCCTGGTAATGGATGTCTGGGAACACACTTCAAAGTACCACCGCAGGGGCAGTGTTCCATGTCGATGTCGAACACCCATTTGAGCAGCCGGCCCAGCTCAGACGGACCGGCGCCGAGGGATGGGATGCATCTACTGTGCTCTGAGGAAACATTCACGTTGACGGCGCCAACCGGAACGATCTCGGGACGCAGCCTGGTGGTGGGTGCGAGCACGCCATGAAAGCGGATTAGATGTAACCGCGGACGGGGAACCAGCGCGGCGAATCGCTGCATAAACTCTCGGGGCACGATACGGGTGGTACCGTCTTGGTAGGGACTTTTGAGTTGCAGCACGACGTGTCAGCCGTGCTATCGGCAATGGCGGGGCGGGGTGATGTAGCGGCACAAACGTTCGAGCTTGTGGCGTTGATTGCGCGCAAGCATTGTTCTCTGGGCCGCGCCTCTGGGCCGCTATTTATAGGGTGCATCGGCCGCGCGGTCGGCCGCGATCTGCTGTTCCATGCGATTGCCGATGGCCAAGAGCTCATCCTTATGGATCGTCGCGTCCCCTCGGCGCTCAAAGTGGAACTCAAAGATCCGGGTCAGCACGATGGCGTCGGTCGGGCAGGCCTCCTCACAAAATCCGCAATAGATACATTTGAAGAGATCAATGTCATAGCGCGTCGTCCGGCGCGTTCCGTCTTCGCGCTGTTCGGAATCGATGGTAATGCAAACAGCCGGGCAGACGGCTTCACAAAGCTTGCAAGCGATGCACCGCTCCTCTCCGTTTGAATAGCGGCGCAGAGCATGCAGTCCCTTAAAACGAGGCGATTGTGGCGTTTTCTCCTCCGGGTAGAAGACGGTCACCTTGCGCTTAAAAAGATGCGCGCCAGTCACCGCCAGTCCCTTGAGCAGCTCCCAGAGCAAATAGGTCCGTAGGTAATGGGAGATCTTTTTCATAAGCCTTGCCATATCGTTCGCTTAAGAAGGCCGACGCTCGCAAATGCGATCGAAAGATCCTTGATCACATCCATATGTGGCAAAGGGATAGACATTGATATCGCCCTTGATTTCGTGCAGCGGCTCGATACAGCCCAGTGTGTTTCGGCCGTTGCCACCCCGCTTCCTTCACGGTGACGCATCCCTACCCTTCCCTCCGGCATCATCTACCACCGGCATAAGGCTACGTCCAGTGTGCGTATGCGATTCAGAGGGTCTCCCAGAAATCGCCCTGTTCATGGGGCACTGAGCTTGAGGCTCATCACATCGCCCACGGTGACCGCATCGGTAAACCTTCCAGTTGCATAAATATTGGCGCTTAGCGATAGAAAATGGCTAGGGCATTGGGTTTCTGTGAGTTTTGAGCTTTTCGCTGGATCTCACCGTGGGTGAATTCCAGCCCTCCAGTCAATGGGCT
>JBOIDL010000259.1:0-4601 GCA_050740435.1 Gammaproteobacteria bacterium
CGATTCAACTGATCATCAACCGCGAGCTCGGTCTCAATTACAACGAGAATCCCTTGCAAGGCTCCTTTATCATCGAGGAGCTGAGCGATCGCCTCGAAGAGGCGGTCTACGAGGAATTTACGCGTCTGTCTCGGCGCGGCGGCGTGCTCGGGGCCATGGAAACCCTCTATCAGCGCATGAAGATCCAGGAAGAAAGCCTCTATTACGAGGCACGCAAACAGAGCGGCGACTTAGCGATCATCGGAGTCAATACCTTCGTGCGCGAGGATGCCGAGCCGCGCGCCGCGGCAGGCCGCCTGGTGCGCGCGAGCGAGGAGGAGAAGCGGGCGCAGATCGAAGCCCTCGCATGCTTCAAACGACAGCATGCCGATCAAGCCCCGCAAGCGTTAAAACGCCTGCAAGAAGTGGTTGACGCGGGTGGCAATACCTTCGCCGAGCTGATGGATACCGTGCGTGACTGTTCGCTCGGCCAGATCACCCAGGCGCTCTACGAGGTCGGCGGGCGCTATCGCCGGCGGATGTGAGGCGGGGCTTTAGGCCACCCAGACCGGCCTGCTAATTTTCTTGAGCCGTTTGGCCGCGGCTCGTCGGCAAGCTTCCAAATGGAATCCCGGATACGAACGTAGACATCCTATGGCAAGACAGACAGCTCCTTCTTTGCGCACCGTAAAACGGTAACCGCATAGGTCACGACCGCCCGCGGTCGATCTCGGAAACAGCTTGCTCGAAAGGAATCGCCTCATCCTCAGCTGCCTTCGCGGCATCATACGCACGAAGAGCTTCTAATTCCTCCACCTCATCAATTAGTTCTTCGTATTCGTCAATATCCAAAATCATGGCGGTCTTTTTCCCGCTGTCATCAACGACAAATTGATGTTTGTGAACCGCCATTGAGTGAAGGTACTGCTTACCTTTGAGGGGTGTCAATCACGCGTTTCCCGGGTCCAGGATTGGGGACTTTCCGGGATATTTGTCAGTCCGAGGCGCCAGGTTTAGTACACTACGTCCACCTTACTCCTAAGAATAAACAACGATGACAAAATCGAGCGTAGCTATCATCGGCACCGGCCCGGCGGGCCTCGCGTGCGGCCATTTCTTGCACCATCGATTCGATATAACGGTGTACGAAAAGAACAATTATATCGGCGGACACGCAAATTCCGTCACGGTAGAGCACAACGGAGAAACGGTTCGCTTCGATACCGCCTTCGTCGTGTTCAACAACGCTGCCTATCCGCTGTTTATTCGGCTGCTGAGCGAATTGAACGTAGCGAGCATGTACTGTCCGATGAGCTTCAGCTTCCAGATCTATCCCGATGGCCTCCAGTATATGACGAGAGGCTTGACCTATTGCTTTTGCGATCTCGAAAACCTGCTGAGTTGGCGTTTTGTGAGGATGCTTTTTGAAATGGTGAGATTCCACCGCAACGCGCCGGAGGTGCTCAAGGATCGCAAATACCGTGACTACAGCATCGCCGGGTACGTGCGGGAGAAAAACTACAGTGAGGATTTTTTACATCGCTTCTTGATCCCGCTCATCGCGGTCACCTGGTCGCTGCCGCCGGACAAGATGTTGGACTATCCGATAGTCACGCTGGTCGAGTTCCTGTATCACCACGGCGCGCTGCAAGGCCCTCTCGGCCGCAAACATTGGCGAACCGTCATCAACGGAAGCCGCTCTTATGTGGAGAAAATCACGGCGCCTTTCAACGATCGTATCCTCACCAATCGCGGCGCCGCATGCGTCAGGCGAATGAACGAGAAGGTCCAAGTCAGCGACAGTCACGGCGAGATCAAGGCCTTCGATCATGTTATCTTCGCCTGCCATGCCGACCAGGCGCTCGCGCTGCTTGCCGATCCCACGCCTTTGGAACAGGAGTTACTGAGCAAGTTTAAGTATCACCGTAGCCAGGTGGTCGTACACACCGACGCGTCCCTGATGCCGGCCAAGCGACGGCATTGGGCGGGTTGGAACTATTATGTTCACTACGATCGCGGCCATATTCCACGATCATCGACAACTTATCACATGAACACCCTGCAAAAGGTGTCTCCGACGGCGGATTATTTCGTGACCTTCGGTGATATCGACCGAGTTGACGACACGAAAATCCTCAAAGAGCTGACCTACGAGCATCCTATCTTTGATCTACCCGCTATCAATGCCCAGGCGGAGTTGCATAAGCTCAACCAGAACGGCATTAGCTATTTTTGCGGATCGTACTTCAAGTACGGCTTCCACGAAGATGCCTTCCGCACGGGGGTCGAGGTGTGCCGGGCACTCACGGGAGAGCCGATCTGGGAGTAACCTCTATGAGGCAGGAATTCGTGGGATGAAACAGGCACGCTGCATACCCCATCAAGAGATCTGGCCCTTCGCTCTGCGCAGATCAGAATTCCGTAAGTGCCGATGGATTCTGCGCGCGTAGTATATAGCTAAACGGATCACGATCTGCTCCGGCATGGGATCACACGGCTTCAAGCAATTTCTTCCACGCCTGTCGGTTACTCGGCTGCGTGTTCCACGTATCGAGATGCTCGCCGACCCGCCGGAGGAACAACGCACGCATGCCTTCCCCTCCGAGAGCGAGTGTGACGCGTGCCAGATCAACAAGGTCCACGACATAGAGATTCTGCCCGCCCGCGAACGCCGCAGCGATTCGGTCGCTGATGGGCTTCACTTCTTTCGCCTCGACACGCGGTGAAGTGAAGAATACGTCCCTTATCACTCGATAGCGGGTCTTTGTGAGCGTGCCTTCCACATCAGTGAGCCTCAGCGCACGGTCCTTCACTTCCACGGCGATGAGGATCTCACCCTTGTCGTTCACGCACTCGAGGTCCGCCGCCTGTCCCGAAGCTTCGTCGCTAGCGTTAATGCGCGCCCGGTTGACCTGGGCATACAGGCGAAAGTGGGTGCCGATCACATCGAACAACGCGCCCGCCAACGCGAGAGCGCGGTCGCCGCCGGACCGGGTTCCGAGAAACTGCTGCGAGATGTCAAGCGCGGTAGCCAGGCTGACCCTGGGCGGCTGCGGATAGGTGAAACGGAGGGTTTTCTGTAGCCGGTGAATTTCAAGTAGGACCTGCTTGAGCACGGCTTCGGTATAGACCGGTTCATTTCGTTCCTCGACCCGCTCCAGCACATCAATCAGTGTGTGCCATCCTTGGAGGTCCTTCTTGCTGCTGTCGTCACGCAACATACGCCGAACCCGCATCGCATTGCCGACATAGGGATCCGCGGATGTGCCGAGCACGTTTTCCTGCTGCGCGTTGAACGGCGCCACGACTCGGGAGGCCAGACTGCGAGCATTCCAGGCACGCTGTTCCTTGCCGCGCTGTAAGGCCAGACAGTCGAGGTTCGGATTACAGAGTTTGCCGAGCAACTGAACAGGAAGGCAAAAGCGGTAGGACACGTGGCGATGATTCAGGCTGTCGCGGATCGCGGCGCACACGTCGGCATCCGACACATAGTTCACGGCTGAATGCGTCTCTGCTTCCTCACTAACGAGGGTCCACAGCTCTTCCAGACGCCGCCTAACCGCAACTGTATCAATGCGATCATCGCGTGCGGTTTTTGCCGCCATTATTTTGCTTGTATTCGGTGGAGGGTTCGCGGATGCAAAGAGGCAATGACGCCTGTTCCGGCGACGCATCGCTTGCAACCGGAGGCGGATAGTTCAGCCATACCGACTCGATACGCGCGCTCTTCGACGAGTTGCAAAGATGCGACGCGGAATCCACTCTCCACCAGTCATCGTAGAGGCGCTCCATGAGGTCGCAGCGATAGCCGGAAAGGGCGACTGCACCCTCAGCCTGGTGCAGTACTTCGGCAAGTTCCTCGTGCTCGCCATCGCTCATTTCGAAACCGTAAGCCTTGCTGTCGCCACGTGCCTCATGCGGATAGGGCGGATCGCAATAATACAGCGTGCCCGGCGAGTCGAAGCGCCGGATCACTTCGATCGCCGGGGCATTCTCAATCTGTACGCGTTGCAGTCGCTGAACGATTTCGGCTAGCCCTTCGACGCTCCCCAGCCAGCGCGATACGGCCCCGGCCATGCCGGCACGGGAAGTCAGTACACAATGCGCCCAGCGTCCTTCGCTGCTCGTCTGGGCAAGACCGGTCCGCGTCTGCCGCGCGCGCACGAAGAAGCGACGTGCTCGCTCAAGATTGACCAGACCTGCTTGCGGCGTGTTGGCGAGTACTAGTTCTTCACGTGAGAATGGCGTCAGGCTAATCTGGCGGATCAGCTCGTCCCCGTGGGTGCGCAGACAGCCGAAGAAGTTCGTAACCTCGGAATCCAGGTCGTTATAGGTTTCAACGTCTGCGGGGCGACGATTGATCAACACCGCCGCGGAGCCGCCGTACGGTTCGCAGTAATGCGCGTACGTGACCGGGAGCAAGGGCAGAAGGAAATCAAGATGACTGAATTTTCCTCCATAGTACCCAAACGCAATCATCTTCTCGCGCCGTTCCGAGGCGCGCTTTACCAAACGCCGGCGATTGAGCTCGTATTTGACGGGGCGCACCGACGCGCCCTCCTTGAGACTTTTGGTATCGGTCGAATCGGTGTCCATTTGTGACATGCCTTGCCTCATCTCCG
>JBOIDL010000260.1:0-4591 GCA_050740435.1 Gammaproteobacteria bacterium
GCCGCAGGCCAACTCGTACACTGAAGCGAACCCACCCATTTGTAGTGGAGACCTATTGACCGCACCGTCCGATTTATGCGCCTTCCCGGCGGCTGATCCCCTCCAGTTGAGAAAGTTGGGCTAGAGACCGATGCGCAGCGGAATGACGTCAGAAACGCCCCGCACCTGTACAAATCTATTGGCTTGATTCCTACGGTAGAGGCCACGGTCAAGCGCCTCGTCGGCTGGGAGAGCCGGACCAAAGAGTATGTGCACAACGTGTTCCGCTCAAACCAGCCGGAACGCTTGAATTTGTGGGTGCGAGAACAGAATGCAGCCGGGGTGTGTGACCGAGGACGAGCATCAAGATGAGATCTTCCTACGCACCACCGGTGGCATCATCATGGAGGACAAAGGCGAGCAGCGCATCCGATCTCTCAAACTGCGATCCGGACGCGCGGCGTTCCGTCTCGTATCAGAGCCGAATCCCAAAATTGTTACTGTCTCTATCCTCAGCCGCGATCTACTTTTGTCCGAAGCGGAGATTCAGATTGAATTTGTGTGAGGGAAACGTCTGATCGATGGGCAAGGCTCGATGAAGAGGACAGTGAGGTGCATTTCATCCCGCCAATCAGTAGGGGGCAGGCCTGCACTGCAGCGGGCATCCAAGCATCATTCCCTTTGTTGGTGCGCGCGCACCCAATCTCGAAAGGCACGCACCATTGGGATGATCCCATGCTCATTGCCCTGCCGCACGAAACCCGCGAGTGCCTCAGCAGGTAACAGCTCCAGCATCTGCGTATAACGCTCCCCGATCAAGCAAAAGGTCAAACCACGGTGAGTCCCCCGGCAAGCCGGGGGCTTACCTCACCGAGGTATTGCCACGGCATGTTTCATCTGCCGGCAGCAGTGTGATAATTAGAATTCGCGACAGACACGCAAAATAATGGATCTTTGGACATCAAACCGCTCAAAGCGCGTATGTGTGCCCGCTGCTTGCGCACGAGCTTACTGATCAAGGGCTTCATGCTTGGTGGCATAGCCGTGTCTTGGAGCATATGCTCATAGTCTTCGAGGCTACACTCCTCGCCCTGCTTTAGAACTTTTAACCCGGCTTTATCGCTAAACACATGAGCATCGTGAAACAGTCCACCGGCCACTGTGCTCAACCCGGACCACTTACCCGGTCCCTCTAACTCGTCGGCCGTCCGAATAACGTCCAGCCGCCGCATCTTGGTTTCGAGCAGCGAAGCGGCTTGTATATGATCGACGAGTATGTGGAATAACTGGTCAACTTCTGGATCACCCTCACCAAGCTTCCATTCTTTAGCTCCTAGGGTTTCTTGATAGGCCTCAATCGCTGACAGCTCGTTTCTCCAAAGGGATTTCATCTCTTCCCGATTCATGATGACCTCCGAACCTACTTATTGCTAGCAAGGCTTGGGAACCTTGATCTATTCGTTCGGCAACAGCTGTGCCATGACTAGTTAGGTCTAGCGATGGGCCTTCATTTTTAGTGACATAAGGTGTTGCGCTTGAGTGTATGAGCGTGGTCCGCGGGCGAGGCTTCGGAAAGGTTTACCGATGGGATGTGTAATTTCGGTTCGATTTCACAGCCGCGATGTAAATCTTACTGCGGCGCCAACAACACCGGGATTCCTTTTCGTGTGAGGTAATTGTCTTAATCTTATTGACATACTTATTGTCCGCGACGGAAGGAGCGGCGTCTCAGGTGCCTGAATTCACGGCAGTAGACAAAGAGGCGGCATCACCGCACAGGAAGCGGCGGACGTGCCTGGTCTGAGCGCGGCGTTCCCCAAGGTAGACAGTAACGCCGATGTTAACCTCAGCGAGGATGAGTACGCGGTCGTAGAATCTGGGAAAATACCACTAAGCCCTGGAAGCTAGGCTCTGGAAGCGGGAGCCGAGAAACGATCCAATAGCTCCCACGGCTCGGGGAGGATCGCCTGTCCGTAGCCGCGCTAAAATTGCCTGCGAGTCACCTTGGTTGCCTCCCGGCTGACTCGCGGGCGGAGACCGGAAAATTTCAAATCCAACGTTATTTGGGGACCTGGGTGGGCGACTACCCAGGTCTACCCGACCACATAATATCATAGGCGAATATTGTGCGCGCGATCTATGTATTGATGGCTGTATTCGTGTTCAGCGTCATACTGGCTGCCTCCCCGGTCTAGGGCCACAATTTTTGAACGTTTCCGAAATTTAAACGCCCTTTTTTTGACGGGACGATACGACTGGCCCTTTTAGCTGTCAATCGCGGTAGTTCTCGGTCCCGGATCAGGAAATCATCGAGCTATTACATCGCCCCGAAGCGCCCATTTACGGGGCATTTTTGCATCGCGCGGGGGTGTGGATCGACACCATGGGTACCGGGATCTTCTTAATGGAAGGCACGGCGAGCGCGGATGGCAAGACCATCACGCTGAAGGGGCAGCATCCTGAACCGGGCGGAGGGTACATGACGCATCGCGCCATCTGGAAGATCGTGGACAACAATGCCCAGACGTTTGACATGTATGGGACTCACCACGGCGGCAAAGAGATGAAGATGCTGGAGATCAGGTACACGCGAAAGCAGTAGTCAGTTGCTGAACTACGACACCGTCGGGCAGGCGCGGCGTGTGCTTCAAGCCCTGGCCCGGCGGCACGATCACCATGCCGCCGCAGCCCACCTTCTGGGCCAAGACCTGGGGCATGCTCGTAGACAGGTTCGGCACGCCTTGGATCGTCAATGGCGAAAGAGTGCCCTTCTAAGCTTTACAGTCAGGAGCAGAAACATGAATCGTTCAATCCTTCACACGAACCCCGATACGCTGCGCCGACGCCTGCACGAGCTGGCCGATCAACTCCCGGCCGACGCCACGTGGGACGACGTGATCGAAGAAGCGCGCTTTCGCAGGGCCGTGGAAGCGGGGCTTGCCGCCGCCGACCGCGGTGCGTTCGCAACCGAGGACGAGGTGAAAGCAGCGTTCGCCCATTGGAATGTTAAATCTTGAGATTACGCTGGACACGTCCCGCGCTGTCGGACTTTATCGAAGCACAACAATACATCGCCCGGGAAAATCCCACCGCCGTACTTCGTGTTTGGCACGCCAAACGAAACTGGAAGGACGCGCCCGCGTCTTAAACCGCGTGACCGGGATTACCGACGTCACATGGGGGCTATCGAGGCGGAGTTCTGGTGGATCTTTAGGCACAGCATGATCTCTGGACCGTGCGTAGAAAGCTGGGTAAGCCCAAAGTGAAATCTCTGGTGAGCCGCAAGGCGGCATAACCGCAGCGGGCCCCGTCAAGCCCGATGACGCAATCTAGCCCGAAGCAACTCGCCCGATCCGCACGCAGGCGCATCGAGCACTTGCGCACTCACCTTGCAGAGTTCGACTACCTGTGTTCAGGTACGCTGCTGGAGCGAACGAAACTGTGTGGGAAGCCCTGGGCGCCGACGCGTAGCTGCTTTCCACGAAGTAGTGTGATATGTGTCGGAGGTGAGAAGACAAAGAAATGGAGCGGTAGTGCTGAGGAGCATGTGAAACGGTGCTACGGCGGCTGCTTGCTCGCCATGCCCACTCGTATCGACTAACGCATACCGCTCTTTCCTGCGTCAATCGTGGCAGGATCGGTTGAACGCAATTGTGCCGGAGACCTATTGCGTACCACAGGAGTAGAATCGTGCAACTGCGCCGTTGCTCGCCTCTGGGGTACTTCCCCGCCGGCGTAATAGTAGGAAGGAACGATGCGTCCAGTGACCGAGCGTGATTATGACCTAGTGTTTTATGGGGCCAGTGGCTTTACCGGCAAACAGGCGGTCAAATACTTCGCTCAGCATGCCCAAGAGCTGCGTTGGGCCATCGCCGGCCGCAATCGAGAGAAACTAGAGGCTATGAGGGCGCAGATCGGAGCCCTTGGGAGTACGGCAGCGGTATTGATCGCTGAGAGCCGCGACCAGGCGGCGGTCGATGCTATCGTGTCCCGGACGCGAGTGATGCTGAGCACGGCCGGGCCTTTCGCGCTCTATGGCAGTCCCGTCGTCGACGCCTGCGTGCGCTTCAAGACCCATTACGTCGACATTTCCGGCGAGACGGGCTGGGTACGGGATCTCATCGATCGCTATCATCAGCGAGCGGCGCTCGAGGGGACGCGCATTATTCCTTTTTGTGGGTTCGATTCGGTGCCCTCCGATCTCGGTACTTATCTCCTGGTTCGCCATATGCGAAGAGAGCTAGGCGTGCCGTGCAAAGAGGCGAAGGCGTTTTTCCAGCTTTACGGTGGCTTCAACGGCGGCATCGAGTTTCAACACCCATGAGTCTACCCGGCCAGGGGAGCTAAGCCACCCCTTCCTCCTCAACCCCGAAGGCGCTCGTAGCGAATATGCGATCGAACGCAGTCAAGACCCGACGCGGCCGCGCTACGATGCCGACATCGGAACATGGGTCGCGCCCTTCTTGATGGGACCGATAAATACGCGGGTCGTACGCCGTAGCGCCGCGCTCTACGCTCAATGCGGAGAGCCGTATGGCTCGAAGTTCGTCTACCAAGAATATCAGAGGTTCAACCGTCCGTTCGCGCGGATCAAAGCCGCCGCCGCGACGGC
>JBOIDL010000261.1:0-4581 GCA_050740435.1 Gammaproteobacteria bacterium
TCGAGTTCCGCAAGCCCGGCATACACAGTCGTGCGAGAAACCCCCGCCGCCTTGGCGACGACACTGACGCCACCACGCCCGAGACTGCGTGCTTCGGTCGCCACCCACAGTCGCAGAGTCGCCTCGTTCGTGACCACCGTCACGTTTGGACATAGGGCGACGAGTGTTCGCTTAATCTCCTGTGCGATTTCACGATCGGAATGCGCTAACAGGATCCGCGTCGGCTCGCGTCGACCATCAGGTTTTTCTATACACGCTTGCATAAACTGCGTTTAGTAACGGTTGTGTTTGCCGGCGCTTCGTTTGATACTAGTACCCGAACTTGCGGCACGGCAAGTCCTACTTTCAACGCAATCTGCGACGATGGGGGATCAGACTTGCAAGAC
Source organism: Gammaproteobacteria bacterium (assembly GCA_050740435.1). Taxonomy (GTDB): domain Bacteria; phylum Pseudomonadota; class Gammaproteobacteria; order JACCXJ01; family JACCXJ01; genus USCg-Taylor. The sequence goes on from JBOIDL010000261.1 coordinate 387, forward strand.
AATAAGGTCTACGTTCCTCATTCCGATACCCGCGACATTTTAGCGGGTGCTCTACTTGGGCGATTGCTTTCAGTCGTCGCACCGATCGTCGCCGGACATCTGGTTATATATCCAGCCAATGTCTCGATCGTGCTGCTTGCAGTGCTCGGCGCAATTCAGCGACTTCAGCCGAAGCTCGATTGGCCGTGGCGCGTGATCATGGGGATCAGTTCAGACGGTGTCGCGTTCCTGATTATTAGGGACACGTATGGCTACTACTCCAATCCGGCCATCTTCGGAGCGCTCGTGCTTTTGCTGATCTATATCGCGCTGGCTCCTCTGCGTGAGAAGGCTACGCATGTTTGGCGTAAGGGAGACCAGCGTCACTATTTTCGAGTGTGGACGAGTCTAGGGACCGCCGCATTCATCATTGTCTGGATGCGAGTCACCTACCTTGCGGTTATGGATATACCGAACGCCGAACGTTCGTTCTTTATTGCCGGTTACGAATTTCACCACATCTGCATGGGCCTCACGGGATTGCTAATCTTGGAGCATTGGCCTGTACCGCGCACTAAGAAAGGCGTGATCACGTTCGCGATCGTCCACGGAATCGCTACTGGGTGGATATTCGACCAGGCCCTGTTTTTCGCGATGCTCAAGCTGACAGAGGAGTCTTACCAGCATCCATTATCGCTCTTCGGCGCGATCAGCACATGGGTAGCCGCGATACTAATTACCGTGGTCATCCTACCATCGAATAAGCCTGTCACGCGGATCCGAAGTCACTGGCGTTTTTGATAACGCCTGACGTCCTCCCCGAGCACGCATGCGTAAACCAACTCGAATCCGCGGCATAGCCCTCAGAATAACCGGTGCCTTGCTGTTGATTGCCGGTTTGGGTTTCGTTGGGTTGCTTTTAGCCTACCGTTTCGATAATACGACGCGCATTTACACGGCGGTTACAATCGAGCGCCCGATCGATATGGTATTCGAGTACGTTACTACACCTGCCAATTGGCCTAAATGGCACCCGGCATCCCTTGCAGTCAGTGGGGCGACGAACCATTCACTTGACGTTGGGGAAAAGGTCACGGAAGATTTCCAAACGGCTGAGCGCCGTGGCACGGTCGTGTGGACTGTGGTCGCGAGACAAGCGCCTCGCTCCTGGGTGATAGCCGGCAAAGTTACCGGCTCAGAGGGAGAAGGCGTTATTACGTACACGCTGTCGCCTCACGCTCAAGGCACGACGTTCGCGCGCGAGTTCGTCTACGGTAGCCCGACAGTCCTGTTCTATATCATCAACAAGCTGACGCTACAGAACGCGATCATGGCAGAATCCGAAAAGGCGCTCCGTCGATTAAAACAGCAATTGGAGTCACGGTAGGTCTGTACACGTGATAGTCCGTATCGCTCATCAGAAAGTGTCGAATTTCAGATCCGCAATGCTGCGCGCGTCTATTATGGTAGCTACCGATACAATCTTAAATAGGATGGGGAACGCTAATGACAACTGAAAAAGCGATTGCGAAGAAACAAACCAAAGCAGAAATCCTCTCCACGATTACCGAGACGTCGAAGCTCACGAAAGCACAGGTCAAAGCGGTGTTGGAAGCCCTAGCGAACTGTGCCCGCTGCCATCTGAAAAAGGGAGGCTCTGGAGAGTTCCTCGTGCCCGAGCTAGCGGTCAAGCTAAGGCGAGTCGAGAAACCGGCGACCAAGGCGCGGAAAGGGCGCAATCCGCTAACCGGCGAGGATATTATGATCAAGGCGAAGCCTGCGCGACAAATCATTCGAGTGTTGCCGCTCAAGGCCTTGAAGGACGTGCTCGCCTAACCCGTGTGTGGCCGCTATGCGCGCTTCTCCACCGTTAAGGCCTTCGCCGAGCGGTTCCATGCCCAAAGCACTGACGCTCACGGAGAGCTACAATGTCGCGCCCATCCAGGCCGTGCTTCTCGCACGCAACGCGGAGGATGGCGGGCGGGAGTTGGCCGCCTTGCACTGGGGGCTCATCCCAGCGTGGTCCAAAGAACCAAAAACTCCCTATAGCACGATCAATGCGCGGCAGGGGCTCGCCAGCGCCATCCACCAGCTGGAAGCGTTCGCCGTGCTCGGTCGGAATCCGAATGGCGCGCATCGCGATGGCCCTCCCCAGCCGTCAACACTAAAGGATGTGTCTATATAATCGAATAAAAAAACTCGAGCGCACGGGCCGCAAAGAAGTCTTTGGCTTTTTCGATGTCGTTGCGTGATTACTCTCCTTTGAAGATTGAACAAGTCACCTAAGATCGGCTTCTCGGGCCCTCGAATCTGCCGGGCAGAACATGATGAGCAGTCTCGACTGTTTTTGTCCGGGATTTGAGAAACCGTGAGGCGTGTTTTCCGGTACGAGCATGAACGTGCCTGGCGGTGCCAGCACCTTGCGTTGCTCAAGAAGTAGTTCTATCTCGCCGTCCGCCACATAAAACATCTCCACAAGTCTCTTCTGGATGTGCGGACGCGCTCCCTCGGCACTCGGTGCCATGGTGTATTCGAAGAGACCGAAGTGGCCTTGAGTATCCTTGCCGGTCACTTTAAACGTGCAGGTCGTTTTCGTACCGATCTGAACCGACTTGCCCTCTCCTGGCCACAAGATCATAGGCAGAGACATTCTGACCTCCTGCGACAGTTGGCGCCTTCTTCTGCCTTGCTTTTACGTTTCGTAAGTATCGTAAGTGCGTATCTCAATAATGAGCCCGCTGGGATCGTCAAAATATAGGGCATCCGCGATACCTTTGGCGCCAGCCCATTTTGCGGGCGGCAGACCGTTATCTCGGCTATGTGGTCCGTTCAGGTCCGTTCCCAAACGGAATATGCAAACGTTTCAAGTGGGCATGGATCTCGCCGAAGGATTTTCGTCCCATACAGAATGCGTAATGGATCGGGGATCAGCGGCGCGCTACCTTAGCCGCGTGCGCTTCAGCCGCCGGTGCTGTCCTGCTTCTTCTCATTAGAACATGGGCGTCGGGATGTCCCCCCAGAACACGTGCGGCGGTGGCGTTTCCACTCCGTTCACTTGTGCCGCCGTGATATCGACCTTCGCCAACACAATGGGATCGAGCCCATAGGCGGTTTTGACGATCTCCTTACCACCGGCCTGAGCCGCATGGGTGCGGGCCCGGGTGAAGAGCAGCTTGTAGTAGCGGCGGTCGAAGTTTGCGGGAACATAATGACCGTAGCATGTGGGGGTCGCCTCAAGGGGCAGGTCTGGGAGGCACCACTCCTGTGGCACTATATAAACGATGCGCTTGGGAGGCTTGACGGCCTCAAGCGCCTCCCGGACCCGAGCGTCGGCAGCCGCCGTATGATACGCTGCCTTCAATTCTTCATCGCTCAGGAGGGCGGGCGAGAGCACGGCGGTGTCTGGCGTATAGAAGGCCGTGACCCTGGAGAGTGAATAGTCCCGCAGGCCGAAGCCCAGCACCACGCTCGCGGTCATGAGACACGCGCAGATCCCGAAGATGGCAAGCCGTCTGCTGCCCACGGCCTCCGGCAGAATTACGGGAATTCGTTTGGATAGGGCTAGCGGCAGAAACATCCCGGTGTGTGCCTGATAGGTGCGGTAGCTCTCGCCATATTGCGCCAGGCATCGTTCCTGTTCCCAGGTGGCGAGGAGGGCATACAGACAGAGCATGGCGACGAAAGTAATAAGCACGAGAAAACGGGGCCAGAGCAAGAGCGTCCCCAGGCCTACGATAGCGAGTCCCAGATACTGGGGATGGCGAATGAACGCGTAGAGTCCCGTGGTCACCGCGCCGCGGCGTCGGAATTTGGACCAACAGATCGGGATCGCACCCCCCACGAACAGCGCTGAGCCTAAGACGATCAGCGGCCAGGGCAGCCAGTGGAGGGCATTGAGCAGCGGGCTTGTAGTCTGCGAAATATGGGGCAGAAAGAACTGGGTAAGCCACGCCATCCAAGCCCACTGATCAAAGAAATTGAGCACTGGCCCGTAGGCTGAGTAGAAATACAAAGCGAAGGGGCTGACCATGAACAGGATCTCAAAGACAATGACGAGGTAAAGCATCCAGAAGGAAGGTTTCAAGATCCGCTCTAAATCTAACGAGGCTCTGCCTCAGACCGCCGAGGTGTATTTCAGTAGCGTTTAAGTCTGGTTTGGGGTAACAAGGCTCCGGTCGAGCCTGCAGGGCTGTGCCCTGAATAATAAGTACGAGCT
>JBOIDL010000262.1:0-4544 GCA_050740435.1 Gammaproteobacteria bacterium
CCTAGGCGAGACTGGCACCGGTAAGGAAGTCATCGCCCGCTGCGTCCATCGGCTGAGTCGCCGCAAGGACTCTACGCTGGTTACGCTGAACTGTGCGTGCTTGTCGCCCAGCTTGATAGAGAGCGAGATCTTCGGACATGAGAAGGGCGCCTTTACCGGCGCGCTCACGCGCAAGCTCGGGCGGTTCGAGCTGGCCGACCAGGGAACGCTCTTTCTCGATGAGATCGGCGAGTTGCCTTTGGACCTGCAGGTCAAGTTGTTGCGAGTCCTGCAGGAGGGCGAGTTCGAGCGCGTTGGCGGCAGCTCGACACGCAAAGTCGATGTGCGTGTCATCGCTGCGACTAACCGCAATCTAAAAAAAGAAGTGGCGGAAGGTCGGTTTCGTGCCGACCTTTATTACCGCTTGAATGTCTTTCCGGTTTGTCTGCCGCCGTTACGCGAACGTCCGGAGGACATCCCGCTGCTGACGCATTACTTCGTTATGAAGTACGGCAAGAAGATCGGTCGCCCAATCGGCAGCATCTCCCCGCAGGTCGTGGATATTCTAAGAGAGTACGCCTGGCCTGGGAACATCCGAGAGCTGGAGCACGTCATCGAGCGCGGGGTGATTTTGAGTCATGAGGGGCGGCTGGAGTTGGGTGACTGGCTTCCACTGCTGAGCCCGAAGAGCCCCGTCACGCGCGGTATTATGACCCTCGAGACCTTGGAACGTGGGCACATCATGGAGGTTCTGGAGCTGAGCGGATGGCGGGTCTCCGGTAAGCGAGGTGCGGCCCAGCGCTTGGGAATCAAGCCGACCACCTTGGAAGCTCGCATGAGGAAGCTTGGGATCCAACGACCCCGCTAGTCTGCTTCAGCCAGCACCTGCCATTGGTGATCCGTGGGTTTCTAAGTAGTCGTCAGTCGAGTTAATGATGAGCACGCGTGATACCAAGATTCCCCTCATCCCCACGTGGCATCGGCGCGCCAACCTGGCTATGGTGAGGGATTTGCATTACGGCGGTCCCTATCACCCGCGAGGCGCCCGATGCTGCGTATCACCCACGTCGCAACCAACCAGAGTGCCACAACTCTCCGGGTTGAGGGTCGCATCGTAGACGATTGGGTTCCAGTACTGGCCGAGGAAATCGAGGCCGTGCTTCGAACGGGTAAGAGTGCCGTGCTGGATTTCGAGGCGGTCGACTTCGTCGATCGCGACGGCGTCAAAATGCTGAAAGAGACGACGGCCGACCAGCTCCGCATCATTCACTGTTCGGTCTTCATCGAGGCACTTCTCAAGTGAATCTGGCCACCGCAACGCGCTAAAACGCAGGGGAGACGTTCGCGAGCCATCGCGATCTAAACGCAGGTTATTCTATTGCTCCCTCGAGTCTGGAAGTGACCTGCGCGATGCGATGGGTCGGGAACCCCGTGATCTCCGAATGCTTCCGTAACACCTCTTCATCTCGCGCAATATACACGCAGTAGATCTTGTCCTCGGTCACATAGCTATGCAGCCATTGGAGATCGGGACCAAGATCTTTCGCGACGCCGCGCGCCTTCTCGGACATGGTCCGGAGCTCGTCCTCAGACAGCTCGCTCGCACCGGGAATTTCACGCTCGATTACATATTGAGGCATTGGACAACCTCCCTAATCTAGTGGATTGCGCCCTACTCAGAAACCTATAGCTGCTAGAGGATCGCCTTTGCATTACCCTGTGTTTCTCGAAAGCGAAAAGCGCTGCCCTCCCTTCCTTAAGGCCCCAGATTAGTTATCAACGACACCATTGAAACGGTCCGTTCCGCTCCGTGTTGTATTAGAGTGGTGCATGGGGTCGAGATGCTAATCATCGGCCTACATGACTTCCCATTATTTCGTGACTTCCCAATATATTGGAAGTCTCGATTGCCATGGCCACTCGTTTATCCAGAAATATGCTGTAAAGATAACTGTTGGTAGTCAATCAGTTAGGATCCGTAGCGCCATTCACATCAATGCGGCACATCGGCTGCACTCTCCTCAGTCGCCGAGGCTAGACACGCGCGCCAGCGCAATCAAGGCACCGCCGTTTGGCCTAGGTATACGCGTTCATCATAACGCATCTGTCACTACTATCTCGAGGAGAGAGTCATGAAAACGAAACTCTTATTTTCCGCTTGGGCGTTATCAGCTGGGATCGGGCTAAGCCTGCCGGCGCAGGCGATCGTCTACACCTCAAGCAATGAAGCCACGGGAAACCGCGTCATCGCCTTCGACGTCAAATACCGCGGAAGGCTGGTCGAAATCGGGTCATTCGACACCCAAGGGACCGGTACCGGCGCAGCCATCGGCAATCAGGCGGCGCTCACGACCGATGCGAGCGATCGCTGGTTGTTCGTCACCAACGCCGGCGACGGCAGCCTCACGAGCTTCAGGTTGCAACCCAGCGGACTGGAGTTTGTCAATAGGGTGCCTTCCGGAGGCCGCTCCGCGATCAGCGTTACGGTTTTCGGGACGCTGGTCTATGTGCTGAACGAAGGCGATGGCACGAGCAGCGATCCGAATCTCCGCTACGACAATATCAGCGGATTTAGATTTACTGCGGGCGGCGTGCTGGTGCCCATACCCGATTCGACGCGCATCATCGATTCAACACAACTGACCTCGCCCGCACAGATCGGCTTCAATAAATCCGGAACGGTTTTGCTCATCACCGAAAAGGCAACGAATATGTTGACCACCTATGTGATGCAACAAGACGATACGCCCGCCCCCGCTCCGCTCAAGCGCCCCTCGGCCGTACCAACGCCGTTCGGCTTTGAGTTCGGCGATCGCGATTTCGTGTTTATCACGGAAGCCAATGCAGGTGCGAAGGGCGTCACCGCCTCCTATCGGGTCGATCGCGAAACGGGCGAAGTCTCTTCGTTGGTTGATTTGATCGATCAAGGCAACGCCACTTGCTGGACGGTGCTCTCTAGCGATCAGACGATCGGCTACTCCATCAATACCGGTAGCGATTCGGTCTCGCTCTACAAGATCAATTTCGGCGGCACTCTGGAACCGTTTTTCCGCAGACCAGACCGGGAGATCAGCAGCGGGGACGCGCCCCGCGATGCGGCCTTGAGCCAGAACAATCAGCATCTCTTCGTCTTGAATAACGGGGACGGGGAGCTGCGGAGATTTCGGGTGAACCGTAACGGATTCATTCGTGGCCTTGGCGTGGCGCCGGTTCCGACGAGCGCCACGGGTCTGGTCGCGCGTTAAACGGGACAATCAAGACTTTTTTGGAGGCGGCCCACCACCGCCTGACAGTGGCCGTCAGGCGGTGGCCCACTCTGAACATCACACCAACTCGTTAAACCTTGGGCAGAACGAATATGAACAGCTATCGTAAGCGACTTATCGCTTTTGCGTTTTTAAATTTATTTAGGCTCTTCGCGTGATCGTGTGGGTGAATTTTGATGTTTTCACAGCTTTGGCAGCATAGAGGTCAGTATCTTAAGGCGCAAATACTCTTCATCGCGCAGCCCGTGGACCTTCGCGCGGTCTGCGATAAGTTACTGACCGAGCTTGGCGTTGCCCGGAAGGTGGCGAAGAGCGAACCCTCAAGCCCCGCAGACCCCGTATCTGCCGTCTGGTTCGAGATCGCCCCAGCCGAAGAAAATACCCCGGAGGCGGCTATGCTCCATTTCTCGATGGTGGTGTTCTTGATTGCTCAAGCACTTTGGACTAACGTCTCTGTAGGAGGATCCGTTGGATACTGTCCTGTCTGACCCCCATCGGGAGTTCGCTTCGGTGCTCGCGGGCACGGTGCTGCGCGATGAGGGACGGTTGCGGCCCGACCCTAGCCGGTCCGAACGAATCGGCACCATTAACGAAAGCGGCGATGCCGTCTCGCTCAACCTCGTGCCCTTTCGGGCTCCGCTCTCGAAACCGACCGCGGCCGCGTTCTTCACCGGAGTGCGATCGCTAGAGCAACTGTTCAGCGCCTACCGAGAGGCGGCCAGGGCGCTGCCGTTCGAGACCGATCTTGCGCAGGCGCGCGAGCACCTGCATTCCTTCGCCGATGCCTTCATGCGGACGCTCTTTGAGGAGGCAAAGCGGTCGTTACAGGACAGCGACGCGGCGCGGATCGCGCAGTGGGTGCGCCACTTCGATATTTACGTGGCGGTGAAGGTGGTCGAGTCGCTGCTCAACAGTAAGGCCGATCTAGCCTTGCTGGAAGTGGCCGAGGAACGCGGCTGGTGCACGCACTTCGATCACCTCGCCATCCGCTGCGGCTCCTCCGAAACCCGTGCCGCCGAGCGCGTCGCCGAGATCCTCCAGCGCGCGCACGGCTATGTTCCTTCACAAGTCGAAGAGGAGGTCTTCTATCAATTTGCCGACGGCTGGAGCGCCTATCTCCTGTATAAGATGCTGGATAACGGCCAGGTGCTGCGGCTGTTCCTCGATCAGTCTGATGCCGGCCATCCGGCCCAGATCATCCAGCACTGGAATCATGTATACGGCTACACCGCGCACCATCTGGCGATGCGTGCGACGCGCCTGCAGGCAGGCAGGCGCGTGGCCGTGACGCTCGACGAG
>JBOIDL010000263.1:0-4537 GCA_050740435.1 Gammaproteobacteria bacterium
GAAACTATACGGCATTCCCCGATTGGCTCAAGTCATCGAGGGAGTCGTTTTCAAAGACGGCCTATGGGAAGACCCCGAAAGAATCGCCGCCTGACCTGGCCCCGTACACAACATTTGACTATTTCTCCAGGCGGCGCCACACTTATGACGGTCCCGATTGTCCGAAAGAGTAAACCGTCACGTCGTCGTGCTGCCCTAGTGTGGGCGTAATCCAGTCAAACCAGCGGTCCCAGGGAAAGGACTTCAGGGTTTGATAAAACGCCTTCACGGGGCGGCGTAGGGCCGACTTTTACGGCGCGAACGGACGCGTGGGGGGGCAGCATTGCTGAATTGGGGTATCGCCTGACCGGCGAGTTCCAAGGCACATCCAGTTTCACACCGGGGAGGCGCATTTGAAGCAAATCTGGTTTAACGAAGACGAAGGCGAGCTCGGCGGGGTTCGGTTCAAGGTCGGTCACAGCAACTATGACCAGCTAAAGACGACCGCCGATCTGATCTGGGTCCTCAAGGGCAAGAAGTTCTTCGACCGCTACGATACGTATTTCGGCAAATTCGAGCCCAGGACCGTACTTGAGATCGGCGTCTTCGAAGGTGGCTCCGCGCTCCTGCTCGCCGACAAGTGGCCCAACGCCAAGATCGTCGGCGTCGACATCCGGGAACCGAACGAGAATGTCTTCAAGCACGCCGAGCGTCTCGGGGTTCGAGACCGCATCTCCCTCCACTACAAGACATCACAGGATGACGTCGGCATGATGCGCCGGATCATCGAGAATGAGTTCCCTGATGGGCTCGACCTCGTGATCGATGACGCCTCCCACCTCTACCCTCACACTGCCACATCGTTCGATGCAGTGTTTCCGTTCCTCAACCCGGGCGGGACCTTCGTGGTGGAAGACTGGGCCTGGGCGCACTGGGCGGACTATCAAGACATCCCGTATTGGAACGACAAGCAGGCTCTCACGAACCTCCTCTTCGAGGTCTGCATGTCGTGCGGAACGAAAGGCTACCTGATTTCCGACGTCTACGTGAACAGCAGCTTCTTCGCTGTGAAGAAAGCCGCCAACTGCCCGACGCTCAGCGACAGTTTCAAGCTTCGGACGACGTATATCCTCCGGGCGAAGGAACTGAACCGCATTTGAAGGCTCGCGCCGGTCTTGCCAGAGGATTGTTCATATGGTCGAATGGCGACCATTCTATGCGACCAGCAAGGTTAAGAAATGATCGCTCCTGGAACGCCGACGGACTATTTCACTCATCGCCCCCGAAGTTTTCTAAGTCTAGGCCCGCGGCTTCTTTTGACTTGAGCTCCAAGTTGCAGATACGGCTCGATTAAGCTTGGTCAAGCCAGCGGTCGAATTCTTGAGGGCCATTTTCGAGTCGATCGTTACGCCCCTGCAGAGCCTTACTTTCTTGATGGGAAGTCAGCACCCATATTGACTACCCATATGTTCGGCAGCAGCGTCGCCTACCCTTTCATGGCAGGTTCCTGGATTCCATTGGAAGACGCGACATTTCCGCCAGGGGCTGTCAGTTGGCTCTGGAAAGTTTTGGCATGGTCGCGGTGCAGCCCAGGTTCCCGCCAACCCAGGACGCTCTGACGATGGTGCTCGAGGGCCAATAGCTGGATGTCTGTGAATCGAGGTACCCAATGTCAGAGAAACTGAATCCGGTCGTCAACGGCCCGTTCTTTCAGCACGCTGGTCGTTGCCCTGCGTGTGGAGCTGAGACGACGTTTGTCGCCGAGGAGCCATATTTTCGCAATACGCTGATATGCATAAAATGTAAATCAGTTCCTCGACACCGGGCGCTCATGCATGTGTTGTCGCAGTACTTTCCCACCTGGCATTCGCTCAAAGTTCACGAAAGCTCGCCAGGTTGGGACATCGTCAGTCAACGGCTGGCTCGAGAATGTCGAGACTACACAGCCTCACAGTACGACCCGAACATTCCTTCCGGAGAGCTAGTCGAAGCCCCCAGAATGCCTTGCAAGTGGTACCAATGCGAAAATTTGGAGGCACAAACGTTTCAGGACCAGTCTTTTGATCTGGTGATTACACAGGATGTTTTCGAGCATTTTTTCACCCCGACCTGGCGATCAGAGAAATTGCTCGAACGCTTAGGCCGGGCGGCGCCACTCTCATGACGGTCCCGATTGTCCGCAAGATCAATGCCTCACGCCGTCGTGCAGCCCTTGTGGCTGGAAAAGTCGTTAACCTCATCGAGCCGCCCGAGTTTCATGGCAATCCCATTAGTGGTGAAGGTGCGCTTGTGACTATAGATAGACTGGGGTTTCGATGTTGTGGGATACCTGCAACATCACGCGGGACTGTCTTTCATCATGATCCAAATTGACAATATAGATCTTGGTATTCGTGCGGACTTGATTGAAGTATTGGTTGGTTTCAAGGCGCCGATACCTTCTCTGTAGCGCTTGAGCAAATAGCAATGAACCAAGGTATTTCACGCCGACAGTTCATTCAGGCAGTTCTCGTATGTTTTGGTTCGGCCGCGGCAGCGCGGCTTATGCAAGCGCCGGCTTACGCGGCGGACCCGATTGCCGCGGGCGCCATACGCTGGGATGCCTGGTACTCGCGGACCGACAATTCGGTCTATGCGCAGAACAGTCTTTCTTCGGCAAAGTATCTTCGCCGAGCTCCCTCTCATTGCGACATCACTCCAAATGTGCAGGTTATCTGCGAGGGGTCGCAGGCTGTCTTGGATGCAGAAATCCGGGCCGCCGTCAGAGGCGGCCTGGATTACTGGGCTTTCTGCTGGTACGCGCCGGGATCAAGCTTTCGCACGGCGTGGAATTTTTACCAGACGAGCAGTCACCGCGATCTGATCAAGTGGTGCGGGATCGTCCCGTTGCATCTGCTAGGCAGTCTCCCATTCAAGAGCGGTAAATGGAAACCCGGGATCGAGGAATGGGCAGGTTATATGCGCCAGCCGCACTACCACAAGGTAGCGGCGGGCACGGCGGCGCGGCCCCTGCTTTACATCCTCTGGGATGCCAACCACCTTCACTGGTACTTTGATAACCGCTTGACTCATGTCCGCGAAGCGTTTGAGCTGTTGCGTCATCTGGCGGCGCAGAGCGGACTTGGCAGCCCTTACATCGTCATCCTCCGCGGACCGGAAGGCGCCGACATCGCTCGTGCGACCGGGGCCGATGCCATCAGCAGCTACATTTCAGGGTTCCAAGCGAAGGACATGGGCACCTACGCCGATCTTGCCGGCCAGACGCAGAGGTACTGGGAAAAGCTGAGGCAATCCAGCGTGAGCGTCGTGCCGATTGCCATGGTGGGTTGGGATACGCGACCCCGGCAGGAGCGCCCGGTGCCTTGGGATCACGGCCGCAAAGCTAACCCGAATCCGACGCGATATTTTGCCTTGGCCACACCAGAAGAACTGGCGGCGCATCTGCGGACTGCGGTGAACTACATCAACGGTAACCCCAAAACCTGCCCGGCCAGGACCCTGCTGATCTACTCTTGGAACGAATGCGATGAAGGCGGCGGTCTCATTCCAACCAAGGGCGATCCGGAGGGCGCCTACCTCGCCGCCATTCGAGATGTTCTGTCTTAGTGCCGTGGGCAAACAGCTATCGTAGCCCACGCGCCCGGCGTTTCGGCGCCACGTGGGCACGCTCAGCTTTCCCTACGTCGACTCGAATTGAGGTATCCACGACAGTTCTAAGGTAGGCTACACCAGTGCATCCAACAAAATTTAGTCAGCTGTGGCTCGAGTACATCAAAAGACCGATCGCACAAACGCTGCATCCCGCTGACCATATGTTCAACGGGGCGGTAAACGGTTGGACCGATTACCATGCCGTAGGCGTCTCAGCTATGCAGATTATCGGTGCAGCTCTGCAAAGTGGTCCTAGTTACAACGTATCGCGCATTCTTGATTTCGGCTGTGGTCATGGCCGCGTCGCGCGGCATTTGCGCGCATTTTTTCCAAATGCGGAGTTGTTCTTCGCAGACATTGACGAGACAGGAGCGCAGTTCTGCGCGGAGCAATTCCAAGGAACAGGCATTAAATCGGGCGAGGACTTTGCGACGCTGGAGCTCCCAAAGGACATGGACCTGATTTGGCTCGGTTCAGTGTTTACGCATTTGGACTACGGCCGCATGATTGCATTGTTTGATCTGATGGCGGACTCGCTGCGTCCGCGCGGCACCCTGATTGCTACTTTTAGAGGTAGCTTTCTTTACCGCAAGATGAAGGCGGAGAGCGATCCGGGTCAGGCACGTAAGTGGCGGTCTCTTTTAGACCAATACGAGGCGGATGGAATCGGATATCTTCCGTATAACTCAGAAAATCCACTGTGGGGACTTTCCCTGTTGTCGATTGAGTCCGTGATAGGCATGGGACGTAGGCATCCGAGTCTACGGCTCGTTCTTTACTCAGAAGTAGATACCGTCTTTGTTGTCAAGGGGTATTTAAACGGATTGTGGTTGGTAAGGTCGTTGATGTTTTAGGACTCCAAAGCAGATATGGACGAGCTTACGCATTGCGGCACCGAGGGCGGACA
>JBOIDL010000264.1:0-4532 GCA_050740435.1 Gammaproteobacteria bacterium
CGGCGATCTTCTCTTGATGGCGTTCGACAAAGGGATTCATGGCGACGACGCGTCTCCGTTTTTATTGCCCATACGCCAGAATGGTACCTTCAACACTTTGGTTCCGGCTACGCCGGGTTAGGGTAGAGACGCTGGATACTGATCATGTGTTTTCGAGCCGGCGTATCGCTTTGGCTCACATCGTTATCAACTGGCTGAACAGCCGATGTAAGCAACCGCTCGCGGACGGATAACGGGAGTTTCGGGCGCTAGGGCCACGTGCGCCCGCGGGGTGCGTAGCGATCCAAACCACTTCCAGCGGCTATAGTTATGGAAATATTCAATTCAAGCGAGGGCGTATGGCAACGACACATTCCCGGCCGCCGCGGCCCGTGCGCGGGGCCCTTAACCAAGAAAAGCTCAACGAAATCGTAACCCGAGCCCGCGACGAGCACGATCAGCGGCTCCAGGGTTACCGTGAACAAGCGTTGCGCCTTTACCCCTGGGTCTGCACGCGCTGCGGGCGCGGCTTTACCCCCGAAACCGTGCATGACCTCACCGTCCATCACAGAGACCATAACCACGACAACAACCCACCGGACGGCAGCAATTGGGAGCTCTTGTGCCGCTACTGCCACGACAACGAGCACGCCAGATACACGGACGCGGTTCTCGGCGAGGGAATGACTCTCGGCCCCGAACCGGAGAGATCCGCCACGTTTAAGCCTTTCGCCGATCTTAAAGCTAAGCTAAAACGCGAGCCTTGAATCCGGCAGGCGTTCCTCAGAGCTTGTGAAAAAATCGTAGCGAGCAAGCCCACCCGCGAAGCGCACGGCGCGCAGCACCGTTTCGCCGGGAGCGAAACGGCGCATCTGCCCCGAAGGGGCGAGCCTCAAGGACGAGGCGAGCAACCGCAGTGTATGTGGGACTACATGAGGATTCCGAGCACCGCGGAGGTCGCTTGGGCTGTACGGGAAATCTGCAATGCACCGGAACGTTGGAAGCGCTACGATTATGGAACGCGTCGGTTCATGCTGCCGAACTTCCGTTCCGAATGACCTACACCCGACTGAATCAACGCTTGCGCTTGAGGGCTGAGACGATGGAAAACACCCACGGACGGATTGCCAGAAGGAGTCCGATGCTCTGTTTTTCTTTTTCGGGGAGCGATACGTCGATCTCCGCGAGATCAGCGAACTCCCGTGCCAGGCGCGCGAGCTTGCGCTTCATGACGGCAAAGGAAGCGGCGCTCAGCTCGCGCGCTTCGAACCACACATTATCCGGGTGGCGTACGAACGTCGAATCGAAGAATTCGCTGATGACCTGGGCTTCGTAGCGCCTTCGGATCGGCCCGCCGCGTCTCCAGTTGAAGTTTTTCGACACCAGAAGCTTCACCTTGTTATTGATTCCCAATCGGATCAGTTTCAACTGGTCGAGCCGGATCAATAACCGGATCCCCTCCGGTTCCGAGATCACGTATCCCGCGCAGATGTCTTCCAGCGTACAGTCGTTGATCAGCAGGTAGAACACCGTGAGCAGGCGCGGGTCGTCGACGAGCGCACGTTCCTGCTCGAGAGACGGCTCGAAGATGACTTCGGCATCGTGGCGGCTCATCCGCGCCAACTCGTAGAAGTCCAGGTCCAGGTACTCGCAGATCCGCTCGAGCCGTTCGAGCGTGAACGAACCTCGCCAGAACAGCCGCTTTACGCTGGCCTCTGAAAGCCCCAGGCGCTCAGCCAGTTGCGCATAGGTCACGCCCCGGGCGCGCAGAGCCTTCTTAAGGGATGCGGTGATTTGCGCGACTTCAGTCATGGTTAGCTAAAACTGAACGTTGTTGTCGTCGTAGCCAGAGAACTAAAAATAGCGGCTCTGAGAATGCAGTCACGATCCTTGATTGCTTCCACCATCGGCAAAAGAGGTTCTAAAAACGTCTCAAGCTTGGTGCTGACCTCGCTGCCCTCCGAAGATTCGCTTCTAACAACCAAGCCGTAGCCGGTAGCAGAACGATCCTCAACGGTGTAGGCGCGAGGAATTTTGCCAACCAGAGTTTCGCGTTGCTCCTTCCCGAGCCCAGTAATTGCTAACTCGATATCGCTCTGCATCGCTCTCACTTACAGTTCTCTGGCTTCGGCGGCTTGGTAGGTCCGCAAGGCGGACCACCGGGCATTTCGCAAGGATGCGGTCCAAGTTCCGAAGGTATGATTGGCCAAGGAATTAGCCATTCCAATAACTCCGGGTCAGCGAATCCTCCCTGGCCTCCGCCTCTCGTGCGTGGGCCTCCTGTTCTTTGAGGCCTGCGGCCTCCCGCAGCGCCTCTGCTTGCACCCGGAGCCGACCGGCTTCCGCCGAGATCGCATCGGCACGGGCCTCGGATCGGTCCGCGATGGCCCGGTATAAGGCATTGAGCAGGCGTTGTATGAAATTCTTGGGTGGCTCGACGATCCGGGACCGAAACCTTTGCGCGAGCGTTCGCCACGGTGCGGCGTTCTTCTCCCGCAGGGCCGCTCGTTGGTCTAAGACTTGAGCGTCGGTGCGCTGCGCGGCCGCCGCCTGGCGCAGGGTGCCGGCCTCGCCTTGTATGCTGGTCGCCTGGGCGTCGCTAGCTCGGGCGCCGGCCTCCAAGTCCCGGGCCTTTGCCTCGACCCTCTCGGACTCGCTTCGATGCGCCGTGGCGAGGGCTTCCTGCTCGGCGGCGACGGCCGCGTAGTCGGGTGTGTCCTCCCTCACGACTTTCGTCACCCGCTCGCCGCGACCGTTGTAGCTGTAGGTGGCGAGGGGCATCACCGCCTGGGTGACGGCCGTCAACCGGTCGTGGTCGCCGTAGACGAATCCATAATCGGTGTTGTCCGTGGTGTTGCCGTTCGGATCGTAGCCAGTCTCTCATACCCCCCGATACCTGGAGCAGGTCCCCTTGTACCGTTCACAAGAAGAGTGGCGCGGTCGATCAATCACGCGGCCCAGCTCGTTTCTCGTAAGCAACGACGCGCGTCTCTCTAAAATCGTGGAGCCGAATCTCAATATCCTTAGAGAAGATCACACCGGTGCCGATTGCATCGACAACCTCAAGAGCTTGTTCTGGAGTCAGACCACCAAGCGAAGAGAGGGGCAATGTCGCGGCAAGGGAATCGTTAACCTCCATATCGGAGAGTCCTGCACGGTGCCCCACCTCCTTAAGCGAGGAGATCTTCCCCGTCGATGCATATTCATCGATGACTAATTTACGTAGGTTCATACTCGACCTTTCTCAAAACCGTTTCGCCTGCGTGCATTGAGATGGACAAACTCGACAGAATAGGGCGACTGATTTATTGTGCTGCTTCTTCGCGAGTTCCATTGCGCCCCCCGCTTGTTCAAGGAACTTGATATTTCTATTAGATCCAGCCACTCATCACAGTCGATACCGTCGTCATCGCTGCCATCTGGACATTGTTTAGATTTGTCGTCTGACCGGGCATCGGCTCCTGAATCAGGCACATCTCCGGCCAAATCATCCCACGCCGAACTAAGCACAACTCCCGCCAGTGCGGCAGAACCGACAAACGCCACGGCTTCGCCCAAGGCCGTAAGGGCCGGCGCAATGGCCGGGAGAACAAGAACAATTTCCCCCGTTGGATCGGTGTACCGCAGCGGATTGGCGTTGGCGTAGAGATAGGGATTGATCCCCCCGGCCAGCCCAATCGGGTCGCTCTGTATGTAGCGCCCGATGCTCGGATCATAGTCCCTGAAGTAGTTGTAGTGTAACCCCGTCTCGGCGTCGAAGTACTGGCCGGGGAAGCGCAGGTGGTGCTCGACCGCTTGGGTCGCCACGGTGGCCCGCCCGAAGGGGTCGTGGTGGGCCTGCCAGACGAGGGCCTGGTCTTGGTCCGTCAGCGACTCCGGGGTGCCGAGGTGATCGGTGTGGATGTAGGCGATCGCGGTGCCGGTGATCTGGGCGAGGGGGAGGTGGTCGAGATAGACGTACTCGCGCTCGACCTGGCCTGCCTCGTCGTATTCGCCGAGCAAGCGCCCCTCCGGGTCGTAAAGATAATGGGTTGCGATCTGCGCCAAGGGCGGGTTTTCGGCGAGCGCGCGGTGCTCGGCGGCCAGGGTTTCCGCGGCTCGGGCTTGAGCCGTGAAGGTGTCGGCCTCGGTGCGCAGGCTTGCTGCTTCCTCGCGGGCCTCCGTTGCTTCGGCCAGGAGCCGTGTGGCCTCCGCCTCTAAACCCTCGGCCTGTTGTTCCTTCGCCTGTGCGAGCCCGCGCAGGCTGTCTGCTTGCATCCGGATCCGACCGGCTTCTGCCGAGATCGCATCGGCGCGGGCCTCGGCGCGGTCCGCCACGGTCCGGTAGAAGGCGTTGAGCAAGCGTTGGATGAAATTCTTCGGTGGCTCGACGATCCGGGACCGAAAGCGTTGCGCCAGCGTCCGCCACGGCGCGGCAGCTTGTTCCCGTTGGGGGAGCAGCCGACAAGGCTGCGGATCTTGTGGGGTGAAAGTCCCCATGCCGTCAATTACCCGATTCAGACGGCGAGCATATCCGCTGCACGGGGAGGTAACAAACCGTGATAGGCGCGGAC
>JBOIDL010000265.1:0-4441 GCA_050740435.1 Gammaproteobacteria bacterium
AATCACCAGCGCCGGTCGCCTCGTCTTTCCCGCCATCGCCACCCTCCAGACCATGAATATGCCTGGAAGGCCATGATGGCACCGCAACCCATACAAGTAAATGTTTTATAGAATCGTTATACTAGTCTGTAATCCAGGTGTCCTTGCTGCCGCCGCCCTGGGAGGAATTAACCACCAGCGATCCTTGGCGCAAGGCGACGCGCGTCAATCCGCCCATGGTCACATAGCTCTCGCTGCCGGACAGGATGAAGGGCCGCAAGTCGACGTGGCGCGGCGCCAGTCCCGTGTCGCATAGCGTCGGCACGGTGGACAGGGAGAGGGTCGGCTGGGCGATGTAGTTGCGAGGGTCGTGCGCGATCAAGCGCGCGAACTGGGCGCGCTGGGTGGGGGTGGCATGGGGACCCACGAGCATCCCGTAACCGCCCGAGGCGTTGGCCGGTTTCACGACCAGTTGGTCGAGATTGGCGAGCACATGTTCGCGTTCTTGGGTGTTCATGCACAGGAACGTGGGTACGTTGGGCAGAATGGGCTCCTCGCCGAGGTAATAATCGATCATCTTGGGCACGAAGGCATAAACGGCCTTGTCGTCGGCCACCCCCGCCCCGGGCGCATTGGCGAGCGCCACCCGGCCTGCCTTCCAGGCGCGCAGGAGCCCCGGCACGCCGATCTTGGATTCCGTGCCGAAGCCCAGGGGGTCGAGATAGAGGTCGTCGATGCGCCGGTAGATCACATCGACCCGGGTGAATCCCTCGATGGTGCGCATATAGACACAGTCGTCGTCGCCGACCACGAGATCGCCGCCTTCGACCAGCTCCGCGCCCATCTGTTGCGCGAGATAGGCATGCTCAAAATAAGCCGAATTATAAATCCCCGGCGTGAGCACCGCGATCGCGGGGGAGTCCGCGGGGCGCGGGGAGAGCGAGGCCAGCATATCGAAGAGCTGCGAGGGGTAATCGTCGACCGGACGGATGCTGTAGTGCTCGAAAAGCTCGGGAAACACGCGTTTAGTGACCAGGCGATTCTCCAGCATGTACGACACCCCCGACGGGATGCGCAGGTTGTCCTCGAGGACGTAGACGGCGCCGTCGCGGTCGCGCACCAGATCGGTGCCGCAGATGTGTGCCCAGACGCCATGCGGAGGATCGACGCCGACGCATTCGTGTCGAAAATTAACGGAATTCGCGAGCAGCTCCTGTGGAAACACGCCCGCCTTGACGATGCGTTGCTGGTGATAGACATCGTCGATGAAGAGGTTGAGCGCCTTGACGCGCTGCCTTAGCCCGGTCTCGATGCGCATCCATTCATGACTCGGGATGATGCGCGGGATGATGTCGAAGGGCCAGGCCCGATCGATGCTGCCGCCCTCCTCGGTATAGACCGTGAAGGTGATGCCCATGGTCACGATGGCGAGCTCCGCGGCGTTTTTCCGCTCATCGATCTCGCTTCTCGTGAGCGAGCCCAAATAGCGGCACAGCGGTCGCGCCGGCGGTCGAGGCCGGCCCGGCGCCTCTACCAATTCATCGTAGCCGGTGCCGGTATCGTAGTGCTCCCAGTCGATCGCCATCGTTACTTGCTTGGATGCCGGAACGGTCCACGCCAGCGCGTGGTTTGCAGCGCACGTATCCATGGAGATAGCCCCGGCAATTCATGTACCACCCTGGATGACGTACCGATGACCAGTATAATACGGAAGCGCATACGTTTGGTCGCACTTATTTTCAAGCCGGTATGCCGATTGCTCGCCACAGTCTGCAGGCGCTCGCGGCGTCGTTTCACGAGGTTTCCCGGGAGGGGGACTTTACCCGGCAACGGCGCCCAGCCCATGTGCATCTAAGATACCACCCACCATCATGCTCAAGGTATTGAAACAGCAACGAGATCTGGATCGCGCCGCGCTTCGTGAAATCGGCAAGATCGTGCGCGCCGCGGGAGATCCGTGGGCGGCGGCGCGGCGTGTACTCGCGGTCCTTTCGACCCATTTCGGTGTACACGCCGGGGCGGTCGGTTTGGTGCATGAGACGCGTGCTGCGCACGAGATCAGGGCAGCGCGTCTGGTTTCGCAAAAGCCCCGAGCGAGCGACGGCCTAGAACGGGTCATTGGTCAAGGGCCGCGCGCGCGCCGAGCGATCGAGGAGATCAAGGAGGCGGCCGCGGCACGCTCGGCGGTGCTGCTGTCGGGCGCCGGCGCCGTGGAAACGGCCGCCCGCGCCATCCATGCCATGAGCGCCAGAAGTCACTGCCCGTTTGTCCAGCTCGATTGTACGGGCTGGACAGATACCCAGCTAGAACACGAGCTTTTCGGGCATGCGGCGCGCGGCGCCCGCCAGAGTTGCCCAGGGTGTTGTGAGCGGGCCCGTGGCGGCACCCTGTTTCTCGACGGGATCCACGCGCTTCCCTGGTCCGCGCAGACGAAGCTCTTGCGGCTGCTCGAACACCACGAGTTTGTGCCGGTGGGTGCGAACGCGCCCATGCCGGCGGACCTGCGCGTGATCGCGGGAACCCGCCGTAGGCTCGAAGCCGCGGTGACCCGTGGAGCATTCCGGGCCGATCTCTATTTTCGCCTGCGCGCGCTGACAGTATCGCTGCCGCCACTGCACGCAACCGACTCATGAACTAGACCCTCTAACGCCAACTCACGGGTCACTATTGAAAACCATCCCGTGCGTTCAGTTAAAAATACAGCGGGCTCGGGCGCGCCGCGTGAGTGTGGCTTCAGCGGGCCACGGGCATTATTGCACCGCAGCACCCATTGCATTATCGTTATGTAATCGGTCCAAATTACTTCGGGAGGGAGGCATGAACGCAATTGCGAAAGGCCGTTACAGGTATGTGGGGTTGGTGAGCGGCATGGTTCTGAGCGCGGGCGCGGGCGCCCTGGAGTGCGGGGACTTCACCTTCCCCAAATGCTCGGCGCCGGATGTCCAATACGCCGGAGGTTTTGATCCGGGCGCCGGATTCGGCGGATTTGGTGGCGGGGAATGCAAGGCGGTACGGACACCGGTGGTATTCATCCACGGCAATGCGGATCGCGCCATCAGTTGGGACTCGCCGGTACAGGGCGGCGTGGCAGGTTATACCCCCCCGAATCGCTCCGTGTACGAGGAATTCAAAGCGCGGGGGTACAACGACTGCGAGCTGTTCGGGGTGACCTATCTCAGCGCTGAGGAACAGCGAAACCCCCAGGATAACTTTCACCGCCGGGGCAAGTACGAGATCATCAGGAAATTCATCGACGCGGTACGGGCCTATACCGGCAGCGCCACGGTGGACCTCGTGACCCATTCGCTCGGGGTGTCCATGGCCATTGCCACCCTCGAGGCCAACGCCGCCTGGGCCGGCATCCGGCGTTTCGTCAATATCGCCGGCGGCATACGCGGCCTCAATTCCTGCCTCTATGCCGGTCCCACCAACCGCGCCGTCGCAACCTGCGGTTCGCAGAACATCTTCGATCCCTACGTGTTCGGCTTTTACCCTAACTACAACCGCTGGACCGGCGCCGCGGACGAACACAGCCTGCGCCTCATCCCCCGCCGCCGCAAGCCGGTACTGTTCTATACGCTCCACGCCGGCGTCCACGATCAAGTCCATTGCAGCACCGCGCGGGGTTTCACCGATTGCGCCAAGGGCGCGCTGTTCGCGGCCGCGCCCAATGTCCGGGCGCAGCTCGATGTGGGCGCGGGCTCCACGACCGGCCGGGTGGACTTCGATTTTACCCATTTGTCCCCGGACCCGGCCCGATCCATCAAGGTCAACACCATGGGCGGGGATACCGACGGCATCGGTCATTTCAAGGCCCGCAACGACACCGGCGCGATTATCTACACGATGCTGAACGGAGACTGTAAAAAAATTTCCTGTCAGGGGTCTTATCGGGGCGGGCCGGTGCAAGCCAACTGACAATCTTTTCCTGCCTGCCGTAATCTAAACCGGTGGCTATGAATGAAATGAAGCCCAACATCAAGGGGTGGATGAACCAATGCGTTACCGGCATGACGATGCGGTGGGAGGAACCTATTTCTTCACTGTAAACCTGGAGAGCGAATAGGCACCGCTCGCGTAGGCCGTGGCCCTCGCGGGTGTCGGTGGCATCTTGGGCGATGGCCCCACTGCAACCCGCGAACCGCCCTATCGAGGAGACCGTCAGTGTTGGCACAGTCGGTGCGCTACCGGATCCGTGCGACCGCCGAGGGATCGCGGAGAAGCGCATCAATTCAACGATAAGGAGATTTTTGCATGGCTACCGATAAAAGGATGAATCACTGCAATCGTTGTCACAAGACGACGCTACACATCAGCCAAAGCACCTCGCACTTGCTAATGGGATGGACTCCACCCTCTCCTAAACGGCATCGTGATGTGCCAAAGTGGAGATTCGAATATACCACTTAAACGAAGAGGGGGAGTCCGAGATGAATATTACGACGATTGGGTTGGATATCGC
>JBOIDL010000266.1:0-4383 GCA_050740435.1 Gammaproteobacteria bacterium
ACGAGCTCAAGCAGCGCATCTTGCAAGGCGTGCGTGAGATGAACCTTGCCCCAGTGGTTGTGCGCTGGAAAAAGTTCGCTCTGGGGCTGGCATCATAGTAAACTATTTGATGAATCGTTATACTAGTCCTTTGATACCTCGAAAAATAGCGTAACAATGATTAATAGGCGGATCGTGTTGGTGGGTGATCGGGGGATGATGACCGAAGCACGGATCCGAGAGGAACTCAAGCCCCTCGAGGGGGTGGATTGGATCACGGCGTTGCGGGCACCGGCTATCCGTGCGTTGGTCGAGGCGAAAGCTATCCAGCTCTCGATCTTCGATGCGCAGGACTTGGCCGAGATCACCACTTCCGCCTATCCCGCCGAACGACTCATCGTCTGTAAGAATCGCCTCTTGGCCGAAGCACGCGCGCAACAACGCGAGTCGCTCTTACAGGCCACCGAGCGCGAACTTAAATCAGATCGTCGCCGCTACCCAAAGAGGCCAACGTGCCTTGAAAGGTCAAGCGCGGATCGGGCTGCGGGTGGGCAAAGTCATCGGCCGATTCAAGAGGGCTAAGCATTTTAAGCTTGCTATCTCCGAGGAGCATTTTGCCTATGAGCGCGATACCCAGCGCATCCACGAGGAAGCCGCGCTCGATGGGCTCTACCTCCTCCGTACGAGTGTGCCCAAAGAGATGCTTCAGAGCGCGGAGACCGTACGTGCCTATAAAGATCTCGCGCATGTCGAACGAGCCTTCCGTAGCTACAAAAGCGTCGATCTGAAAGTCCGGCCTATCTACCACTACCTCGCCGATCGCGTCCGTGCGCATGTCTTCCTCTGCATGCTGGCCTATTACCTGGAGTGGCATCTGCGCAAGGCGCTTGCACCACTGCTCTTTGACGATGACGATAAACCGAGCGCCGATAAACAACGTGCCTCCATCGTTGCCCCGGCGAAAGTCTCCCCCAAGGCCGAACAGAAGGCTGACACGCGACGCACCGAAGACGGTCTCCCGGTGCACAGCTTCCAAACACTTTTGGCCGATCTCGCCACCATCAACCCAAACTCCAGGGCGGCAGGGAACGATGGATGAATGAACTGAAACTCATAAATGTGATCACTTCTTCGCGCGCGGTCGTCGCTCGATCAAGACCCAGGCGGCGAGCGCGCTCAAGAGCGCGAGGCCCGCACTCAGCAGCATGATCCAGCGAAAGCCGGACACGAAGGAAAACTGTACGGTGCGCCTGAGCGCCGATGCAACGGTGGCGTCCACACCGGGTGGGAGTGCGGCGCCCGCCAACCGGCCGCGCTGGCCGTCAAGGAATGCGCTGATCTCCTGCGACACACCTGCCGCGCGCAACCTTTCATGCAGACCGGTCTCGAAGGCCCACGCCATCACCATGCCGAAGATCGCGATCGCGAGCAGCGCGGCCGTCCTGGCTACGGCATTGTTGACGCCTGAAGCGATACCCGCGACATCCGGGCCGACTGAGTTCATCACGGTCGTGGTCAGCGGCGCGACGGTGACCGTCATCCCGATGCCGAGCACGACGACGGCGGGGAAAAACCCAATCCAGTAGTCGGCTTCGATGCCCGGCAGCGCGAACAGGGCGAAGCCCGCCGCGGCCGTCACCGGACCCACCACCAACGGCAGCTTGGATCCGAAGCGATCGACCAAGCTCCCCGCCCAGCGCGAGAGTACGAACATGATGAGAATGAACGGCAACAGCGCCGCGCCCGCCGCGGTGGCGGTATAGCCCTGCACCTGGATCAGGTTCAGCGGGAAGAAGTACAGGCCTCCGCCCAAGGCCGCATACAACAACAGCGTGAGCAGGTTGGCGCCACTGAAGTTGCGGATCCGAAAAAGCTGCAGCGGCAACATCGGAGAGCGTGCGCGCAGTTCGACCGCGACGAACAACATCGCCGCGGCGACGCCGAGGAGCAGCGCGGCGAGCACTGCAGGCGAGCCCCATTGTTGTATCGGCGCCTCGATGAATGCGTACACGATGCCGCCCAGCGCAACGGTCGCCAGCAGCGCCCCCCGAAAGTCCAGGCCACCGGTGGCGGAAACACCGCGGCTCTCTGGAACACGCAGCCAAGTGATCGCGAGTGCGACGATCGCCAGCGGCACGTTGACTAGAAACGCCCACACCCATGAGTAGCGATCGACCAGGAAGCCCCCCAGCACCGGGCCGAGGGCGGCCGTGATTCCGCTGAACCCAGACCAGGTGCCGATCGCGCGGCCCCGCTCCTTTGCAGGGAAGGACGCACTGATGAGCGCCAGGCTGCCCGGCACCAGAAGCGCGGCACCCACGCCCTGCACTGCGCGCGCCGTGATGAGCTGGCGGACGTCCGCGGACAGCGCACAGGCGATCGAGGCTGCCGCGAACAACACGACGCCGATGGCAAAAATCATGCGCCGACCGAAGTGGTCTCCCAACGAACCGCCGACGAGTAGGAGCGCGGCCAGGAACAACGCGTAGGACTCCACCACCCACTGCGCCTCGAACGCATCGGCCTGCAGATCGCGTTGAATGGCAGGCAGAGCGACATTGACTACCGTGCCGTCGATGAACGCCAAGCTCGAACCGATAATCGCCGCGGCTAGCACCCACCGCCTCGACGCCCGCGCGCAGGGCGTGGCCTGTCCCCCGTGCAATATCAGCGCGTCGTCACACGGCGGCTTACCGATCTGACTCATGGGCTGTACGCCTTCGCTCGCGTCGACAGTCCTGGAACCGGTGCGAAAGCCAGATGCTCCGCACCGTCACCCGCGTGTCAGTCGCGCGGTCAGGCTTGGTAGACTTGGGCATGTTCACGGTTCGAGTCACCTCAGTTCTCAAGTAACGCCACGGTGCCCTGGCCGCCGTCGGCGCAGATGCTTACGATAGCCCGGCTGCCGCTCGGCATCGCGGCGAGCTCCTTGACAGCCTGGCTCAGGATGCGCGCGCCGGTAGCGGCGAACGGATGGCCGAGCGCGAGGCTACCCCCGTTCGGGTTCACGCGCTCGCGTGGGAATCGACCGAAGGTGTGCTCGACGCCAGCCTTGGCGCGGACGAAGTCCCGGTCCTCGAGTCCCCTCACATGGCAGAGCACCTGCGCGGCGAACGCCTCATGGATCTCCCAAAGCGCGATGTCGTCGAAGCTCAGGTGATGCCGTGTGAGGAGCCGCGGGATCGCGGAGACGGGGGCCATGAGGATCCCCTCCTCGAAAATGTCGACGGCCGCGATCTCAAAATCGACGAGCCGCGCGCGCGGGAGGCCGTCAGGCAGGCGCGCGAGGCCGGCGCTGTTTGCGACCCAGACGGCGGCCGCACCGTCGGTCAGGGGAGAACTATTTCCAGCGGTGAGGGTGCCACATCCGCTCTGCCGGTCGAACACGGGTTTCAGCTGCGCAAGCTTGTCGAGTGACGTGTCGCGACGGGGAAAACCGTCGTTGGTGATCCCATCGACCGGGATGACCAGATCAGCAAAGAAGCCGCGATCCTGTGCGGCGACGGCGCGCCGGTGGCTCTCGAGGGCGAGTTGGTCCTGCTCCTGGCGGCCGATGTTCCACGTCTTCGCCATGTCTTCGCAGTGCTCGCCCATGCTCCTGCCCGTGGCCCGGTTCTTTACCTGGGGGACATAGAGCCCGATGTCGGAAGGCCTGAGCTTGCTCAGGACCCTGATGCGCTGGCCGAAACCGCGTGCCTGGGTGATCCGCCGGAGCCAATCCGAGAGATTCTGCCGGAGGCCGACTTGGACGTGGCTCATGCTCTCCACACCGCCGGCCATGGCTAGCGCCGTTCCACCGTAACCCAGCATTCCGGCGGCCTCGAAGATCGCCATCATGCTCGTGCTACACTGCATGATCGTGGTGAAGGTGGGAACGTGCGGCTCAAGCTTCGCCTCGAGCCAAAGTTCGCGAGCGAGGTTGTTGTAGGCGAGATTCAGGATCACCGGACCCCACACCGCGAAATCGATTCGCCCCTTGATCTGCTCGGCCATCGCGCGTGCGACCGGTACCGAAAGGGTAAGCGAATCGCGGTGTAGGAGCGGTCCATCGACGCGCAAAAACGGCGTGCGCACACCAGCGGCAATCCACACGTCGCACTGAGACTTTTTCGCTGCATTGACCGTATGCGTATTCATGCGTGGTCTCGAATTACGATGATCTGCCCGCTTTTGCGGATCTAAGTGGTCGGCGAGTGCCGCGCTAATCTCAAACCGATACTATGGTTTCTCGCTGCGACACACCGGCTCAAGCCTGCATCGCCCAACGATCAACACCTATCGCTGCCTGGCGAGATGCCTCCGACCGCGTGGGATGGGGATGGCTGGTACGTGCTACATCCTCTGACGTGGCCGAGAACTCCATGGCCAGGCAATACTCGGCGATGAGCTCGCTCGCGCTGGGTC
>JBOIDL010000267.1:0-4366 GCA_050740435.1 Gammaproteobacteria bacterium
GAATTATCCCACGAGGACCACTGCCCCTTCACCTCTCTACCGCCATGACAAATTGTCAGCTCACGCTACCCGAACACGCCAACACTCTAATAAAATCAGATCAGTTACCGATCTACACCCTTAGCTTTTACGGCAACAAGACCTCAGGCACTCGCCGCACCATCTCACCGCGGCGGATGTCTGGCAGGCCTACGAGCGCCTGCGCACTCGGGGCCTCGCACGGCGTTAGCGTCGTCGATCGCTGTGTGCTTCTCGACCGTGGTATCATAAGTCACACAAAGCGGCGACTTTATGGAACGACCATGGTTACGATCACCCGCAAGCTCGAGATCCCTGAAGACCGCACCGTGGTCATCAAGCTGCCGGACACGGTACGACCCGGTCCGCATGAGGTCGTGGTCATCGTCGGTGAGGAGACCACCGACGGTATTTCCTCGGACTCGAACGCCGAGGAACTCATGCGCTTCGCCGGAACCATCCAAAGCTTTTCCGGAATCGATGGACTGGACTACCAACGTCATATCAGGGTCGAGTGGGAATGAATTTCCTGCTCGACACGAACACGATAATCTACCTCATCAATGATCGCCTGGCCATGGCGCTCCCAGCTGGACGGTACGGGGTTTCGGTCATCACGGAAATCGAGCTGCTATCGTTCCCAGACCTACAGGTCGGTGAAGAACAACGCATCCGTGCCTTTCTTGCTGTCGCTGACCGCGCGGCCATCAGCGAGCCGATTCGCGACCAGGCGATCACGTTGCGCCGCCTGCATCGACTGAAGATCCCCGATGCCATCATCGCCGCTACCGCCATGGTGGCGAATGCTGTGTTGTTCAGCAATGACGGAAAGCTGGCAAGCATTCCTAGTCTGCAGCTCAGGGCTGTTCCGCTCAAGATCTGACGAGAGGATGCGCTCATTCTCGACGCCTCTAACGAGGTGTTCGTCAGCGGCGACGCTTGGGAAATCGCCATGAAGCCCGCATACCGCGTACGGCGGAACCACCTTTATTGGGTTCCGCCATTTCTCATTGACCCTTCCGTCCAGGTGGGACTATGGTCATGCCCACCGACCCCTTTAAACTTTGAATCGAATCGGCGTAGAATTGATCACTGGAGGTCTCTATGGCGCGTCAGTTTGATATCGTTGTCGAAAAGGACTCGGCTGGGTATTTCGTTGCGTCGGTGCCCGCGCTGCCCGGCTGCCATACTCAGGCGAAGTCGCTCGACGAGCTAATGGAGCGCATCCGTGAAGCTATCGAGCTTTGCCTTGAGGTTCAAGGCGAACCACCCGAGCCCCTCGATTTCGTCGGGGTCCAGCGGATTACGATCGCCGCATGACCTTGCTTCCCAGCCTCACCGGCAAGGAGTTAGTAGCCAAATTGAAGAAAGCTGGGTTTGAGGTATTCGGGTCAAGGGTAGCCATCATTTTCTTCGGCACGCCGATGGTCGATCCACCGTTGTTCCGGTGCACGCCGGTGAGACTATCGGCCCGGGGTTGTTCAGCAAAATCCTCCGCGCCTGTGATCTCAATCGAGAGCAGTTCCAGAAACTGCTCTAGGCGACCAGTCATATGAAGAACTGGCTCAAAGGCATCAAGGATTATCTCGCCGCCAATGTCGAGATCGCACCCGCCGACTTGATACGCGACCAGGGGCGGCGTGGTGGCGGCACGCAAGCTGTTTGGCGCGGAGTCGAACGGATGCTGGATGAGTTGAGTGAGGCGCTGGTGGCGTGAGCAAGCGATACGCCGAGGTCGAGAGACATTCGATCCTCACGAATGCAATATGGTAGACCCTTCTGTGTTCACTGAGGAGACTGCACCATGAACTCCAAACAAAACCAGTTACCACCGTGGGTCAATCCCGTCGTGATCGGCGGCGCCGTATCTTTATTAGCGGCGTACTTGGGATTCTGGGACTATATACAACCGAGCGAGAGCGACGATCTTTGCATAGATACCGAGGAAGGGGCTGCCGATCTAGAAATCGCGGGCCTTGCCCTCATTGGTGGCCTCGTGACTTTGTATGGTCACTTCAGGCACTCGGAAATCCCCAAGTAAGGTGTCTCAACGCCGTCTCCCCAACCTAGCGGCAACCGCCTCCGGGTGCGGCTAGCCCGTGCTCCGGCATACACGCGCGGTAGCGCGGGCGGGTCGAGGGCTTGCTCGCCCGCTCGCTTCAAATTATTCTGGCGCAAGGTGCTTGCCTCGAAGCCGTAGCTTGTGCCCATAGCCTATGAACCTTAGTATCGTCGTCTTGGCGGCCGGCCAGGGGAAACGGATGTATTCCGATGTCCCAAAGGTACTGCACGCCCTCGCCGGAAGGCCGCTCCTGGAACATGTGTACCGCGCGGCGGCGTGGCTGAGCGCCGAGCGGATCTACGTCGTTTACGGTCACGGCGGCGAGAGGGTGCGCGAAACGCTGCGGCATCTCGATGTCACCTGGATCGAACAGTCCCGGCAACTCGGCACCGGTCATGCGGTTGCGCAGGCCTTGCCATCGATCGATTCCCGCAACGGCGTCCTGATCCTCTACGGGGATGTGCCCTTGATTACCTCGGAGACCTTGCAACGCCTGAAGGATGCCCTCGCGGAGGGCGGGATCGGGTTGCTCGCCGTGGATCTGGATGATCCGGGCGGATACGGTCGCATCGTGCGCGATTGCAGCGGAGCGGTGGTGCGGATCGTGGAGCACAAGGATGCGACTCCCGAGGAACGGGCGATCCGCGAGGTCAATACCGGCATGATGGCGATCCCTGCGGCGCATTTGCTCCGATGGATAGAGCGGCTCGATGACCGCAATACCCAGCGCGAGTACTACTTGACCGATATCATCGGCATGGCGGTGGGAGAGGGGATCCCGATTAAAACCGTGGCGGCGGGCTCGGTCTACGAGGTCATGGGAATCAATGATCGCGCGCAGCTTGCCGATCTCGAGCGCCATTACCAACGCCTGCAAGCACAGCATTTGATGCGCTCGGGGGTGACCTTGCGCGATCCCAGCCGCTTCGATCTGCGCGGGGAGATCGCGTTCGGGAGGGATGTCGTGATCGATGTCAACGTCATCCTCGAAGGGCGCGTTAAATTAGGCGATCGGGTTCATATTGGGCCCAACTCCTACCTGCGCGACGCCGAGCTTGCGGACGACGTGGCCGTGTTGCCGAACTGTGTGCTTGAAGAGTGTGCGATCGGTAAGGGCGCGCGCATTGGACCGTTCTCCCGGATCCGGCCCGAGACCCGCCTAGCCGACCAGGTCCACGTGGGTAACTTCGTCGAGATCAAGAAATCGACGGTCGCAGCCGGTTCCAAGATCAACCACCTCAGTTACGTAGGGGATGCGGAAGTCGGCCGCGACGTCAATGTCGGCGCGGGGACTATCACCTGTAACTACGACGGGGCGAACAAACACAAGACCGTCATCGGCGATGGTGTGTTTATCGGCTCGGACACGCTGCTCGTCGCGCCGGTTCGCGTGGGTGCTGGGGCCACGATCGGCGCGGGAACGACGCTTACCCAAGACGCACCGCCCCGCGCCTTAACGCTGGGCCGGGCGCGCCAGACGACCGTTGAGGGCTGGATCCGTCCACAGAAGAAAAAGACAAAGTAGCCGACGCTCGCGGATCTCGCGTGGTGAGGTAGTGTCAGCGTGAACGGGTGGTGACGCCGTTTCGGCTGGTGAGGGCGATGCTCTCGACGCTAGCGAGTAGAAAGGTCGAGACGTTGGCGGAGCTCCAACGCGGTTTCAATGCGTTGTTTGGGGCTACAAGCCCTTTCACAATCAGCTTCCCAAGCGTGGGGTTGCGGAGATCATGCGGGCGTGCGTAGGGCGCTTGGTGGAGAAGCTCGTTCTCAATGTCTTGAAGATTAAAGAAAGTCACGCCTTTTCGGAATTTCGGCGCAGGACGGAAGTTCCTTTGCGGTCAAGGACAGCTTGGGTTTTCCCTGGTCGCTTTAAGCGAGTGAGCCCCGCAGCGGTGGAATTGCACGTCAGCATGGATCTCTTGAGCGAGGCGCTGGAGCACATCACCCTGACGCCCGACACCTTCGGTGAGCGAGCCGAGCTTCCCGACCCGGGGAGTTTATCCGGCTGCCTCTGCGTTTCTTGCGCGCGGTGCCCCGAGGGAGGTCGGCGAGTTTTTCGGGATTGCTCTCTTCGGCGATGAGCGCGGTGAGGATGGCACGGCCGCTCTTGCCCAGCACGTCCGAGAGCACGCTGCCGAGTTTCAGATTCCCATCTTCGAGGATCTTCTGGATGCGCGAAGAATGCTGCGAGATTTCCCGGAGCAGCTGTTTGCGCGTGCGCGTCAGATCGCGCAACTCCTGTATCGGCGCCGGCGGTAGGAAGCTCGAGCGAATCAGCCCGTGCGC
>JBOIDL010000268.1:0-4333 GCA_050740435.1 Gammaproteobacteria bacterium
CGTCAGTAGCTCATCCCGAATCGAGGTGCTCTGACGGAAAGCACGGACTCGCTCGATCAGCCGGTGCATAAGATCGCGGTCGATGGAGGCTTTACGCAGCAACGGGAAGTGTGCCGAGCCCAGATAATCAATATCGGTAAAATGGAGGGACTCGATCGCTTCGGCGTCTTTGCGGTCCAGACCCAGATAAGCCAGCGTTTGATCATCGCCCTCGGCCACGCATTTGGCGAGGAAGTGCAGGATGGCTGTATTGAGCTCCGCTTCTTTACGGATGCGCATGGTTTATCTCCCCCTAACGCTTGGTAGCGTATTAAATTTCCCAGACGATGCGCTTACCCAGCCGACGGCAGTGGACTTGAAGCGCCCGCCGTGTGTCAATAAGCTGGATGAGCCGCGTGTAGTCGTGTTCATCGAGCACCGCGAAGAGTTGCCGCGCGGCGAGATCGAGCGAGGGCGGAAAGCTCACCCTCGGCATCAGGGTCTCGGTGGCGGTGCGCTCGTCGCCCTCGGACACGGCCCGGATAGCGGGATAGATGCTCGCGTCTTCCAGGTAATCGAGCGCTGGTGCTTGATCGATGCCGTAAAGCCATTCGTCCGAGAGCGCGGCGAGCATCCACCAGAGCGTCACCCGCTGGGCTTCCTCGGCGGACGCCGGGTGCTCGCCGATATACAACGGCTGATCCGGCAGATCCACGATGAACCCGCAGCCTTTCGGACAGAGACAGACGCAGGTGCTCAACCCCTGGCGTTGTGCGAGCTGCGTCGCCAACGTCCACATCCGGCCGCGCAGGCTCTTCACGTCCTGGGGCCAGTCGTTTTTCTTGCGGACTGCAACCAAAGACACGCCGGAACGCGTGAGTGGTGGCTGCTCGGCATCTTCGTTGGTCCGCTCATCGTCGATCCCAAATGCATCCTCGCAGGCATCGTCGCTTGGAGGTTTCTCCAGGTACCGTCCACCGCGATCACCGCCTTCAGTAGTTACGTCCGATGCAACAGCGGATGGGGCACTGCCAGCCGAAGTTCCAGGGACACGCTCCGACGGATCTTCCTCGACGACAGCCGAGGAGATTTCAGCATAAGCTATTGCATGTTAGGTGGAAACTTGGAAAGAGGTCGCAAAGGCTTACTGTCTACACCACAGTCGCTGTCGGTGTAGGGAAGGTGGTCTCGAGCGCGGGGACGCGGCAGGCGGGCGAAGGTTTTGCCATGGATCGGATAATAGAGGTAGGTGATTCGGGATAACGCCGTCAACGCGTCATCGAGGGTCAGGGCGTGGGGATCGTCGTCGGTGGTACCGAAGGCCCGATGCCATTGACTCTCAAAGAGACGGGTGATCTTCAAGGCTAAGAAGGCGATAAACACGTGGGCTTTCGTGCGCGCGGCTTTCCGCAAGAAGAGGGGACGCACCTCCAAGAAGCCGGTTTTGAGCGTGCGGAAATTACGCTCGACCTGTTGTAAGTCGCGGTAGCGCGCATCGACGGTCTGGGTATCCATATGCTGGGGGCGCACATCGGTCTCTAAGACATAGCAGCCATCGAGCAACGCGCTTTCGGCCACCGCCTCTTCATCGACGGTACAGTGGAGGCTGCGATCCTCGAGTGTGAGGCTGACGAAGGCCTGGAGTTTGTGGTGCTTTATCCAGCCTTGGAGTTGCTCGAGCCCGGCCTTTGGATTGGCCCGTCGGTGGCTTTGAACAAAGCTGTTACGTTGTGCGAGCTTCTCGCGCAAACGCGACAACTTATCTTCCCGCCGCTCTTGCTCTCGGTAGCGGACCGCCTCGTTACGGCGCAGGATCAAACGCCGGCCTTGATAGTTGACTTCGGAGATCTCGGTATCGAAAAGATCAGGTTGCAGCACCCTCTCCTTGAGCAACGCTCGGATCTGGGCATTAGTCAAAGCGGTGATGTACTTCCACTGCTCCGCGCCCAGGGCGGCTTTCCCTTTGGTTTTCACCATCCCGCGGTCGCCAACGAACACCACCTCCTCCACAGCGAACTGCTTCTTCAAAGTGGTGATTTGTTCGGCGAGAGTACTGGGGTCGGCGGTATTGCCCCCAAAGACCCGGACGGCGAGCGGCTCGCCCTCGTCGGCTGTGAGCAGACCGATGACGATCTGTTTTTTGCCCCGCTTGCCGTCGCGGTTGTAGCCCCCCGAGCTCATTGTGATTGCCCTCCAGATAGCTAGAGGTCACATCATAGAGCACCAGCACGGGGGGTTGACCCCGGCGCCGCACATAGGCTTGATACAAACGCTGCTCTATCTTCGGTTGCGCCTCTGCCAACCAGTCCAAGGCAGCGTACAGATCCGTCCTCATCAAAGGCGGAGAGCTGTAAGAGGTCCTCCACCGAGAGCCGAGAGCCCCATGGGCGATGCGGGCGAGCACCAAAAACAACACCCGCCTGGCCTCCTCGGTGCGCCCCAGGGCTTGAGGGATCCCGAGGTGCTCGGCGAGGTATTTCAAGGCGAACAAGACGCCGAAGATCGGCCCGCTTTGCGGATCACCCGACAGCAAACTCCCGCGCAGCGCCCGGCGTAGGGCTTCGGTGCGTTCGGCGGGCCAATGGGTGAGATTAGCGAGGGTACGGTTTCTGACCGTCTTCCCTTCCCGATAGCCTTCGCGCAAGAGGATGGCGGGCGGGGATTTGCGATTGGGAATGACCGCAACGTACATGGCAACCCAGTATAGCCATATCAGGTTACCCAGTCACTGATTGGCCTTATACATGCCAACATAATGGAAAACCAATCAACAGCTATTCAAACATAATCAATACGTTATAGAAATCTCAACGAGGAAGATCCGTCCGATCGCTCTGGGCTTGTGTCTGGGGTCTGGCCCGGGACGGCTGGTGCGTCGAGACTTCGCGTCGCGCAGCTTGAATGGTTCGGGCGGCGGCGCGTCGTGACCCGAACGGCCGGTCGCTCCAATGAAACCAAAATCGGCGCGCACCTTGGCCACCGATTCGTCACAGAGCTCGGAAACCACCGCCGGGCCTCGTCCACTGCGCCCTCCAGTTTGCGGTCCTTGAGGAAGGCAACCAAGATATTCTCCAGCGTGCGGATGCGTTCAACCTGCGATAACCCAATTCCCGCACGGAATGCCATCGGGATGCAGGGAAAGAGCGTCTCGATGGCATAGTCCATCTTGGCGAGAGATGCGTGGTCGACCGGATAGCCGATGCCGTGTTGCCGTGAAGAAAACCTTGTAGCTTTTTCATGAGGTTTCCGGGGGTCCTTCAGTGATTACGCCATGCGGGTGACCGCTGTGACGTGAATGGCGACATCTCTCCAAAACCAGGACGATGGAGCCTTTCCAATTAACGCGTCTAGTGGAACAGGCAGTGTTCATCATAAGAACATGATGTCTTGTGGTCCGGGATCATCGTCGGCTCGGTGCTGAGGGCTTGCACCGAAGACATCGGGTCGCAGGGCATAGCGGGTGACTTTACCGCCGGTGGCGTCTTCGACGGCCCGACAGCGTTTGGGTGGTACGCGTCCTTTGACAGTCCATTGTTGGACCGCTTGCGGACGGATGCCCAACGAGCGGGCGAGTGCGGCTTGACTCCCCAGGAATCGGATAGCCCGATTCAACGCAGCGTTCATGACAAGCAAGATCTACAAGTATTCACTGCGTAGGTCAAGGGTGACTTGTAGTTGCGGATAACAAGCATTACTTGTACAGTGTTAGGCATGAGCATTGGAAAACGAATTGCGGAAGCACGGGCGCGTAGAGGCTGGACCCAGTCGGAGCTCGCCCGCCAAGTGGGGGTGAGACCCCAATCGGTGCAGCTTTGGGAGGCCGATGAAACGGCCCCCAGCCGAAAGCGGATTGAGCGGGTCGCAGACGTGCTCGAGACCACACCGGAAGAATTACTCTTTGATGTACCGGTGTCTCAGCGCGCCAGATCGCGCGGAAAGCGGTTTATCGGCGATCGGGGAAACATCATAGTTTCGGCCTACGGAGATCAGATCGTGCCGGTCTGCGATTATGTCCAAGCCGCCGAATGGACGGCAAGCGATGAGCCATACCCCATCACTGCGCGTACTGAAAACGTGTGGACCAATATCGAGAACCTGAGCGACCGTTCCTTCGGGCTCGCCATAGAAGGCGAGAGCATGCTGGAAGAGTTTTATCCGGGAGATATCGTGATCTTGGATCCCGAATTACCACCACAACCAGGAGATTTTGT
Organism: Gammaproteobacteria bacterium; assembly: GCA_050740435.1. Lineage (GTDB taxonomy): Bacteria > Pseudomonadota > Gammaproteobacteria > JACCXJ01 > JACCXJ01 > USCg-Taylor. The sequence continues at coordinate 4,191 of JBOIDL010000268.1, forward strand.
CGTCGCCTTATTAGAAAACGACAACAAAGTAGTATTCAGAAAATATCGGCCTAGGGGATCAGACAAAAAAGGGCAACCGGTCATGGAGCTTGCGCCGCTGAATGACGACTATCCTGTGCTGGTCATTGATCCTCGAGCTCCCG
>JBOIDL010000269.1:0-4324 GCA_050740435.1 Gammaproteobacteria bacterium
GCGATGATGGGCTCGTTTGGCCGGAGTTCGGAAATGAAGACGACAAGAAACTGCAATGGTAGTCCGTGGCGAGGTCTGGCTGGCAACGCTTGATCCCACCGTGGGCAGCGAGATCCGCAAGACCCGTCCCTGTCTCATCGTGTCACCCGCCGAGATGCACGACCATCTGCGCACCGCGATCGTGGCCCCTATGACGACCGGCGGCGGAATGGCGCCCTATCGAATTCCGGTGACGTTCGCGGGTAAGAAGGGCTTGATCTTGCTCGATCAAATCAGAGCGCTCGACCAGGTCCGTTTGATCAAACGCGCCGGCGCCGTGCATCATAAGACCATGGCTGCGACCCTGAACACACTACAAGAGATCTTTACCACTTAGATCCGGTGAGGGAGGGGGTCTGGTCTTGAAAAATATGAGACAACATAGCAGAGTACCGATCGGGGGTCCGACCCGATCGCTTGCTCCGCGGGCGGTGAAACCGAGGAGCCTCGCCGAGAGATCCCAAGTTGGGTGCTATTCGATCATCAGGAGCGCGGCGGCCACGTTGCGATCTTCGGATAACAAGATAATGTAGCTGCGGCAAGCGGCCGCCGTATCCATCACTTCAAAGCCGATGCCCGCGCTCAATAGACCGGCGGCGATGTCCGCGGGCGGAAAACGCAACCGCGTTCCAGTTCCGAAGAGGACGATGTCGGGCTTGAGCTGGGCGATCGCGGTGAAGTGCTCAAGCAGCACCTCATCGAATCGTTGGGGCGGCCAGTCGCGGAGAAGTTGCGTAGGCGTGATGATGAAGCTTTGCGTCAGGGTCTCCTCGTTGACCACGATGGCGCCCCGCCGATAGGAGCGGATGGCGTAAGCGCCGGGATGACTCTGGAGATCAAGCCGCATCGGGGTCCTCGGCGGACGTCACTCACACCGGCGCCGGCCGCTTATTGAGCTTGCGCTGCAGCGTTCGCCGGTGCATTCCCAGACGCCGGGCGCCTTCGGAGACGTTGCCGCCGCACTCGACCAAGACACGCTGAATGTGCTCCCACTCGATGCGGTCCATCGAGATCGGGTGCGGCGCGGCCTCGGCGCGGGTATTGCCGCCGTCGCGGTGGAAGGCCGCCATGATCTCGTCGGCGTCGGTGGGCTTCGTGAGGTAGTAAGTAGCGCCGAGCTTTATGGCCTCGACGGCCGTGGTAATGCTGGCATAACCCGTGAGCACGACAATCTTCATCTCGGGATCTTGCGCCCGGAGGCGGGCTACCAGCTCGAGCCCCGAGGGACCGGGCATACGCAGATCGACCACGGCATAGCCGGGCGCATGCTGTTCGGCCAGCCGTAGACCGTCCGCGGCGTTGTGAGCGATGAAGGTATCGAGTCCTCGCCGGGCCAGCGCATCGCCCAGAACCTCGCAAAACGCGGGATCATCGTCCACCAGTATCACAGCAGGCGCCGGAGTTTCGAGCATGGCATCGATCATAACGGCTTCGCGGTCAATAAGGGAGTGAGCGGTAAACCGATTCTGACGCATACACCGGAAGGCCGCAGCTCTTGAAGATCGAGCGTACCGCCGAGCCGATCGAGCGTGGTGCGCGCGAGATACAAGCCAAGGCCCAACCCCTTTCCCGCGGGTTTGGTGGTCACGAAAGGTTTCCCGATATGCTCGCGCAACGTCTCAGGCAGGCCGGCGCCATCGTCGCAGACCGTGATCTCGAGGCGATCGGCGGTCCATATCGCCTCTACCGCCACGGTTTGCGACGCCGCATCGGCGGCGTTGTTGAGCACGTTGAGAAGAGCCTGTGTGAGGGTTCGATCGGCGATGATCTGCGCTGCCGGCTGTGGTCCGGAACGCTTCACTCGCGGCGCGAGCCCGGGATGTAAATCACGCCATTCGCCGATCAGATCCTCGAGATAGCGATCCAGATAAACGGGCCGACCCGCGTCGGCTTGGGCCGCGCCCGAACGCGCCGCCATGCTCGACAGAATCCCTTTGCAGCGCATCACCTGGCTGCGCAATAGCTGAAGTTTTCCCGTGAGCGTCTCGTTGTCCTCATAGTCGTGTTCCAATTCCTTAGCCAAGATTGCGATCGTCGCGAGCGGGGTCCCGAGCTCGTGCGCCGTTCCGGCGGCCAGCGAGCCCAAGGCCGCGAGTTGGCCGGCTTCCAGCGCTCTTTCCCGGGCCTGCGCAAGATCCCGATCGTGTTGGCGCAAGGTGGAGCCCATGCGCGCCACGAAATACGCCACGACCATGGCGCTCAATAGGAACCCGAGCCACATCCCCCAGACATGGAAGGTAAACTCATGTCCGATCTGGGTGCTCTCCGGAGGATGGACCTCGACGAAAAGCGGGTGCACATGAACGAACAAAAGCCCGGTGTAAAAGAGCGCTGCCTCGGCGGCGATGATCCAGGTGTAGCGGCGCGGCAACAGGGCTGCGGCGACGATGACGGGCAAAAGTAGCAAGGATGCGAATGGGTTAGCCGATCCTCCTGTAAACAATAACAGCACCGCCAGCCCGAGGACATCGACGAGAAGCTGTGTCAGGATACTGCGCTCCGAAACCGGAATCCCCGATTGAAGGGTGCGCCAACTGAAAAACGTGAAACCGCCGAGAGCGATGATTACAATCGCCACGGGCAGTATTGAGGGCGGCATCGCCAGGATATAATGCGCGGCGATGGCCGCGGCGAGTTGCCCGCAGATCACGACCACCCGTACCAGCAATAGGTACTGAAGGCAGAGCTTCGACAGCGCGCTGTCGCGGGGGGCTGGGTCGGCGTTCGCGTCTGTAAGCATCTTTGGAGTCCGGAAACCGGTGCGCCGCGGCTATTCTGGAGCTGCTGTCAGACCACACAATGTTATTCTAGCATTGCCGTTGCGAGAAACCTTATCCGGACAACGAGCCGATTCACTGGCAAACATGAGCAGCAAACCACAGCGCTTTGGCAAATACCGTATTCTGAGGGAGCTATCCCGCAATAGTTCAGCGGCGGTTTTCCTCGCCCAGGATCCCTACGTCGATCGCCCGGTCGCGCTCAAGGTTCCCGCGGCGAGTATCGCGGAGGCTGCCCCGGAGGAAACCCGGAATCGATTTTTTATCGAGGCGCAAACAAACGCGGCGTTGCGTCATCCCAACATCGTGCAAGTATTCGACGCCGGTATCGAGGGTGATACCTGTTATATCGCGATGGAGTACATCGTGGAAGGGGCCACGCTTAAAGCGCATTGTACGCCGGATCGGCTGTTGCCGGTGGAGCGTGTCGTCGAGCTTATTTTTAGATGTGCGAAAGCCCTGGATCATGCGCACGCGAAGGGGGTGTTACATCGCGACATCAAGCCTACCAATCTCTTATTGACCCCCGAGGGCGAGGTCAAGATCGGCGATTTCGGTATCGCTTACATCAACCGCGGCAACAGCACCGATGGCCTGACGCTCAGCTTCGCGGGCTCGCCAGGCTATATGTCGCCCGAGCAGGTCCAAGAGGAGCCCATCTCAGGCCAAACCGATCTCTTTTCCCTGGGCGTGGTCATGTATGAAATGCTGACCGGCCGGCATCCCTTTTACGCCCAGCGTTTCTCGGAGGTGATCCATCGCGTCGTTAACGAGGATCCGGCGCCGATGAGCGCATACCGGCCCGATACTTCGCCCGTCTTGGAACGCGTAGTCGCGCGCGCGCTCGAAAAAACGCCGGCGAACCGCTATAAACGCGGCCTCGATTTGGCTTCGGATCTTGCGGCGATCTTCGGATCTCTATGGGTGCCCGCACGCGACATATCGTTGAGCGAGCGCTTTAACGAGCTGCGGCGGCTCGCGTTTTTTTCCGAGTTTAGCGACGCAGAACTGTGGACGATTATCCGCGGCAGTATCCGCCAAGAGTTCTCGGACGATGAGCCGATACTGACCGGCGGCGAGATCGAGGATGCGTTCTATATCATCGTGGAAGGCAGCGCCGTCGTAGTACACGCGAAAAAGAGAATGGCCCTGCTCAACGAAGGCGGTTGCTTCGGGGAAATCGGCAAGATCACCGAGGGCGCACGGACGGCGGCGATCATAGCGAACCGCCATTGTTCGGTGCTCAAGATCAACGAAACGATGCTGGAGCAGTTATCACCGGAGTGTCAACTGCGTTTTTACCGGCTGTTTATGAAGAGTGTGCTCCAGCGTTTGGCGAGCATGACGGAATTCGCGCTGAAGCATCTGGGGTAATGAATATACCCTAACGTTGCAAAAAATCCGGTTGTTCGGCGGCTCACGCGGCTTTCAAAGCCGCCAGGTAATGCAACAACTCCTCCTGGACCGCTTGATTGGCTGACATAGTGAGGGTGAGCTGTCCTTGCGGA
>JBOIDL010000270.1:0-4299 GCA_050740435.1 Gammaproteobacteria bacterium
TGATCTCCTGTGGTTGGTAGGGTTGCCAATCACTGAGATCGTCAACCATCATGCAGGTTCCATGACTGTATATATTTATTTACGCGTTGATATACCAGTAAATTTTGTGGGGATACGTCAGGGTCTGTCCCCATTTCGAGGTTCATTAGTCGTTCGGGTGACCGATCACGACCGGACGGACAGGGCTTCCCGATCCACCTTTGAATCGAATGGGAAGAATGAAGACCGCACCGAGGTGCACCTTCTTCTGCGCCATTTCGGTCAGATTCAGATTTTGGATCTGGTGAACGCCTGCTTGCGTGAGGTTGTGGTGGTGTGCTCCGAACGGAAGCCATGGATTGTTTCCGTGCTCCCAGGACGGCATGGGAGGGAATGGTCCTACGCCAGGTTCGTTCACGGCGGGGTCGGTAAAAGGGTTGTCCAAACCGACGAGCACGATCTTTTTTGCAGCGAGGAAGACTGCGCCGCGGGATCCATCAGTTGACTCACTTCGAGTTTGACTGGCGGGACCAGCGTGAGATGGCCGTGCACATACTTCGGTTTTGGAATCATATACTGCGCGGCGCGAAGCCAAGTTTCAGCACCCTGAGTGGCGGTGTTACCTCGGTCATCAACGGCGAATGCGTCAAAAGATGACACCAGTAGTAGACACGCGAAGGCAGTCGACAAGTTTTTCATGTCACGTTCCTCTCAATAATGAGACACGACGATTCGTGGCCGTTGGCTTGGATGTATCGGGAACAGACCACGATAGGTCTGCGTCCGCCGAACCAGTGTCTGGCGAAGCTCTCTCCAACCGTAGTCTGTTCCACCGCTAATATCAGAAGGACACACAGGACCGTTCATCCACGCGCAGCACCGACTGTTGTTGGAACTCGTCCTTATACTCCGTGCGGATCTCTTCAACGGCCAAGTTATTCTGCTTGTTGAAAGGATAAAGCAGTATCAAGAGCTTTGATCCTTCTTGCACGGTGGTTCCGGCCGAGTCCTTGAATTGACCTATGCCGCTCAGCAGGGTCAGCCCATCAGGAAAACGGGGGTTACCTCGTCATCTATGAAGGCCGGAAATTCCGCTTCGGTTACGTCCGGATCGGGCGCCGCCCGTGACAAGCCAAAGAACAACTCGGTCCTGGAGAACAGCTCCCCATGGAGCCGATGCTTACAGAACCGCTGTCCGTTGAAGTACGTTGGTCCGGCGTGGTGAGCGGAGGTGTCCAGCGCCCGAGCCGCGTTCGTGACCAGCCCGGTGGCCAAAGCGATGCTTACGATGATATGACGTATTGGATTCATGACGAACTCCCGACAAGTGTCGTTACAGTGATCAAGAAACAAGACAGGGCCCCATGATAACGGGGCCCTGCCTGACAAGGATGTGAAGGCTTACGATTTCATCATGCTTCCTCCGCTGGCAGCAACGCTGGATCAGATCGGAAAGACTCTGCACGCCGTTCCGCGCCGTCACTTAATGAAATTGCTGGCGTTGTCCGAGACGGAACAACCGCTGCCGCTGGTCGCGATGGCCACACCCGTGAATCCATCGGTCTTGTTCGCATCGAAGCCCCTAACGCTGTTGTCCGCGACCCGAGCTGGGCATCTGGCGGACACGCCATCACGTCCAGCTACCGACACGCTGTTGCCGATTACGGTGCTGCCCGAGCCTACCACGATGCCGGTCGTGCCAACCTCTGACACGAAGTTGTCGGCGACGACGCCCGTCCCGACTTGGATTCCCGCACTGCCATCGACATCGAACACCACGTTGGACCGCACCCGGCCGCTGAACAGCGTGATGCCGACATCGCCGCTCTCGACCACGCGGAGTTGTTCGACCACGGAACCTTCGGTTTGACCGAGATTGACGCCTTGTTGAAAGTTGGCGATCGTGCCGTCGCGAAGGGTGATCGCGAACCCGCCCCTGCGGCGCTGGTCCGTCACCCCGGTCCCGGTGCCGTCTCCGCCTATCGTGTGCCCTCGGAGATCGATTTCAACCCGATCGGCGGTCACCACCAGGCAGTCCCCATTGGCGCTCAGGTTCCTGGTCAAACGGAACGAGCCCGACTCGCTGATGGTCTGGCAGGTGGTGATGTCGGTGACGGCCAGGGCCTCCTGGGTGAAGGCGGCTAGGCTCAATACCAGCGGCGCGGCCGCGATCAACTGTTTCTTGCTGTACATGGTCGTTTTCCTCTTGAATATAAGTGGTATAGGAATATTCACTGAGATAAAGTTAGTAATGTCCGAAGCAATCTCGTCGCTCCGGATCGAGTGAAGACGGAGGATCGTGCAACCTGGGTCGCTTCTCCCGTTCTCGTTCTTCGTGACGTTATCACCTAGTTCGACACGAAAGGTTCAATGACTCCGAAACAACTTGCTGATGTACACATAGGAGAGTTGGCTAAAGGGGCCGGGGGCACCCTGTGTCGTCGTACTCCGGATGTAGGCTAGAACGTCAGCGCATGCACTTGGAGGGAGCAGGCGCTGCAACGGGGCGATATGCGGGAGCTAAGACCTAGCGGCGGGGCGCCATAGGATCGGTTGCGATCCGGCTGCTTCGAGGACGAGCGAGGAGAGGCCTAGGGCCACGCGCCTCTATCCAGCGAGGGAGGTTTTATAAACAGATCCTGCAGCGGTCTGCGTCTTTTTCGATTCTTACGCCTTGGCGACTGAACAAAAAAGACATCTTTAAATCCAGAGTCGCCTCTCCCCCGGGGACTCGACAAACACGTGCATCAACCCTTGATCCTCACTCCGGCCTTCTCCTCCGGGGACAGGGAAGTCATCGGGGCGCCATAAGTTCAAATATGTGATACGGACTATTCGGGGAGGGTGACCTTTGCGGGAAAGCCAGAAGCAAGCGCGGAGACCACGCGAGGCTCAGGCTCGGCGGGCGCATAAAAGCGCATGTGCCCTTCATCGCAGATCCACACCTCTTGCGCACCCTGAGCGAAGTAAAGCGCGACCTTCCGCTCGATCTCGGGCAGCGTGTTGCGCTCTGACAGGACCTCAACGCAAACCTCTGGCGCGCGGCTTGCCGCCGATTCTGATCGAATGTGTGTCCATACCGCTGGACTCATCCACGCAACGTCAGCGACTTTCACGCCCTCTTCGGTAACGATAGCTAATTCTGGCACAATGACACCGGCGGGCATGTGGCTTTTCAAAAGCTCCGCGAGCAACCCTTGATAGCCTGAGTGCGCGGGTTTGTGCGGCGTCATGACGATTTGTCCATAGCGATTCGTCTCGATCTTGTAGGGCAGATCGCCTAACTCCGGGTCGCGCAACACCCGTTCCCAGCGTTGACGCAGCTCTTCCCGGGTAGGCCCGTGTAGGTCGGATCTCGGAACGGTTGACATAGCAATGCCACCCAAGGTCAAATTACTCGTTGCGACTAGCTTAGCATTTTACCTCGCATGGGTCGCACGTGAGCTGGTTCGGTCCGTCCGTCACGGCCGCCCGCGTACCGCCACGGGGTCGCTGCCCGTGCCGCCAAGCAGGCGGTTCGGCCCGTCGTCGCCGATCAGGACGTCGGCGCCGGAGCCGCCGGTGATGCCCTCGACACCGAAATCGATGTCGTCGCCCTCGTTCAGACCGGTCGCTCCGTCGTTGGCCTGACTGTCGAGGCTGGCTGTCACCGGCACGCCCCCATGGTCGCTGTAGTCGACGATGTCGAAGCCGAAGCCGCCGTCCATCCGGTCCGCCCCGTCGTTGCCGGCGCCGAGCACACCGGACGTTGCTTGATTCCTCGCATCATTTCCAGCACATCGCCCGTGAGGCGAGCGCCACGGCATCCGCGTCGAAGGGCGTTATCACCTTGTTCGACACGAAAGGTTCAATGACTCCGAAACAACTTGCTGACGTACACAGGGGAATGTTGAGGCCGGCGTCACCCTGTGTCGTAGGAGTCCCGGATGTAGGCTAGGACGTCAGCGCATGCGCTTGGATGGCGCACCGCAGTCGGTGGATCTGCTGCGGCCGCGGCCGCGCGGACGGCCGAAGAAGCCGGAGAGTGCGGATTAAAGGAATAAATGTGTGCGTCCCCATTTTTCGATTGGACGCTCCTGTCACGGGGGCAAGCCATCGCTGCGTGGCCCTTTAGCCCCATGAGCCGCCAGAAAAGTGCTCACTCCCTGTTTTGGAGGCTTTGCAATAGTTCCGCTGCGGCCTCCCGCACCTGTGGATCACTATCGCTGTGAGCTACCTGGGAGAGAGTCGGCTCAACCAACGGGTCTTCCTGGGCATATCCCCCCAACTGCGTGATAGCATCTAAGCGCACGGACGTATCCTGGTCGTGAATGGCAGTCT
>JBOIDL010000271.1:0-4246 GCA_050740435.1 Gammaproteobacteria bacterium
TTACTCTCGGCATCACCCTCTCCTCCATCGCCAAGAACCAGCTTCAGGCGATGCAAATGACCTTCTTCTTTTTCCTGCCCTCGATCCTGCTCTCCGGCTTCATGTTCCCGTTCCGCGGTATGCCGGGGTGGGCGCAAACGATCGGCGAAGCGCTGCCGCTGACCCATTTCCTCCGGCTGGTGCGGGGGATGTTGCTCAAGGGGCAAGGTTGGTACGATCTCTGGCCCCATGTGTGGCCGCTCGCCGCGTTCATGCTCGCGGTGATCGCCTTGGGGCTGAAGTTCTACAAACGCACGCTCGATTAGCCCCGGGTCAGAACGGCTCGGCGATCACCCGAATCACCGTATCTATCGGAGATCATACGGGCGCGTCTCCTTCAATGCCTCACCGAGCCTATGCAGACCTCTTCGTCAAAGAAGCATGGCTCCCGGCTGTGGCCGCGCTGCACGATGTGCAACGGTATCCATCGAGGTGAACACGCAGGCGGTGGGGCATGTGCCGAGTATATCACAAATATATCGAGCCTGGCGCCTTCAGCCTCCGTTACTGCTATCCTACTGGCGCCTAGCCGCGAGCAAGCTTGTCCAAGAGCGTGAACAGGAACCACGCGGCGTTCTCACGCGCCGCCAGTCGATCAGATTGTTCGCCCTTCTTGTGCGCATAGTCCGAGACTCCCTTGATGCGCGCAAAGGCACAGCGATATAAACGGCACGCGTTGGTTGACGGGGCTGGTGGTTTATTGTCGGACCACAACGACAGTATTCCTATATTTTCCCAACTTCGTTCCTCGCGAGCGCTTACCCTTGCGTACCGTCGGATTTGGAACGTTCAACGCCTTACCAGCAAATTGTCGCTACTCGGCAACGAATCTTTCCCGCGCACGAAGCGGTCACGCTCATTTCGCCGAGCACTCAAGCCACTTGGCGCTCATTCGTGCCTGCCGTTTAAATCCGTAGTTAAAGCGGGGACAACGGGTCTTGGGCTGTCGGCGGGAAAAATCGCGGCCCCGAGATCCCCAATCCGCTTCCGCACTGGGGAATGAACTCGGAGGCGCCGAGGGTAACGACGATCGATGTGTAAGGTACATCGATCTCGACTTTGAGCCAGCGCACGGCTTCGATACGCTCCACTTACCAGTGGGAGAGAGCGCGACGACCCGGCCCTAGATTCGGTGCATAAAATAGCTGGGCACGCGAAGAAACTTGGCGGCTCTTAACTCAGTCGCCTGTATATGAAAAGAGTGTTTCCGTGGCCACTGAGTTGCAGGCTTAGTCATCTCGCCATACAATCCGTTTCATGAGCCTATTCCGTCATCGCCGATTGCGCTGGGGCATCACCGGGTTGTTGCTTCTGGCCGGGCTTAGCGCGCACATGCCATTGCTGTTCGCTTGCGAGGTCATGGACGGCGCCCCGAAGCTCGTCTGCTGCTGCGATACGGAAGCAGCGGCTGACGGCTGTGAGAGCGGCGGCGGTTGCGTCACGCACGCCGCGGGCACGGCGCAAGGTTGTTGCGAGATCACGCTGGCGCCTGCGGCGGATCTCACGTCGATGACGTCTACATCGCAGGGTCAGCTCCTCACGCTGCTCGCTGCGGTGCAGGCGCCGCCCATTACGCCGCCGCCGGCGGCGATCTATCCGCCTCCCCATGCCGGTGGACTCCCGCTCGCCCACACGGCATTCTGGCTACCAGGCGTACAGACCTACCTCTACACGAACCGCTTCAGGATTTAGGCTCCTTCGGCGCTGACTTTGTCGGTGCGCGGCCGGGTTACTCAGGGTCGCGCGTCTGCCAACCTGCTGAAGGAGGATGTGAAGTGGTGCACGGTTTCTATCGTTGGCCGGGTTCGCTGGCCCTGATTCTTTACGGCCTATCGGGGCGGCTCCTGGGCGCGGATGACGCGCGGTTTGTCGGGCTTACGGAAGCCTCCGCGGAGCAATTTGTGGCAGCGACTCTCGCCGCCAACCCTACGTTGCCGGTGCGGGAAGCCGCTTGGGAAGCGGCCCGGGCACGGGCCGCCCAGGCGACGGCGCTCGCTGATCCGACGCTGTCTTACGCTTTCGCGCCCGAGACCCTGGGTGATTCGGAAGGGGAGATCAGCCATGCCGTGGAACTGTCCCAGCGGCTATCGTGGCCCGGGAAACGCGGGTTGCGCGGCCTGCGTGCCGAGCACGAGGCCCAAGCAGTACGCGAGGACATCGACGCGGCGCGGCTTAAACTGATCGCCGCGGCCAAGGACAGCTTCGCAGATTGGTACTACGTCCATAGTGCGATTTCCGTCAATCGCGCCAATCAGGAACTGCTGAAGGAATTTCAAACACTGGCGGAGCTTAGGTACAGCACCGGCAGCGGCTCGAAGCAGGATGCGCTACGGGCCGAGGTCGAGTCCAACATGCTCGAGCATCGCGCGATCGTGCTCGATCGTGAACGCCGTGAGGCGCTCACCCGCCTCAACACACTGCTCAACCGTGTCCCCGACCAAGCGCTCCCTCCCCCGGCCGATCTGCCCGAGCCGGAGGCGCTGCCGAGCGCGGAAACGCTGCGCCGCCTTGCTCTCGCCCGGCGGCCCGAGCTGCTGGCACTCGGGGCCCGGATGGCGGCGCAAGGCGCGCGCATCGATCTGGCCCGGCGCGACTTCTATCCCGACTTCGATGTCAGCGCGCGTTATGACACCTTCTGGGATCGCGATGAGCAACGCTTAGCCCTCGGCCTCAGCGTCAACGTACCGCTCGATCAGACCAAACGGCAAGCGGCGCTCGATGAAGCGCGGGCCACCCGCATGCGGACGGAACTGGCGATCGCCGAGCGTCGCGCGGCGATCGCGGGCGAGGTCCAACGCGCTTATGATCGGGTCGAGGAGAGCAAACACGTGCTCGCGCTCTACCGCCAGAAGCTCCTGCCCTTGGCCGCAGAAAACCTGCAAGCCGCGCAAGCCGACTACGAAGCGGGCGCCGGCGATTTCCTCACGCTTTTGAGCGCCGAGCAAAACTTGCTGAGAACCGAGCTTACCGCTATCCGGGCGCGGGCCGATTACTACCGCCGGCTTGCGATGTTGGAATACAGCGCGGGAGGCGCGCCATGACCACCGCGATACGCTCGCTCTGCGCCGTCTCGGCAGTCCTGGCACTAGGCTATTGGTTGCTCCGGGATGAGTTCGGGCCATCGGCCCCGGAGAGGGCGCCCGCCGAGATCCGCTCGGTTGGCCCGTTCCAAGTCAGCGTCGCTCTAGAGCCTGTTCTACCCAAGGTGGGAAAAAACCGGCTCACCCTCACGCTGCGCGATCAGGCGAGCCGGCCGGTCGCGGGCGCCAAGGTGCGCGCGATCGCCGAGATGCCGGCCATGGGCGCGATGCCCGCGATGCAGGCCCCCGCCGAGATCGAAGAGTTGGAACCGGGACGTTATGCGGGGAGCTTCGATCTGGCGATAAGCGGGGAATGGCCGCTCACGCTGGATATCGACTCAGATTCACTTGGGCACGCCCGGATCCTGTTCGAGATGGCCACCGGCCGCGCCGGACTGCGCCCGGCCATGCTTGCCGATGAACCGCAGGCGGCCGCCGCGCCTTCGGGCCGCATCGCCGTCGATGCCAGGCGCCGGCAGCTTATCGGGGTAACGACCGCTCGCGTGCAACGCCAACGGTTGCGGCCGGCGATCCGCGCGGCCGGCCAAGTGACCTACGACGAGCGGCGCCTCACCGATGTCGCCCTCAAGTTCGATGGCTGGGTCGGAAAACTGCATGCGAACTACGTCGGGGCGGCGGTGCGCCGAGGCGAGATCCTGCTCACGGTCTACAGCCCGGAGCTGGTGTCGGCTCAAGAAGAATATCTCGATACGTTACGCCGCCGGAAGACGGGCAACGCGACGCTCAGCGCCGCGGCGCGCCGGCGGCTCGCGCGCTGGAACATGGGATCGACCGAGATCCGGGCCCTCGAGTCACGGGGCGCGGGTTCCGACTACGTTTCGATCCGCGCCCCGGCGAGCGGCACCGTCATCGAGAAAAACATCGTCGCGGGCACGGCCGTGAAAGCCGGGGACACCCTGATGCGGATCGCGGACCTCACGACGGTGTGGGTAGAGGCGCAGGTGTACGAATACGAGGTGTCCCTGGTGCGCATCGGCATGGCCGCCGAGATCACGCTCCCGAGCCTGCCCGGCCGGATCTTCGAGGGACGAGTCAGCTACATCTATCCCGCGCTCGACGGGCCGACGCGCACCGCGCGCCTGCGCATCGAGCTCGACAATCCGGAA
>JBOIDL010000272.1:0-4227 GCA_050740435.1 Gammaproteobacteria bacterium
ATCATGGCCAGAGCGGACACCACGCTCAACAAAAGGCCGGATATATACACGCAGTCTTTCCTTACAGCCATCGGCGTTTCTCTCCTTGCAAACCGGGTGGAGTCCATATATACGCTTACGCGCGGGGCCCGGCTTAGCGAACGACTACGGCTCGATGCGCGCGTTCTACCATCGATCCGGGAGTCTTCTCTTGATGGTGATAAGTTTTCCCGTGACCTCCACGTAACCGCCGGTGGTCAAGTCCTTCATCACCCGAGCGACCATCTCGCGCGCGCAACCGACCATGCTTGCCAGGTCCTGCTGGGTCATGCGTTGTTCGATCACCCACTGGCCGTCTCGCTCCGTTGCCAGGCTCATGAGCGAGCGGGTGATTCTGCCGTAGACATCGAGCAAGGCGATGTCTCGCACTCGTCCCGTCAATAACCTGACCCGCTGCACCAAGGCCTGCAGAAGCTTGATCGAGATCTCAGGATGCTTCGACAAACAATTCAAGAATGCCGGTTTGGACACCACCGCGAGCGTGGACGCCTCCACCGTCGCCACGGAGGCCGAGCGGGGTGCGTCATCGAGCAATCCGAGCTCTCCGAAGCACTCCCAGGGCTTAAGAAAAATCAAGGTTACTTCTTTACCGCTTTGCTCGCTGGTATAGACGCGAACCAGACCGCTTTCCACGATATACAGCTCGTGGCTCGGTTCGCCCTCGGTGATGAGCACGGTCTTGCTCTTATAGCGCTTAGTGATGCCGCACTTCGCGAGGATCTCCAAGTCGGCTTGGACCAGCTTAGGAAACCAGGTGAAATCACTTGCCATAACTCTAAAGTCCCCCGCGGCGGATCGAGGCTAGCTTCTTGTTGATATTACTGCCCTAACCTAGTGGGTTTCAGGGTATTAATACAGAACTACTATACTATAACGAGTAGCGCTCTAGGAACCCGTGGCGTATGCCGCTGACCGAAACACGCCCAGCCGTCCGTCCGCCGGTCCCGGCACGGCCATTACAGAGCGGCCGACAACCGCTATCGTTCGGACTCCATAAACCTCTCATCGTCGGAATCGTTACCGCGCTTCTGGGCATCTTAGCGACCGTCGCACCCTGGATTGCCGGCACGCAGACCGACCTCGAAAGCGCGGCGGGCTTAAGGATCCTTTACGGCCTGCGCGGGGTTCGCGAACCCCCTCGGGAGGTCGTTATCGTGCTGATCGATCAGACGACCCTCGACGAGCCCGCCTTTCCCGACGATCTCGGTGAATGGTCGCGGGCATTGCACGCGCAACTCCTGCGGCGGCTGGAAGCAGCCCGGCCGGGAATTGTTGCCTTTGATTTTCATTTCAACAAGGCGCGCGATGTGCGCGGGGACCGCGAGTTTGCGCAGGCGATTAAGGACGCCGGGAACGTAGTCCTGATCGAATACCTCATCCCGGCGCCGTCGCGCCCGCGTTTGCCGGGATCCATCGAGATCACCGAACGCCGATCGCGGCTCCCCATCCCACCCCTCGCGGACGCCGCCGCGATGGTCGTACCCTTCCTGCTACCCGACGGACGCGATCTCGATCAGTTGCTGCTCCGGGATCCCGCGGGCGACAACTTGCCGACTTTTCCCTTGGCCGCCTTGCTCGTTTATTCCAAATCGCACCTGGACACGCTGGCGGCCTTGGTGCGCGAGGTCTCCGGACAGCCCGTGGAGGTTAGCCTCCTCGCGACGTTGGCTGAGCAATTGTACACTCGGTTCGCGCGCGATCCCAAGCTAGCCAACGAACTTAATAACGAGCTCACCAGAAGGGCTGCCTTCGATCAGGAGTCCCGCGCCGCGCTCATGGCGCTCATCGACGCCGTGCGCACGCTCGAGGCACGCCACATCGACTATTACGGTCCGCCGGGCACCGTGACCACCATCCCCTATCAATGCATTCTCCGAGGAGGATGTGACGCTTTTCCCGCCAGCCGGTTTTCAACCTTACAGGGTAAGGCTGTCTTCGTCGGTTTTTCCGACCTGCGGCATGGCAGCGTGATGGATCGGTTTCCCACCGTCTACGGAAATTTCAGCGGCGTCGAGATCGGCGCAACAACGTTCGCCAACTTATTGGAGCGGCGTAGCCTCCGCCCCTTACCGGTGCTGTGGCATCTGTGCATCGTGGCTCTGTGGGCGGCACTCCTAGGGCGCTTGGCCACGACAGCCTCGACCGGATTCGCCATATGCGGGATCCTCGCGCTAAGCGCCGCATACAGCACTGCGGCTTACCTCGCCTTCGCCCAGTCTGGCCTGTGGCTGCCGCTCGCGGTTCCGATCGTTATTCAAACACCGCTGGCCACGGCCGCCGCACTCCTCCGCGGGTATCTGGAGGAGCGGCGCGAACGGGCGCGCAACGAGCACGAGCTGGCCCGGCTCGAAGACGGCTTGCGCGTTCACCTCCCGCGTCAGGTCGTGGAAAGCATCGCGCGGAATACTCCCGAAATCCTCTCAAGCGGCCAGATCATGTATGGCGTGTGCATTCATTCGGACGCCGGCCAGTTCACCCTCTTGTCGGAGACCATGAAGGCGGTGCCGTTGCGGGCCCTGCTGAACGGCTATTACGAACCGCTCTTCGACGCGGTTAAAAAGCATGAGGGTTGGGTATCCGACGTGATTGGGGATGCCATGCTGGCGGTGTGGCCGAGCGCGGCACCCGAACCCAAAGCCAAGTGCGCCGCATGCGATGCCGCCCTGGAAATCATCCGTTCCATCGCGCCCGCCAATCAGCACCGTCTGCCGACGCGAGTCGGCATCAATTGCGGGGAGCTCGTGCTCGGCAATGTCGGCGCACGCGGGAGATTCGAGTACCGCGCCGTCGGGGAAGTCGTGAATAAGACCGAACGCATCGAGCGGGCGAACAAGCGTTTGGGGACCCGCATTCTTGCCTCTTACGATGTGACCTCGGGCATCGAAGGCCTCTTCACCCGTGAGATCGGCTCCTTCTATCTTCCCGGAACGAGCCGCCCAGTGGTCCTATGTGAGATTGTCGATCCCGAGATTTCAACCCTGAGGTCGACCGAGCATAAGCATCTCTACTTCAACGCGGGGTTGACGGCGTTCAAGCTTCAGGATTTCGACCAGGCGCAGCAGATCTTCGAGACCTTGCTGGAGGAATTCGGAGACGATGGGCCAGCGCGGTTTTATCTCGATCTTTGCCGGCAATTCGAGACCGTTCCTCCGGAGCCAGCGTGGACCGGATGTGTGCGGCTTTAGGATGCTGGCGTCCTCAAGGGATGTGTACTATGCTCACGGTGGGGACTAAAAATAGGCGGGGCAGGGTGCAGCCCGTTACCCGTCGACCTGACAAGCGTTGCTTGTCTCTTGAAACCTGTACGATGAGTCGGCATCCCTGCCGACAAGATGATGGGTTAGGCGACGCTAAGCCACTCTACTTCGAGGGGGGGCTTCGGATCATGACGATGGGGGGACGATTGGGAGCGCTATTGGCAATAGGGGGGATCGTATTGTCCTTCTCCTCGGGAGTGCATGCCCAATCCTGCGAGCCCGGCGCGGCCAGCGTGATCTCGGTACAAGGAGACGTGGAGGTGAGCGGCCATGATCGAGCCCACTGGCGGGACGTTCAGCTCAAACAAGTCCTGTGCGGCGGGCAGCAGGTCCGGCTGATGGCCAAGAGCCGCGCAGTGCTTAAGCTCCCGAATGAGACGCTGATCCACCTCGATGAAGGAAGTGTCGTTACGTTGCGGGCGATCGAACCGGACAAGCCTGCGTGGCTGGATCTCCTCCGTGGGGCGCTGCATATCATCAGCCGCGTGCCGCGCGCGCTGAATATCCGTACACCCCTCGTAAATGCCGGTATCGAAGGCACCGAGTTTGCGCTCCAAGTCGGAAGCACGGAAACCGCGCTTTGGGTCTACGAGGGGCGTGTGCGCTTCAGCAACACGCTCGGGCAATTGCTGATCGCGAGCGGCGAGGCCGCGGCTGCCGCGCCCGGCCGTCCTCCCGAGCGGCGCATCGTGGTCAAGCCCCGCCGGGCGGTCGAATGGGCGCTCTACTATCCTCCGCTTCTCGACATCCGTCCGGAGACCTACCCCGAAGCGCTGCGCCCGGCCGTCCTGGCCTATCGCCGAAACGATATCACGGCCGCCTTCGCGGCGCTCGATCGGGTGCCGGAGGGTGCGCGCGATGCCCGCTATCACACCCTGCGGGCGGGGCTCCTGCTCTCGGTCGGCCGCGTCCCCGAGGCGGAGGGAGACCT
>JBOIDL010000273.1:0-4214 GCA_050740435.1 Gammaproteobacteria bacterium
GGCTGGGGGCCGGCGTGCTGGAGGACGGGAAGCGGATGCGTTTGGACGAGGGTACGCCACAAGGCGGCAGCGCATCGCCGTTGCTGGCGAACATCTACCTCCACTACGCATTCGACCTCTGGATCCAAGCGTGGCGCCGGAAGCACGCCCACGGCGACGTTGTCGTCGTGAGGTTCGTGGATGACATCGTGCTTGGGTTCCAGCACAAGTCGAATGCCGAGCAGTTCTGGAAGGAACTCACGGAGCGGTTTCGGAAGTTCCGGCTGGAACTGCATCCCGAGAAGACGCGCCTCTTGGAGTTCGGCCCGTTCGCGACCGAGAACCGGGAGACGCGTGGTCAAGGGAAGCCCGAGACGTTCAACTTTCTCGGCTTCACGCACATCTGCGGGAAGAAGAGGAGCAATGGACGTTTCACCGTGCTGCGGCAAACGATTCGTAAGCGGTTGCAGGCGAAGCTGAGCGAGGTGAAAGCCGAACTCAAGCGGCGAATGCACGACCCGATCCCGGAAGTGGGCAAGTGGCTGCGCTCGGTCGTCGGTGGACACATCCGATACTACGGGGTGCCCATGAACGCCCCGGCGCTGTCTACGTTCCGATTCCAGGTGGGCCGACTCTGGCACCGCACCCTGTCGCGGCGCAGCCAGAACGGTCGTGTTGCCTGGGACCGGATGCGGCGGCTCATAAAGCGCTGGCTGCCCCCTGCCCGCCTCTGTCATCCCTACCCGCTCAGGCGACTGGGCGTCATCACCTGAGGCAAGAGCCGGATGCGCGAAACCCGCTCGTCCGGATCTGTGGAGGGGGTTATGGGTAACCATGATTCCTACTCCGACATGTTCCTGGCAAACATGTTCTATTTGCCGGTTTGCGTTTCATCAATGGGCACTAGCCGCACCAAAAATACGCCAAGGCTCGGCAATTCCGAGCTTGCCCGTCCGCCCAGTTGCGCACCTCGCCGATATGCGGCGGATCGATGCAGAAGCGAATACCATCGCGAGCACCGCATTTTCTGCACCTAGGATGCCTTGCGCGTTTGTCAAACAGAGGTGCAGCAGGCGTGATTTAAATCCCGCAGCGTTTGGTTCCAAGCGTCACGGGCGATTTCCTTAACAAGTATTAACGCCATCGCGAAAACACTCTCAACGTTAATGGGCACGTTAATGGCTTAATAGCGAACACGGTGTTTAAGAAACGCCATTCTGGGCCATATCCCTGAGCGATTCGTATAACCCAAATTGCGGGGTCCAACCCGTCTGATCCCGAAGCGCCGTCGGATCACCTGTTTGACTGAAAACCTCCACCTGTTTTTTAAGGCCCGGATCTTGGCGGATTTCAACATCCAAGTTCAACGCAGTCAAAATCCCTTCTAATACTGCTTGAATCGATACTGGAATTCCAGACGCCACATTAAAAACTTTCCCCCAAATATCCTCGCTTTCGATGAGATCTACGTAAGCCCTAACTGCATCACGAACATCTACGAAATCTCGCTCTGCACTGACGTTCCCCACTTTTAAGAGACGTTCGGCAGGACCATCCCGAATCTGTTTGCCTTTCTCCAGAAAATCAGCTGCAGCTAAACCAAGCGGAAGCCCTGGCCCCAAGAGGTTAAATGGCCGAACTACAGCAACCGGAATTTTGCATTGATGGTAGAATGTTAATGCGGCGAGTTCAGCAGCGGCCTTACTTGCCCCGTAGGCTGCGACTGGTCGGAGCGGAGTGGACTCTTTGACCGGTGACTCCTCCGCTCGAGTCATACCATAAACCGAAGCACTGGATACGTAAATAATTTTGGGTTGAACTTGGAGACAAGCGGCCGCCGCCATAAGATTTCGCGTACCATCCAGATTCGTTCGATAACACCGATTGGCGTCTCTACCTCCGAATCCGGCAACGTGAAAAATCAACTCAGGGTTAACCGAGTTAAACAAATTATTAACTTGTTCGCGAACACCAAGATCGGCGGGTATATATGGGACTTGGGCACCAAAAACTGCTTTCTCCTTAGTGCCCGACGCAGTAATTCGCGCATAGGGAAACCGCTGAACCAGAAGCGGCAGCAGATACCCTGCCGTGAACGATGTACCACCTGTTACAAGAATGCGCATTGGTCAATTCATCCGCTATTAGGATTAATCCGGCAGTGAACACCCTTGTACTTCGTCGTGCCGGCGAAGACCGACATCCATAAAGACTCTGGATTCCGGCTCGCAGTCGCTCCGCTCCTTTCCCGGAATGACAGTCTATTGGCCTGCCGGTTTAACAACGATTGCGCCGCGGCCCTCAGGATATGCGACGGGACATCCAAGTCCCCCTTCCACCCTCGGTCTCGCGGCGACTGATTCCTTTCGCCGTCCGTCCTAAGCTCACTTGCGCTACTTCGCCAAGCCTCGCGCGCAAGCTCGCACAACGACTTAACGCCGATCACGCGGCTATCGCGGGATCTTTGCCTACGATTCGCATTCCCTGGCTCATCGGAAGAAAATCTGACCGCTTTCTACAGAATCCGTCGACCGCCAAGTCATAATCTTCAACGCGGCCTATATCGAACCAAATACACGGTTCTTCGTAGGTGCAAACCTTTTCTCCCGCTTCTTTTAACCGCAACATCAAATCAGGCATGCCCAGTTTTTCGTCTTCCTGGATGTAGCTTAATGCCCTCGGCTCAAGTACATTGATTCCCATGCTTACCCTATAATTGAACTCGGGCTTTTCAGTATAGCGATCCATCAAGTTGTGCCCATTCGTTTCCACCACGCCATAATCAATTTTTACCGTCCGCCGATGAATGGCGATTGTGGCTGTGGCGCGTTGTCGTTTATGAAATTCCAGCAGCTTTTTGTAATCCAACGTGGTCAGCAAATCGCCATTCATGACTAGGAAAGTGTCGGCCAAACCATCGACTAATTTCAGCGGCCCCGCCGTCGACAACTCTTTCGTTTCCCGTGAGTACTCAATATTGATACCGAACCGAGACCCATCTAGGCAAAAAGCCTGCAGCAGTTCCGCCAAATAAGCCACAGCGAGTGTAACGCGGGTTACACCAGCACCTTTAAGCTGACGTAATACCACCTCTATGATCGGCATATCGCCGACCGGCATCAGAGGTTTTGGAAGAACAGTAGTGTAAGGGCGAAGGCGCGTACCTTTCCCGCCCGCCAGAATTATTGCGTGCATAGTCTACTTCCTCTCGAGTGTGTTGTAGTCAATTATCCTAAGCCTCTTGAAAGTCACACATCCCAAAGAACGCGACGCTCAGTGTGTGTACCTGACTACTAGGGAATACCCCAGTACAGCTACAGGCGATGACCAGGCGGACCCCATGTTCGGTAGGCAACCCGTTGTCGCTCCGAAAACGGCTTTCGATACGTAGCTTCATCATTGTGAGTGTTGCTGAGTCTCAGTCTCAATGGTGGCAGAAAAACCCACGTACTGCTCGTAGCCTTGCATCTCAGTATTCGCATGTTTTTGTTGTTGCCGCTGAAAGCGGCGCCGAGCATTCACACTTGGCAAAATTGATGGATGATGACCTTTGTTTGGCTCCAATGCTCAGACCGTTGTCTGTCGCACCGCAAAGAACCGGCGGCAACCACCGACCGCTGTCAAATCCGTACTCCGCTCGAACCTGCACGCGCTCGCTCGCTGTGCGGGTCGCTTTGATGCGTAGCGACAACATTAGCCACTATCTAGGAGATTTGCTACGCCGGAAATACTCCGGGTGGAGTACGGAGATCAGGGCACACTCGTGGCGCCCAACAAAACGCACCCGAAGAGCACGGACCCCGGCCATGGGACCCGTGTCACGTCAGCGTTCTAGATCATGTACACATTCACAGGCTTTGGCGATCGCTCGTACCAAAAACGAGTTGCTGGCGCCTCGCGACCCCAAGCTTGTGCAGGATGCGGCTCATGTGAGTCTTCACGGTCATATCGCTGATACTCAGCGCCCGCGCGATCTCCTTATTCGTTAAGCCCCGCACCGCATGGGAGGCAATCGTGTTCTCGCGCACTGTCAGCGCACTGTGCAGACTTGTCGCAAATTGGATGGTCTTCTCGACGCGCCTCTCACTCGCCCGCTCGAGCAAACGGGTGAGCATCGAACGCCCAATCCACAATTCGCCCGCGGCCACTGCCCGCACAGCCTTGAGCAGATCACGGCCCAGCTCGCCCCTCGAAATCACCCCTCGACAGCCATGCTCAAAGAGGTCTTCGGTGAA
>JBOIDL010000274.1:0-4183 GCA_050740435.1 Gammaproteobacteria bacterium
CTCGCCCTGAAAAAGCCCTCTCCCCACCCGCGCCCTCGACGCGTGTAACCCCGAAAAAGATATCTGCATATATAAAGCCCGCCCCATCAATCACGGGCTCGTCCAACTACAGGATAAGATCGCGGCTACGCGCGATCTATCCTTATTCGTTAGGCGACCTCGTCATTCTCCCACCACCGTGCGGATGCCAGCCGAGCTGGGCTCGAAGCCACACCGCCGGTAGAATTCTGCGTGGGCAGGCGCAAAGTCAGCGTGAACGACGGAGACACCCCGCTGCTTCAATCCCCTAATCGCGCGCTCGACGAGACCGCGCCCGATCCCGCGCCGCTGCCAGGTCGGCGACACAATAAGGTCCAGCAAAAACCCATGCCGGACGCCATCCGATAGCGCGGCACACCAGCCCACGAGCTCGCCGCCGGTCGTGCAGGCGGTGACGCAGGTCGCATACGCGTCGAATGCAGGCGGGTAATCTGCGTCCGCGCGATCCCAGCCAACCGACTCGCGCAGGGAACACAGCGCATTGACACCTGGCGGAACACCGATCTCATAGATCACGTCGGTCATCTTGGCTGCGCGGTCAGGGACCTAACATGAAGTAGCAACCCCAAATGACCCCCTGAAAAAGTTAAAAAGTGGGGTGTAAAAATCCTTGAGCTTAAGTTTTTCAGGGCTTGGGCCGCTCACCATGCCGTAAATAACCCCACTTTCGGAATCGGTTTATACACTGCGCTTCTATGCAAGACAAGCCAAAACTCCTGGATCAGGTGCGGGAGAAGCTAAGGGTCAGGCATAGCATCCGCACCGAACAGGCCTATGTCGATTGGATCAAGCGCTTTGTCCTGTTTCACCGGAAACGTCACCCCGAAACCATGGGGAATCGGGAGGTTTCAGAGTTTATCAGCCATCTGGCGACACACCGGAATGTGGCGGCGCCCACTCAGAACCAGGCGCTGAGCGCGCTGGTGTTCCTTTATCAACAGGTGCTGGGGAGGGATCTCGGGTGGCTCGATGAGCTGGAGCGGGCGAAGCGGCCGGCGCGCTTGCCGGTGGTCTTGACCCAGGCCGAGGTGCGGTCGCTGCTGGCCCATCTCGATGGGCGTCAGGAGCTGATGGCGAAGCTCTTGTATGGCGCGGGATTGCGGTTGATGGAGTGCGTGAGACTGCGCGTCAAGGATGCGGACTTTGAGCGCGGCGAAATCCTGGTGCGGGATGGGAAAGGCGGCAAAGACCGCGTCACCCTGTTGGCACAGAGTGCCACCGAACCGCTCAAGAACCATCTGGAAAAGGTACGGGCCATCCACGAGAACGATCTGACCGCAGGCTTTGGCGAGGTCTATTTGCCGTTTGCCCTGGAAAGAAAGTACCAAAATGCCGCCAGGGAGTGGGGCTGGCAGTATGTTTTCCCGGCCTCCAAGCGCTCGGTTGACCCGCGTCCCGGGAAGGGCGGTGAAAAGCGCCGTGCGCGCCTCTCGAATAGCGAAACCGGCGACCTGCCACACCTTGCGCCATTCCTTTGCGACCCATCTACTGGAGTCCGGCTATGACATCCGCACGGTGCAAGAGCTGCTCGGCCATCAGGACGTGAGCACGACCATGATCTACACCCATGTGCTCAACAAGGGCGGCAAGGCGGTGCGGAGCCCGCTGGACGGCGTCGGGGGCTGAACTCAACCTCGAAGTGCGCGGCGCTTCGTTCGCCACGCGATCAGCAGTTTACGGACCGGCATGAGTCCCAATCGGTGCTCGCTCACTCGATAGCCGTCATGTTTTATCTCTTCTAGAATCGCCAAGAGCAAATTCGCCATCACTAGGGTGTTCAACTGGCGCATGCCATCGAGCGCCGGCACTCGCGCGATGCCATCGGAGAGCAAGCCACGGAGCCGTTCGATGTGTACGGCAAGCATAGGGCGCAAGCGCCCCGGCGTTTGCGGGCTGGATAGATCGTAGGGATCGATGCCGTGCGCTAAGCTCGGCGGCGGGGAGGGCGGCGCGGGCGCGGGCGGCGTCTATCCGCACGTCCTGCAATGACTGGCTCAGATCGACGGCGCTCCCGAGGTCAGCGATGCGATCCGGCGTGGCACGATGATCGTACCCGGCGATGCCGGCGGCGATGCTCAAAAAGCCGCCGTCCCCTGCCGAAGTGCGCCGTGAGGTCCGCGAAGGTGGGGCACGCGAGGGGGCCCATGTCATGTTCGACGGCGTCGATGGCGGCGAAGGTCTCGGTTTCGGCACAAATCAGGCACAGGTATTTCATCGCGCTCTCCTATTCAAACAGTGTTCGGCTGCGCTGACGGAAGAGCGCGGAATCGAGAGTGTGTCTGGCATTCACTTTTCAGCGACGCCCTTCAGGTTGGCAAGACCAGCCTCGAAGTCCTTGCATCGCCTCGCCGCCGCGGATATGAGCCCGTTCCTCCGACTTCTTCGTGCGCGCAGGGGCGCCGCAGCTAGCGTTTCTCAGCCACCCTCGCGCGCAGGCGCTCCTCTTGCTCCCGGAGCTCGGGCGTGAGCGCGGGACCGAAGTCCTCCGCCTCGAACACCTGGCGAATCTCGACCTCGGTCTCACCGAACGGGGCGCGCTTGAGCCACTCGATCGCTTCTTCCTTCGACTTCACCTGCCAGAGCCAGAAGCCAGCGATCAGCTCCTTCGTTTCCGCGAAGGGCCCGTCGATCACGGTCCGCTTCGCTCCGGAAAACCTGACGCGGGCGCCCTTCGAGCTCGGATGGAGCCCTTCGCCCGCAAGCAGCACACCGGCCTTCGCCAGCTCTTCGTTGTACTTCCCCATCTCGGCGAGGAGCGTCTCGCTCGGCATGACGCCCTCCTCTGAGTTCTTGTCGGCTTTAACCAAAATCATGAATCGCATCGTCATATCTCCTTCTGGTTTCAGGTTCGGAGCAGGGCTTCCGCGTGGTCCATCCGCGGCAAAGCCCCGCACCCTATCTGTAAGTCGAACGAGGCGCCGTGAAATCGACACATCGAGCGAACTTTTCTAGTCGTCGATCGCCTGGTAGGCCGAGGTCCAGAAATCGAGAACGACACGAGGAGGATGGGATCCATGAGGCGCTGGGTCATCAGGATCCCGATCATTTCCTGCTTGAGGTCCGATTACCCGGACGTGCCCAAGCCGCCGTCCCAGCCGAACCATCCGGGGACGGCCGCCACATAGTCGTGCCTGGTGATGATGGACAGGCCGAATCCCCAGCCGCGGCGGTCCCAAAAGCCGGGGACGAACGGCGTTTCACCGGTCAGGAGAGAAGGTTCTCCTCTGGTTAGGGTTCTCGGGGTCAATCTCCGCGCGGTTGTCCGCACGAAGCTTCTTCACCGCAGAGGTACTTCATAGCTCACTCCTTGGTGGAATGATTGTGGATACCCTATGATCGTTTGGCAGAGCCCGAAGTCGACAACGGGCTTGCCGGCACCTCGGCCTTGCGGGATCAGCCGTTCCGAGGCAGCGTTCACCGTTTCAGTCCGGCGTGGCAAACCCGAGCGCGCGGAGCGCCGGTGCGTCCTCCGCGACCGCACCGAGTCACCAATCACGCCTCCCGCCCTGAGCCTGCCAGGCCGCTACCAGATTCGCTAGGCCGAGCAACGTCAGGGGCAGCGTGGTGACAAATGCCAAGAATATCCGCCCGGGCTCGGGCCGGCGCGTGGCCTCGGCATTCCACCGGAGCACGAACTCCGGCGGCGAGGAAGCCCACTGCGGGCCAATGATCCTGGCCTCGTAGATCCCGGTACCGAAGGCGGTACCGAGGTTTATGACAAACAGCCACAACAAGACCACCGTGACCCACATCTAGCTGCTCTCCGTGTTTTTTGGTCGAAACAAATTCCAAAGCCGGTCTGAAAGAAGCCACCCAATCGTTCCGCCGGCGTTACGGCCGATGGGCCTTCACCCTCGTATTTTGAAATGCCGCGAGGAGCCATTCACCGCCGTGTTTACTAGCCCGATCTTCTTTCCACGTTTCTCTCTATCTATTTGATTAGGTGGACAAAGATGCCTTTTCGCGCCTCAAGATGTACCCATGTTTATATGTAATAATGTGTTGACATGATAATGGATGTGCGCTATGGTACGTGGCCATGTACATCGAGCAGATCCCGAACAGGAAGTCCCCACCCGCCGTGCTCCTGCGGGAGTCCTACCGGGAGGGCAAGCGCGTGCTCAAACGTACCCTCGCCAACCTC
>JBOIDL010000275.1:0-4173 GCA_050740435.1 Gammaproteobacteria bacterium
TTACCGCGGTCATGCCCTACATGGGCTATTCACGCCAGGACCGGCGCCCGCGTTTTGCGCGCGTGCCGATCACCGCGAAGATGATCGCCAATATGATTGCGAGCGTGGGGACCGATCGGGTCATGACGGTCGATCTCCACGCTGAGCAGATCCAAGGATTTTTCGATATCCCGCTCGACAACATCTACGCCTCGCCGGTGCTGCTCGGCGATGTGTGGAAGCACGAATACCCGAGCGTGATGGTGGTCTCCCCCGATGTGGGCGGCGTCGTCAGAGCGAGAGCGCTGGCCAAGCGGCTCGATGATGCGGATCTCGCGATCATCGACAAGCGGCGTCCCAACCCCAACGAGGCCCGGGTCATGAATATTATCGGCGATGTCGAGGGCCGGACCTGTGTCATGATCGATGACTTGGTGGATACCGCCGGAACCCTGTGCGAGGCCGCCAAAGCGCTTAAGGCCCATGGCGCCACGCGGGTTTTAGCCTACTGCACGCATCCCGTGCTTTCGGGCAATGCCGTCGAGCGTATCCAGTCTTCCGCCTTGGACGAGTTGGTGGTGACCGACACCATACCGCTTGCACCTGTGGCGGCCGCATGCCCGCGGATCCGCCAGCTCAGTGTCGCTGGGCTGCTCGGCGAGAGCATACGCCGGATCGCCTCGGGAGAGTCCTTGAGCTCGATGTTTATGGATTGATGGCAAAACGTTCCCGGTCGCAGAGCGAATGGCCAGCCGCGAAAACCGCAAACGAAAGGGGAAATCAAAGTGAAACAGTTCGAAATCAGCGCTGAAAACCGCACCAGTGCCGGGAAAGGTGCGAGCCGCCGCCTGCGCCGCGCGGGCAAGATCCCCGCCATCATGTATGGCGCCGGTAAAGACCCGGTGATGCTGCAGTTGAGTCACGACGAGATGGAAAAACATCTGGCGCAGGAAGCGTTCTATTCGCATATTCTGAGCGTGAACCTGAACGACGCGACGGAGAAGGTGGTGCTCAAGGATCTGCAACGGCATCCCTTTAGGCCACGCATCATGCATGTCGATCTGCTGCGCGTGAGCGAGCATGAGAAGCTCACGATGCGGGTGCCAATTCACTTTGTTAACGCGGACAAGTGTGTCGGCGTTAAAACAGGCGGCGGCGTCATCAGTCACTTGATGACCGAGGTCGAAGTCGTGTGCTTGCCGAAAGACCTGCCGGAATTCATCGCTGTCGATCTTGCGGACATATCGGTCGGTACGACATTGCACCTCTCGGACCTGAGCCTCCCCGCCGGTGTCGAGGCCGCCGGGCTCCTGCATGGAGGCGATCCCGCCCAGCCCGTGGTCTCGGTGCATATCCCGCGGGTGGTCGTGCCCGAAGGCGAGGCTGAGGCCCTAGCGGCGACCGCGGAGCCGGCCGCCGAAGCGGCGACCGAACCGAAACCGAGCGCTTGATCTGGCTCGGACGTGTCGGACCGCGCGGGGATCGATCTCATCGTCGGTCTTGGCAATCCGGGCTCCGAGTACGCGGAGACGCGCCACAACATCGGTTTCTGGCTGCTGGATCGGATCGCGCGCTCGTGCCGCGCCGAATTTCAGGAACAAAGG
The DNA here is from genome assembly GCA_050740435.1 of Gammaproteobacteria bacterium. GTDB lineage: Bacteria > Pseudomonadota > Gammaproteobacteria > JACCXJ01 > JACCXJ01 > USCg-Taylor. The sequence goes on from JBOIDL010000275.1 coordinate 1,584, forward strand.
CATTTTTTTGGCCACATCAGCCGGGTCCGTCTCGCGGGCCGTGAGTGTTGGTTGCTGAAGCCCATGGCGTTCATGAACCACAGCGGGCGCAGCGTCGCGGCGTTCACGCACTATTATCGAATGCCGGCGGAATCGGTATTGGTAGCCTACGATGAGTTGGATCTCCCCCCCGGAACGGCGCGCTTGAAATGCGGCGGGGGTCACGGCGGGCACAACGGCCTGCGGGATATTTTGGCCTGCCTGCCCGATCCCGGTTTCATTCGCCTGCGGGTAGGCGTTGGACACCCGGGAGCGCGCGAGTTGGTCACGCCGTTCCTCTTGAGCCGCCCCTCGAGCGTCGATCGGGACGCGATCGGATCGGCGCTCGACACGACCCTCGATCTGCTGCCTCGGATCGTCAGCGGCGATCTGCCGGGGGCGATGAATCGTCTGCATCGGCGCGGTGATGGGGTTTAAGTGCGGCATCGTGGGCTTGCCGAATGTCGGGAAGTCCACGCTCTTTAATGCGCTCACCAAAGCCTCGATCGCGGCCGAGAATTATCCTTTCTGCACCATCGACCCGAACATCGGTCTGGTCGCCGTACCCGACCCTCGCTTAACCGCGCTCGCGGACATCGTCAAACCGCAGAAAATCGTTCCGACCCAACTGGAATTTGTCGATATCGCGGGCCTGGTGGCCGGGGCCTCCAAGGGCGGGGGCTTGGGCAACCAATTCCTGGCTCATATCCGGGAAACACAAGCTATAGCCCAGGTCGTGCGCTGTTTCGAGGACGATAATGTGGTGCATGTGGCAGGTCACGTCGATCCCCTGTCCGACATCGAGACCATCCATACCGAGCTCTGTCTCGCGGACCTCGAGACGGTCGAGCGCGCCTTGGAGCGCACCGTCAAGCGCACCAACATCGGCGACAGGGAAGCCTCGGTCGCGAGAGAGGTTTTCGAGACCGCGCGCACCCGCCTCGATTCGGGGCTAGCGCTCCGATCGGTGGCCTCGACCGCCCAAGAGCGCGAGCTATTGCGCGATCTGCATCTGTTAACGATGAAGCCCACGATTTATATCGCCAACGTCAAAGAGGCGGAGCTTCGCGGGAATCGCTGGACGGAGGATCTCGCCAAGTATGCCGCGCGTGAAGGTGCGGCCAGTCTCGTCGTTTGCGCCTCGTTAGAGGCGGAGCTCGTGTGCTTGAGCGAGGGCGAACGCCGCGAGTACTTGACGGCGCTCGGCCTCCAAGAACCCGGCCTCAATCGACTGATCCGCGCCGGCTACACGTTGCTGGGCTTGCACACCTATTTTACCGCCAGCCCGAAAGAAGCGCGCGCCTGGACGATTCCGGTGGGAGCGACGGCACCTCAGGCGGCCGGGGTCATTCACACGGACTTCGAGCGCGGGTTTATCCGCGCCGAGGTCATCGCCTATGATGATTTTCTGACCTACCGCGGCGAGAACGGAGCGAAGGAGGCCGGCAAGTGGCGGTTGGAAGGCAAGGAATACGTTCTTCGTGACGGCGATGTCGTGCATTTCCGCTTCAAGGTTTAGTGCCTATGGTACCGACGGCGTTCTCCTCACGATCTGCCCCCGAATGGCCGTGTGGCAAGAAGGCGTTCAGTCGCACTGATTACTCGTCATTGTTTGGCGGAATTAAGCTGTCTTAGCCTGACCCCGAACTTCGTGTGTCATGAACAACGAACCACGATGGTGGGTTAGTATATCTATAAACGCGCTCGCGCTAAGATGCTATATATATAAACAAGTTTATAAACCTAGAATCTGTTTCTACATATACAAACGAGGTCGAATTCGAGTTGGGCCGCAACAAGTATCCGCTCGGTGGATTCTGAGCTAGGCTTATCACATTGACCGATGGCTATTGACCAAAACTCTCAACTGCAAAAGATAGGGCAAAGAATCCGATTCGCCGTTGAGCACGAAGGTGCTTGGCGACCATTAGGATGGATACGAGCAGGTAAAGACGGCTCTATCTATATGGGCATTCTCACAGGTAAACCTGGCTCTGCAAAAACAATTGGTAAGGCCGCGGAAAGATTGACAACGATCCACTACCGTGAGCTGAAGGAAAAAGCTGCCGAAGAGCTCACGTCTATAATTTCACCCATCAGGGGAAGTACACATCGGCGACAAGATTGTTACTGGGTTGACGCCTCTTCAACAGCTTCAGAAGCCGTTGCAGCTATGTCTTATGACTTTTGCGCATCCACATATCTACAATCCCCTCACCAAGAAAGATGCCGACTTCGATCTCAGAATCGCTGGTTATCGCGTCGATGATGAGCGACCAATGCATGGAGCTATAATTGTGGCACCTTGGGCCGCCAAAGTTCAATTGCCTGCAAAACTGTCAAACATGACGAAGTTTGTAGGGTCCGCTATCGGCCTTAAGGGATTCACCAAGACGCCAGATCTGCTTATCGCAATCGTCTTGGGCCATGGGCCGAAAGGGCCTTGGCCCTGACGTATCCCCACAAAATTTACTGGTATATCAACGCGTAAATAAATATATACAGTCATGGAACCTGCATGATGGTTGACGATCTCAGTGATTGGCAACCCTACCAACCACAGGAGATCACA
>JBOIDL010000276.1:0-4170 GCA_050740435.1 Gammaproteobacteria bacterium
AATCAACATTTGGCATGTAATTCCCCTTCCCGTACCCCAACCGCAGGGAGTGCGGGTCAAGCTCTATAGTGAACCCTTTGCCGACAGTATCAAGTCCACCGGTATGCGCTTGCGGATTGAGACCGACATCAAACGCGGAAGCAATTGACGGAACGCTTATAAAAAACACTCTTGCTGCAAGGATGAGAGATTTGAAGAACATTTCAACGGACTCCATGGAAAATGACACAAAAGACGAATTTTCTGTAATCATTATGCGCTAGTGTAGCGATACCGGTAATCATGTGGATCGAGAAGACGGGCGAGAAAATATACGATGCAGCTCTTACGGCTTGCCGTATCCACGTAGTCACCGTCACAGCCTTAGACAAACAGCAGCCTGGCACATGAATGGCGGTGCAGGGACCCCAAGCCCAGCGCGCTTACGGCGTGGCTTGCCCTATCACTGTTCGCCGACAAGGTCCGCCCGCGGTATGCGCGTTAAAACCGTCCCGGTTCCGTCCGTTCTTTTCAGCTGAGGCCGCCTTCCTACGCAGCAGCCATAGGCGGATCGGCCAGACGGGCCACCATGGCCCCCATCACGATCGCACCAGCAAGCTCGGGGTTGTTCATTGATCATTCCTTGGGTGCTTCAGCAAATGCAAGACAGAGTTTCGAGTAATGATTCGGTAGTATGGTCAGTGCGTGCTCAAAAACGTAAGTGCACCCGCCTCCAAGCGGTGCGCATAGGCGATCCGGCCAACGGTGGCGGGGTCGGTGCCTAGCGAATTTCGGTACTCCCAAACCACCTGCGGTTCCGCGGTCCCGTCGATCTCCAAAACGCGGCCGGCCTCGGGCTCCACGATCAGGTGGTTGCCGTTGGGCAGGCGCTCGGCCATGCCGTTGATGCTGGAGTAGAACGGCTTCTCGCGGGATCCTGCGAATTCCCATATCACTCGCCCCGTCACCGGCTCAATCTCGATGACACGCGAATACCCAAAGGCCTGGGGCTCGGTCAGGTGTTGGACTTGGTGATGCTGGTCCGTGTCGGTCCGGTTATCGAAGACCAGGAGATTTCCGTTGGGGAGAAAATCAGGATCGTGCTGGCGTAGGAATGGGCCCGTTCGCGACCACTTGATGCGTTCCGATGCCGGATCCAGCGCGATGAGGGCATCGATGTTGCGCAGAGACAGGAGAACATCTCCGGGCGCAAACAGCGGATGCCCCGCTGCCGATCCCGGGATGAGTTCAGCGTCATTCAGGTGCAGGGGATCCTCGTAGTCCACACGAGGGTCCGGACTGGCGTTGGCAAACAGAATCCCTTCATACCGACTGGCGAAGATCGCCTTGAGCAAGGAAATCCGTTTCACGACCTTGCCGTTCGGGGCAATCTTGAGGAGTTGATCGTCGAAGTAGGGGGTTTCGATCCATGCCGCGAACGCCTGCGGCTTTTTCTGCAGCTGCCTCGTGGGAACCCAGATTGCGCCATCGGCGTCCACGAATATCGAGTGATGGGTCGGCTCGTCGAGCTTCCAGAGGACATTGGATGCCCGATCAAGCTTGACTAAGCCCGCGTAATCAAAGTTCAGCAGAATCTCGCCGTTCGGAAATACGTGGACGCTATTGAGGTACCTATTGACATCGCGGACCGACTGGTGCTTTTCACCGAGCACGGTGCTGTGACGCACGTCCCACCGATGCAACTCGCGTCCGGACATGTCCACCAGCACGGCGACATTGCGTTCACCGGAGAAGAGCGCCAGCAAGGTGAGGCCGTTGTATGCCCTATCGGGTTCGTAAGTCGTTACACCGCCACGACCATCCTCAGACCGGATGCGATGGACGGTATTCTGACGCTCAAGATACAGCTCCAGCAAAGCATTCGCCGCCCGGCCAGCCGACCTGATTAGTGGGTACGGGAAAAGACGAAAATGGGTGACAACGACCCCATAAAGGAACGCCAATGCACTGATGCTGGCGACAAAAATTACGAGGTCCCAAGGAACTTGTCTCCCCCTCAACATTGACGGCTCTCCAACGCTGTGGTTCCCAGTGGATTCTATGCGCGCTCACGCCGCGTCACGCTATGGTCACCGCAGTCTACAACAAGAATCGAGGATCGTCCTTACGACTTGCCCAGTCGAGGATACGCCGTAGATGACATCCTCATAGAAAGGAGGACGCAATTTTGGGGAAACCGGCGTGGAAGTTAAGCATAACATCCCCGTTTGGCGAACAGGTAGTCTTAGTCTTTTCCAATATGGTATGAGGCTGAACATGGGTATGTGTTTCCAACGAGGTATGAGTCTAAAAGGTAGCGTTTGGTTCGATCATGGCAGCCAGAGTGATCGACATGAACGAAACGAGACTTTGCTCGCTGGAGCAGCTCAAGGCTTTCTGGACGGTACGCCGGGGGTCCAGTTCGGACCGTTCGAGGTCGACGACGCGCGCTATGCGCACATCAAGGTGTTGGGTGGTGCTGGGGCGCTTGGCCTACGCTTGGCTCAAAGCGGGGCGAGGAGGGCGTGGTGCTGCGCTATCTCCGGGTCGACAGCGTGCACCCGGGGCGATGAGGACGGGGTGAATGGGGAAGCTTCGGAGGCGCACCGGTTGCCAGTCATAAGGCGCAGCTTGAAGCCTTCTCGTTCACGATCCGTGGCTTCCACGCCGACAGCGGCTCGGAGTACATTAATCACCAGGTCGCCCATTCGATATCATAGCCTCGCCGCCGCCGCCTGAAACGCTGCAAAGCCCGGCTTCTTGGTATTGTTGTTCCGTAGCAGGCCAAAATTACCTTTCTTTGCATCTTTTAACTGGTACCACCAGATGCCTTTAAGAAACGGCACCGCCGACGATTGTTCGTAGAGTTCAGTGATATACTCGGCCTCAAGCTGCTCATTGGAACCGTGGAACCCGGCTTCACTCACGATGATGGGAATGGTCCTCCCGGTCTTTGCTCTGACAAGGTTCTGTCTGTCGTTAATGACCTGAATGAACTTATCGGCGCCGACCCATCCGGGCGCGTCGGCCGCGACATGGCCCGGCCAGTTTTGCCGGTAGACGTAGAGGTGCAGATCAAGCACGTCCATGCAGTCTCCCGCGCCGGCATCGAGCATGCCGGTAATAAACGTTTTGTTCGCTCCCGCCACCACACCGCCGGCCACTTTGGCGCTCCGCTGAACCGCTTTGATCGCCTTATAGGTCTTGCAGAGCAAGTCGGTATACATGGCGGCATCATTGCAGGGGGGCTCATTCCATTCGCAACCGAGACCGAACCCTCCATTCCATTCGTTCCAGACTTGGTAATATTCGACATAGCTGCCATATGTCTGAGCGAGATCGGCGGATCGATCCGCGTACGCTTGCCGGCCGCTAGCAGTCTTCACATCGACACCCTGGCCGTACCCGAGCATGAAAACAACCGACTTGCCGTTTTGAGCAGCCCAATTGATAACGAAATCTTGCTTCCTGCCATACCCCGCCCGTATAGAGTGCGGGCCAAGCTCTTTGGTAAACTCTTGGCCGGCGGCGTCAAACGTCCCTACGTGCGCCCCTACGCCGAGACCGACATCAAACGCGGAAGCAATTGACGGAACGCTTATAAAAAACACTCCTGCTGCAGTGATGAGAAATTTGAAGAACATTGTAACGACTCCAATCTGGACCACAAATGAAGGCATTTCTTTGTAATCATTAATACCCACGTTTTTGAAGGTCTACGTTACCACTGTAATCTTGGCCTCATCGTAACCACAATAGCGAACTAGCTCGGAACCCGAGAAGTGTGACAGGGTTATCAAAATCGCCATCTTTCCGAGTAGCGGTACCATAAACTTGTACCATACCCCGTATACCTGAGGGACGCGGTCGCGTCAATGTAGTGTGAATGGGCCAGGAGCTATAATCCCCTTCTCTTTGGCGGAAATCGGAGATTCACACCGACCGTAGTATCAGGTCAAAACACGGTGAGTCCCCCGGCAAAGCCCGGCAAAGCCGGGGCTACCTCACTGGGTTAACCGATGTTGTAATACGTCACCAGGTTTGTGATCTTGCGTCACCTCGTTAGAGGTGGCCTAGGAAATTCGGACAGGTCGTTAAGTGGATGGACTGCTATATTTTCCGATGATAGCAGGAGGAAATCCGATGAAACGACCCCGACGCAATCACTCACCGGCATTCAAGGCGCGAGTG
>JBOIDL010000277.1:0-2184 GCA_050740435.1 Gammaproteobacteria bacterium
CTGCAATTATCGCGTGAGGAAGTGCTCGAGGCGCTCCGGCCGATCCTCGAGGACCCGCTGCGGCCTAAGCTTGGCCACAATCTCAAGTACGATATGAGCGTATTGGCGAACCACGGCGTGGAGTTGCGTGGGATCCGCTGTGACTCGATGTTGGAGTCCTATGTCCTCGAAAGTACCGCCACCCGCCACGATTTGGATTCACTAGCACTCAAATACCTGGGCGTGCGCACGATTCGGTTTGAGGACGTGGCGGGTAAGGAATCCCACCAAGTTACCTTCAATCGAGTGCCCGTCGATCAAGCCGCGGCGTATGCCGCGGAAGATGCGGAGGTGTGTCTGCGATTGCACCAAGCGTTCTGGCCGCGCCTCGCCGAAGCGTCCGGGTTGCGCCGGCTCTACGAAGAGATGGAAGTGCCGCTGGTACCGGTTCTGTCGCGCATGGAACGCAACGGCGTTCAAATCGATGCAGAGATGTTGAACGAGCAGAGCCGGGCCTTGGGCCGGCGGCTGTTGGAAGTCGAGGCCGAGGCGCATGCGCTCGCGGGCGAGCGCTTCAATCTCGATTCGCCGAAACAGATCCAGGAAATCTTGTACCGCAAGCTCGGTTTACCCGTTAAGGCCAAGACACCCACGGGGCAGCCCTCCACCGGCGAATCGGTGCTCCAGGACCTCGCCATCGAGTATCCCCTGCCCCGATTGATACTCGAATATCGCGGCATCGCGAAACTGAAATCAACTTACACGGACAAGCTTCCCCGGCAGATCAATGCGCGCACCGGACGGGTGCATACTAGCTACCATCAGGCCGTGGCGGCGACCGGACGCCTGTCATCCTCGGACCCGAATCTCCAAAACATACCGGTGCGCACCGAGGAGGGGCGGCGCATACGGCAGGCTTTCGTGGCGCCGCCCGGCCAGCGCTTGGTCGCGGCCGACTACTCACAAATCGAGCTCCGGATCATGGCCCATCTTTCCGGAGATCCTTTGCTGTGGCAAGCCTTTGCGACCGGACAGGATGTACATCGGGCCACCGCCGCGGAGATTTTCGGGATCAAACCCGAAACGGTCGGCGCCGAGCATCGGCGTGCGGCCAAGGCTATCAATTTCGGCCTCATCTATGGCATGTCCGCCTTCGGGCTGGCCCGCCAGCTCGGGATCGATCGCGGCGCGGCCCAGGACTATATCGATCGCTATTTTTCACGCTATCCGGGGGTAAAAGCTTTCATGGAAGAGATTCGTGTACGCGCGCGACGGCAAGGCTACGTCGAGACGGTCTATCACCGCCGCCTGTATCTACCAGAGATCAATTCCAGAAATACCCAGCGCCGCCAGTACGCGGAACGCACAGCCATCAACGCCCCGATGCAAGGAACCGCCGCCGACATCATCAAGCGGGCGATGATCGAAGTCGATCGCTGGCTCCATGAGGAGAGAATCAACGCCAAGCTGATTATGCAGGTCCACGACGAGCTGGTGCTCGAAACCGCCGAAGATGCGGTCGAGCAGGTCCGCCCGAGGCTCGCGAGCATCATGGCAGGGGCCGCGGACCTCGCGGCGCCCTTGGTAGTGGATATCGGCGTGGGTGCTAACTGGGACGAAGCGCATTGAGCCCGGGCGCCCGCGATCTAGCGCGGCGGACGCTAGCGAGCAGCCGCACCATTTACTCCAAGATGTATCGAAGTTCCAATGCGACTCATATTCTGATCCTCCCCATCCAGGGGCATCAAGGCATTGGCCGAAGGAATTATGTCACTTGACGCCATAACCAGCCTATGGGACATTGCGCCGTATCGTGCCCGCTACCCGCATCTTCCGCGACAAGGCCATCTACCCCGACGATGGCGCCACCGTGGAGATGACGATCTGGGAAGTGCTGGAACCGGTGCCTGGCAGTGCCCACCGGTTGAAGTATTCCCTTTTCTACGGCTACCCCGGGCGGCGGGTGGTAAGTTACGACAACGAGCGTGGCAAGGGCGATCACCGGCATCGCGGGGATCTGGAGGAACAGTATACCTTCACGACCGTCGAGCAGCTGGTGGCCGACTTCCTGGCGGATGTGCGGAAAGCGAGAGGTGCAGCATGAGCAAAGTTCAAGTCCATATGGACAGCCTAGAAGACATGGGCAAGCGGTTTGTGTCCGCCTGGAAGCGGGCCGAGGCTGGTGAACCAGTGGACCAACAACAC
>JBOIDL010000277.1:2194-4107 GCA_050740435.1 Gammaproteobacteria bacterium
CAACACGTCACCTTCTTCAACCTCGAAGCGTTGCTGCAAACCCTATCCCCCAAGCGGCTGGCGCTACTTAAGGCTGTGCGCCGGTCCCCCCATCCATCCGTCGCTGCCTTGGCGCGGCACCTGGACCGAGATTACAAGCGGGTCCATGAGGATGTGGACGCCTTGGTCACGGCCGGGTTACTGGTGCGCGACGATCAGGGCGTTCATACCGAATTCGATGAGCTGCAGGCCACATTGAGCTTGCAGTGATGGCGAGTTACGCTGAGCCTGATCGCCACCGTACGGCAGAGTATGCAATCTCGGCTGCCGTTCTCGCACTCCAAGTTGTATCGAATTCCAAAGCGACTCATATTCATCCTCCCCATCCTCAGCATTAATTAGGTTGTTCAGTAAACCACCGGCTCTGCCGGTGAGACTTGAAAAGGCTATGCCGTTCGTGCGGTAGAAAAGAGACGATTCCTCCCGAGGTAAGCCCCGAGGGGTAAGGAGGAATCGTCATGCGAGACTGGCAAAGCTTAGCCCATGTGAAATGGGAATGTAAGTATCATGTAGTGATCGTGCCGAAGTATCGGCGCAAGTCGTTGTTTGGGCATGTGCGCAAGCGCATTGGGAAGATCTTCCAGCAATTATGTCGGCAGAAGGAGATTGAGTTGGTGGAAGGCCATGCGATGCTGGACCATGTGCACATGGTATTGAGTATTCCACCGAAGTTGAGTGTCGCGATGGCGGTGGGGTATCTGAAGGGGAAGTCGGCGATCCAGGTCCACCGAGAAGCGTTGAATGTGAAGCAAGGCTTTACTGGGAAGCATTTCTGGTCGCGGGGATACTGCGTCAGTACGGTGGGATTGGACGAACAGATGATCCGTGCTTACGTAAAGAATCAGGACGATCTCGATCGCCAAGAAGACCTGTTTAACCAATAGCCCCTTTTAGGGACTTACCTCAAGCCACCTGCTCTGCAGGTGGTTGGGTGACGCGTGCCGGGCATGCCGGCTGACTTAGAGGGTGCAAGTCCCTCTCCCAACCTGGTGGAGGAGAAGGGTAGGGAAGCGCAAGGGCGTCACCGTGAGGTGGGGTCTAAAGGAAGCGTGGAACAAAGGTACGAGCCGACGAACAGGAACTGGATAAGTAGGGGCCAAGGTCGCACGAGTTAGCGTGAGGTAACGAAGTGCATATCCACCAAGGGCCGGCAGCGTAGATCCAGCGGTTGTGTACTGAAGGTCAGTTCAAGGAGAAGGCTTACCCCGGGAGACCTGCATCGCTGTCTCGGATTCGAGACTGGTGGAATCGCAAGATCACATAGCGCGATGCAGGGGTCAGCAGAGGGCATACTAGGGGGAAGGGAAGCCACTGAAGGCCCGAACGGTATAGAGTGGCAAGTAGGCGCTGAATCTTATGGGTAATCTGAAAGGCAGACAAGTTCGGAGACGGGAAGCTGAGGTGAAGCTTCGGGGACCTGGGGGGAAGGCTGATTTACCCGTAGCGGAGCGGCGGACCGAACGCCCGATGTTTGACGAGGATTTGATGGAGAGGATATGTGCTCGGGATAACGAGCGGCATTGAAGCGAGTGCGGCAAAATCAAGGAAGTCCCGGGGTGGATGGGATGACCGTGGAGGAATTACCCGGGTACCTGAAGGAGCATTGGGTCCGCTATCAAGGAACTTCTGTTGAAAGGGGAGTATTGTCCCCGCGCGGTGAAACGGGTGGGGGATCCCCAAACCGGGAAAGGGCGCGGAGAAGCGTAAGCTGGGTATTCCGTGTGTCGTCGATCGAGTGCTCCAGCCCCGCTGGGACCCGAGTTTCTCCGAGTCGAGCTTCGGCTTTCGGCCGGGTCGTTCGGCCCATCGAGCAATCGCTGTAGCCCAATCCTATATGGAGGCGGGGTATGGGGTGGTTGTGGATATTGATTTGG
>JBOIDL010000278.1:0-4105 GCA_050740435.1 Gammaproteobacteria bacterium
TGAGGCTCACGCGGCGGCAACAGGAGATCTATGACTACCTCCAGGAACAGGCGGACGACTTTCCCCATCCGCCGACCTTGGATGAGTTGTGTCGCGCACTGAAGCTCAGTTCCCGTGGGTCCTTGCACCGCCATATTCAGGCCTTGGTGCATGCGGGCCTCGTCGAACCCATGGATCACAAGCAGCGCGGTGTCCGGCTGGTTAGCCAGCACAGTGAGGCGGGAGCGGAGTCATTGCCGCTGCTTGGAACGATAGCGGCCGGGCGTCCGATTGAAGCAGTCTCTGATGAGGAGACGGTGGACGTGCCTATCAGTTTACGCACGCACCGGCCGTGCTACGTACTGCGGGTCAAGGGGGATTCGATGGTGGAGGAGGGGATCTTCGATGGGGATCAGATCATCGTCGAACATCGCGAGGAGGCTCGCAACGGCGAAATTGTCGTCGCGCTCATCGACGGCCATGAGACAACGCTGAAGCGGATCGAGCAGCATCGGGGCCGCGTCATCTTGCATCCTGCGAACGCCACCTATGCGCCGATGGAATTTGCACCTGATTGCGTTAGTATCCAAGGTGTCGTTGTCGGATTGATGCGCTCCTACCGTTGAATAATCAAGAGACGCTTGCTGCACGAATGCGTGAACTAAGAGGGGGCAGCAAGTCCTAAGGAAACCCTACTGCAAAGAATTCTCTGGTCGGATTCGTGAACCTCACGCCGGACGTGGAGCCGTGCGTCGTGGCAAGTACCGTCCAAGAGGGATTCGATAACGAAATAAGATAATTCATCGGAAGCGTGGCTGGCATTGGAACTCCTGGTTATTGGCATAGCTGCCTGCTTGGTCTCTGGGTTGACGCTCTTCTCGGGTTTCGGCTTGGGCACCGTGCTGACGCCAGTCTTTGCCCAACCCTAGCGGTGGCGGCAACGGCGGTCGTCCATTTCGCTAACAACCTGTTCAAGCTCGGGCTGATGCGCGGCAGGCGGATTGGCGGGTCGTGTTCCGGTTCAGCATTCCGGCCGCCTTGGCCGCGGTCGTCGGGGCTGGTCTCTTGTCCTGGTTTGACCGTTTGCCAGTCCTGCTGCGTTACTCGCTGGGTGGCGGAATGCACGAGATTACGGTGGTTAAAGCGGTTATTGGCGTGCTGATCATCGCGTTCGCGCTGCTAGAGCTTTCGCCACGATTTCAGGCGCTCGTCTTACCGCCACGCTATCTGTTTTGCGGCGGCTTACTGTCCGGATTCTTCGGAGGCCTTTCGGGCGCGTTTCGTTCGGCCTTTCTGATCAAGGCCGGGCTGTCCAAAGAGGCCTTTGTGGCTACGGGCGTCGTGTCAGCGGTGATCGTCGACGCGGTGCGTCTGGTCGTGTATGGCGTCACTTTCCTGGCCGAACACTTCGCCCGGTCACAGGAACTGATCATTCCCGTCGTGGTGGGTACAGCGTGCGCCTTCATCGGTGCGGTTCTTGGCAAGCGGCTGCTGCGCAAGATCACGCTGCGCGCGGTGCAGGTCGTTGTGGCGGTGATGATGCTGTTGGTGGGCGGAGGGCTGGCCACGGGATTGATCTGAGCGGCCTTTGCCGGTCATGGCGAATGCCGATGCCCCTTGGAATTCGTGGAAAAAATGCCGAGTGATCTTTGACAACCCGGTGGTGCCGACATGGACGGGTAGCGCTGTGCGTGTGGCGGAACTTCGGAGCGGACATGAACAGGCCATGGCGGAGATAACCGAGTATCGACCTTTTTTACAACCGCCAGCGGCCGACAGGCCGCTTAAAAGTTATGGTGTCCACTATTGACGACCGACCTCAAAAGTGCTTAGAAGGGTGATGAGTACTTTTTGAACTTTTATGCTGTCGTGATGCCACGCTCCCGTGAGCGGCCCTTTCCAGGATAGACGAGCGCCAAGATCAGACGGCGGTGCAGGAACGTCACCGGTTAAACATGTGGCAAGCAGGTAAGACCTATGCGAAATATTCTTGCATCAGACGGACGAGACTTCGTCGCAGGCTCACTGACCGTGCCGCCGACCGCGAGCGAGCGATTCGACCGCACCATGGTGTTGTTATGCGGTTGGTTGATCCTCGGGCTGTACATCGACGGGTGGGCCCATCGTCACTACCCGATTGAGACCTTTTTCACGCCGTGGCATGCGCTCCTCTATTCGGCGTTGCTCGCCGTCGCGAGCTTGGTACTGGTCACGCTCTATCGGAACCGCAGCCAAGGATATCCCTGGCGATCGACCATGCCCGTAGGCTATGGATTATCATTGGTTGGACTCGTGATCTTTGTGGTCGGCGGAGTCGGGGATTTGCTCTGGCACGAGCTCTTCGGCTTCGAGCATGACCTGGAAGCCTTGCTCAGTCCGAGCCATCTGGTTTTGGCACTCAGTGGCGCGCTCATGGTGGCGGGACCGTTTCGCTCGGCCTGGCATCGCTTGGATGTTCAATCGCACCCCGGCCTGGGTACCCAGTGGCCCATGCTGGTGTCAATGACGCTCTTGCTATCGCTATTCACGTTCTTCACTCAGTTCGCCCATCCGTTGGTCGAGACCTGGCTCATGCAGGATACCCCTCGCTCTGAAGTATACGGAGAGATTTTCGCGATGGACGCCGATGGCCGCGGCCAAACCCGGCTCGCAAGGCATCCTGCACAGAGCATGAACCACCCCTCGTGGTCGGCGGATGGCCGCCGCATCGTGTTCGCCTTAGGGACTTGGAAATATAACCAAAGTGCACCAAGTGATGCCGAAATCTACGTGATGAACGCGGACGGCACGGAGCAGAGCAGGCTCACCCATACCGCTGGGTTCGACGGACACCCGAGCTGGTCACCCGAAGGAGAGAAGATCGCATTCGAATCCGTTCGCGACGGTACCCCAGCCATCTACGTCATGAACGCCGATGGGAGCAGTCAAACACGCATCACTCGCGGCCAAGGGGATCACAGACTGCCGTCGTGGTCACCCGATGGCAAACAGATCGCGTTCGCCTTCCAGCGCGACGGGGCTACCGAGATTTACGCCATGGGCGCCAACGGTACCGATGAGACGCGACTCACGACCACGGGCGAGAATGACTCCCCGTCCTGGTCACCCGAAGGAGGGAAGATCGCCTTCGCTTCACAGCGCGATGGCAACTGGGAGATCTATGTCATGGATGCCGACGGTCGAAATGCGCGCAGGCTGACCAACGATCAGGCCACCGATAGGTTTCCTGCATGGTCACCCGACGGCAATCACATCGCGTTCGCGTCGAATCGCGACGACAACTGGGAGATCTACAAGACGAATGCCGAGGGGGAAAGTAGTACCAATCTGACGAACAACCCGGCCATGGAGGACGCCAACAATGCTCCTCCCTCCTGGTCATCCGATGCCACCCGCATCGTCTTCGCCGCGACCGGCCACCCACGTTATTCGCGCTTTCTCCGCCGTGCATTGGGCATCGCCAGCATTCTGGTGCAAACCGCGCTACAGATGGGGTTGGTCTTGCTCGCTATGATGCGCTGGGACCTCCCTTTCCTTAGCCTCACGCTCGTCTTTGCGTTGAACGCGGCCTTGAGCGTGTCACAGGCCCAAGACTACGACCTTCGCCTGGTGGTGACCGCAGCGCTCGCCGGCCTGGTAGCCGATGCTCTGGTGAGAGGCTTGAAGCCATCGGCTGCCAAACCCCAAGCCCTGCGTCTCTTCGCGTTTACGGTGCCGAGCATCTATTACGCGTTGTTCTTTGTCGTGCTGATGTTGACGCGGGGAGTCAGCTGGTCAACGCACCTGTGGACGGGAGCTATCGTGCTCGCGGGCGTTACCGGGTGGCTGCTCAGTTATGTGCTTCTGGCAGCTTTAAGGATTCCTCAGAAACAAGAGCACGGGGCTGAATGAGGTTGCCCGCTCGTCTGGACCGATAGTGAAGCTGCTGAGCACCACCGATAGCGGCCTCACTCTGGCAAGTCCACGAGTTCGCGAATTGTGATCTGCGCACAGTGGTCGGCCCCTGTGAGATCCCCACGAATTTTACTCTGAGAGGCAGTGGTTTCGGATGAGTTCATCAAGGCAGCTGATGGCCGCAAGGAGGTCTCGCAAGCGCAAGGTCACCCGCGGGTCGTCGATGACTTTA
>JBOIDL010000279.1:0-4103 GCA_050740435.1 Gammaproteobacteria bacterium
CAAGGACAGCTCACCCTCACTATGTCAGCCAATCAAGCGGTCCAGGAGGAACTGTTGCATTACCTGGCGGCTTTGAAAGCTGCGTGAGATCGCCATCAACCGAGATTTATGCAACGCTAGGGTATACGTTTGTATTCATCGTGTGTCCCGATCCACACCCAAATGAAATCCTGGCCGTCTTCAACTGCAAGAACCCGGTAGTTGAGCCCAGCTCTTACTGACCACAATTTACCCACCCTTCTTGAAATGAAGGGACGGATGCGAGGGGTTTGCTTTCAGTAGCGCAAAGTTCTTCTTCGATACCATTCGAACTGGTTCGGGAAGTTTCTCGAAGCATTTCCAGAACCGCTCTGTTGTCCGGTGCATCTAGAGGTCTTTGAGTCGTCCTTTAGATTTTTCCACCAGCGCCTCCTTCACCAAGAAATCGAGCTTTCCCGATTGTGAGTCTATCTCAATCTCCCTGTCCCATTGCGCCCAGTCCCTTTCCACGAACCATTCTAGCAGGCGACTGTACTCCTCCTCTGAAAGAGATTCGATCGCTACTTGGATGTTCTCTAGTTTCGACATGTCCTATTCTTTCTCAGGGCGCCGTCCCAACCGAATTCTTCCTTGAGGCGATCTGCTCTCAACGTGTAAATAGTGTAGTACTTGGCTATACTCCGACGCCCAACGCCCCGCCTACCCAGACGCCAAGCGACCGAGCAAACTTGTTATCGATTGCGGGCCAGTGACGCCAGCGGTAACGAAAAAGCGCTCTTTCGGATCGGGATCGCTAGCCAGAGTGAATTCGTCGTCCGGGTAGAGCTTTCCCAATAACTGCTCTAAGGCCGGTGAAAACGTCTCGAAAGTCTGATCGGTATTCGGGGCGGCCAACCTGTCGTTGGCAAACACCTGGATCTCGTTGGCGCGGATCCGCAGCCGTCCCGAAAGCCCGGACTCTTGCTCGAGGCGTTGACACGCAAGCAATGCCAGCTCGGACACGGAGGCGAGGCAATCCGAAAGGCCGCCGCTGAACGGGCGTTTTCGATAGTAGACCACGCCTCTGCGGCCCCGGTGCTCGTCAATACCGTAGTTTCCCTCGTAGGCCAAAAGAACGATCCCCGGGCCTTGTTTGACGTGACTATAGTCGGCCACATCAATGAGTAGATCCGGCAGTGCGCGGTTCTGGATCCAGCGATGCAAGACAGGAATAAACTCGACCAGCCCGAGGGGATCCTGCTCTTCGATAAAAAACTTTACACCGATCTTGGAGATCTCCATGGCCTAGGCTTAGGGAAGCTGTGCAAAAGTTACTCCGCAGCCCATCTGCTTTGTCGCGTGCTCGCTGGTCGCTCGCCTATCGACGTGATATGTCTCGCGACTCGCTCCGCGGCTTCGCGCATCTGGGCATGCTCGCGACACTTTTGCAGAGCTTCCTTAGGAGCGCTCCAGCAGAATCGCGGTTTCGCGCGAGGCGAAATTACCCTGCTCCAGCAGCCGGCCGTGGCAGGCATAGGCCGCCTCGATAAAGAGCTGGGCTTCTTCGATGAGATAGCGCGCTTGCTCCGAGGTGTATTTGCGGTCCGTATCCGCATGGCGATTAAAGAGGTATTGCGCGAATTTCCCCCCGGCGTAGTGGTCATGAAAGACTTCCGTGTCGCAAAAACGCCGCTTGAATTCGCTCGCGATCGCATCCGGGTTATTTGAAATATCCAGAAACTGGGTGTGGATAAGCGCCTTTGCCGCCTCAAGCATGGCGTTGTAGGCCGTGTTGTCAGCTGATTTGTAATCGCCGCGATCGAAGTGCAATTGCGCTTCAAAGTACTGCCGTTCGGCCGACTGCAGGTCGAATTCGGCCCGTGAGACGACCTCTCCGGCGCATTCCCCGGTACCGATGTCACTCACGGTAAATTCCCGCGGATCGCGCCAGTCCGAGTAATAGCTGCGGTCGCGCTCATAGGGCGGAACGACGGATAGCTCATCGACCAAGGCCTTGATCTCTTGCTTGCCGACACGCTCGATGTACTTGCGGAACGCTTCTCCCGCGTTTCGTTCTTGCAGGTATTTGGCGGTGATATGCTCCACAAAATCGGGCACCCGCTTCGAGGGGATCGCCCCGATCGTCAGCCCAAAGGCGCCTGCGTTGTGCTCCCATTCGCCGCCTAAGACCACCCGGAAGTGGGGCACCGTGGTGCCGCCGACTTTCCGGCTCACCCCGTAGAAACCCAAGTCCGCGAGGTGATGTTGACCGCAGGCATTGAAACAACCGCTGATCTTGATGTGCAGGGCATTCACCGCAGCATCGAGACCGGGAGCGATTCCCGTTCCCGCGAGCCGCTGACTCAATTCGCCCGCTAAGCCGCGTGAGGACGCGATGCCGAGCTTGCAGGTATCGGTGCCCGGGCATGCGACCACATCACTCACCGTGCCGGCGCCGGGCGTGCCCAATCCGATCGCGCACAAGCCTTGGTATAAGGCAGGCAAATCTGCCTCGGCAACCCATCGGAGGACGATATTCTGCTCCACCGTCGTACGCACGTTGTCTCCCGAATAGCGCCTGGCGAGATCGGCAAGCCGCCGCATTTGCCAGGACGTAATGTCCCCTATGGGAAGCGTCACGGCCGCGACGGCGTACCCGGTTTGCTTTTGCCGGTAGGCGTTGGATGCGCGCCAGCGCTCGAACGCACTGCCGCGCGCGGCCCCGTTCAGCGGTTGCGGCGCTCTGGCCGGATGTTCGCGGTAACCTGGAACCTCCTGCAGATAGGAGGTCCAGGCCGCATCCTGGGGCAAGGTGGCCCGTTCGGCCAACACCAATTCCCTAAATCGTTCTATACCGAGCTTATCAATCAAGAATTTAATACGCGCCCTGCCGCGGTTTCTCTTTTCACCGAGGCGCGCGAAAACCCGCGACATCGCTTGCGCAAGCGGCAGGATCTCGGTCTCCGGCACGAAGTTGTCGAAAAGCTTCGCCTGATAGGGCACCGCACCCAATCCTCCTCCCACATACATTTCAAAGCCGCGCTGCCCGGTTCCCGAAGCAACGTGCGCGATAAATCCGAGATCATGCATGTTCACCAAGGCACAGGCGCGTTGCTTACATCCTGAAAACGCCACCTTAAACTTGCGCCCGAAATCTTGGGTGTCCGGGTGACCGAGAAGGAAGCGCGCCGTAGCCTGCGCATAAGGGGTGACATCGAAGGCTTCATCGCGGCAAACCCCCGCCAACGGACACGCGGTGACGTTGCGCACACTGTTCCCGCAGGCCTCGCGCGTGGTGATACCGACGGCGGCGAGGCGCCGCATAAGGTCCGGCGTATCCTCGATGTGCACGAAATGGAGCTGTATGTCCTGGCGTGTCGTAACGTGACTGATACTGTCCGAATATTCCTCGGCCAAATCCGCGAACACGTCCATTTGATCCGGGGTCAATCCACCATAGGGAAGCTTGATACGTTGCATCCCAGGGGCATCCCAGAGCGTGTCGGGGCCTTTGGTCAAGGCGTTGTCCGGAAACGCGAGGGTTCGGTGCGCGACACCGTCGTGGCGTTGACCGTTATCGTAGCGCTGCCCATAGACCCCGCATCGCAACCGGGTCTCCGCGAAGAGCTTATCCTCGACCTTCCCTTGGCGTTTCAGCTCGATCTGGGTCTCGAAGATGTCGATTTCGCGGCCCAGCCTAGGCGGTATCTTGGCCCCTAGCACCTCTTTCCAACTCATTCTTGTACTCTCTCCCAATAAATGATTACTTGCCGGACATGATATCAAGGATGATGAATTTTATCAGTCAACTCCTCGGATTGATCAGAGCTTGTGAAAAAATCGTCGCGAGCGAAGGAAGGTCGTGTTCCGTCGGAGCACATTGAAATACACGAGGATTCCGAGCACCGCCGGAACGCGAGATAGCGAGCGCGCAGATTTTTTCACAAGCTCCTAGCGCGGGCTTACGCCCGCAACCCAAGTTGAAACGGCGTCCTTCCCGGTGTACGTAGGTGGTGCCAACCAACCTGCGCTTCGAGGAGGACGCCATGGAACAATTCATAGCGCGTTACCGACCGTTTGTCACGGCCGTCTTGTCTGGCTTTGATCGGCTTGTCTTTCGCGGGACGATGCTGCCTCTGGTTATC
>JBOIDL010000280.1:0-4064 GCA_050740435.1 Gammaproteobacteria bacterium
TCCGGGATGATAGGGGGGCTTGCGGAAACGTGGGCTATGGTCGAGGCTATACGGGCACATACAGCGGAAACGCCGAAACAGACAAGCCTTTGCCTAAGGTTGCGCGCGTCGCATTTCTATCCCGACCTATTCGCTCGCCGGGCGACTTAATACTCGATCCTTCCCTTGGCGATGGCCATTTTCTGGTCGAAGCCGCTCGACGCCTCCGTGAGCTCGGATCGCGTGTACCAACCAAGCAGCTTAGCGGTGTCGACCTCAACCCCAACGCGGTGGAGGAGACTCGGCGAACTCTCGCGCGTGCGGAACCCACCGCGTCTGCATCTAAGATAAACCTCCGAGTTGAAGATTTCTTCGCCGTTGATCCGCCTGGCGATCTCTTTCAGGGCCTTCCGGATGTCGATGCAGTGGTTGGAAATCCGCCCTACATCCGGTACCAATCGTTCACCGGGGCAAGCCGAGCACGTGCCCTGCACCGGGCTCACTGGGCAGGCGTGCAGCTCACTAGCCTTTGGGCTACCGCGTATTTCCAGATCGGGAAGGTAAGATGAATTTGAGCCTGACCGATATCCGCGGGGTCTGCTCTTGGTCCCGCAGTTCACCCTTCCAGTCGATACCAAGAAGGGCATGCGTATCCCGGCCGCAGCGCCCGCCGAGGATGAACGCTTGTTCCGCTATCTGCTGGAGCCGATCTAAGGGCGAGCGTTGCGCATGCGGGGCGCTTGGTAGAGTCACGGGAGGCGACCCTTCATAGCATCTATTCGTCATGAGATCTCATAAGGCTTTAACAACCTTCCAACTAACTGGTCCATTCGGAAAAGAACTTCCGCTTTCGAATACTTCTCCGGGACCAGTCGATCCAACTTGCACCTCGTCGATATCGAAATCGTCGAGCTGCCAAAAGTTGGGGATAAGCGGTACAACTCTTCTAGCTTGATTGGTGAATTCACCCTCATCGGGAATAAAGGCATCATCAGTAACGCATCGCCACTTGTTGAGCGGTCCCACTGTGTCCATGACATCAATAATGGCCTTTTGGTTGTCACTATTTGCAGTCAGTTCTACTCGCCAGTTTGACATGGTGTCGTCCCTCGGCCTTCCGGATGGTAGATTTTCGGGTGAACTTAGTTTTGAATTATGGAAAGCGATTCCCGAGCACTACTCGGCGTGTTAAGGTACGTCCCCAGCGGCTCCCTGTGCGGACGCACAGACAGGTAATCAGTAAGGACGCACATCTGAGAGGTCTTACAATCTGATGCTTTCTCGAAAAATTTCTTTGCATGTGCTGTAATGGTTTTTTTAGATCTATTAAGTCCTTCTCCAACCTCTCAAGTTGTGCCTGCGTTACTTGGGTAAAGTCGAAGTCGCCCTCATGCTCCCGGACATACTGTATCATAGACAATTTCGCTTTTATGTGCGGCGCACCCATCCGATGAGATCCCCAGCGGAAACGCCGTAGGCGATGTCATTGCCTAGATCGGTGAGCAGGGCGAAGGTAGGCAGCGTCGGTCCCGTCGCCAGCTTATCCCAGAGGCCGCACCGGGTGATCCCCGGTAGGCCGCGGAACAGAACCCGGCTACAGACACCGTACGATCGGCCATGACCGGCGGCGATGAGGAGCCTGTTCGGCCTGCCGCAGATGTGCTCCGCGGCCTCCACCGCGGTTGCGAGGGCTCGGGTTAGATTGCTGGCACCAACCAACACGATCTGGTTGATGAACCTTGCGGTGCCGCCCATTGCAACGCTTAGATGGTCACCCTATCAAATAGAAACGTAGCGGTTGTTGAAATCGAAGTTTAGCGGAAGAGGTTTATTACTATGAGCTTCAGGCAATGGGTTTCTCGAATTGCTCGGTCAAAGGGCTTGAATATTTTTATGTGGATCTGGGCCATCATAACCGTATTTATCATCGTTATGAGTTGGTTCAGACCTCCTACGCGACCTGATCCTCTTAACTCTGGGGCAACGCGGTCATCGCCGCAAAATGAAAGACCGGTAGTTGGAGAATAATTGCGGAGCGCAGGACAAAGCTGAGTGATGCAATCCCACTTCAATGGCAGGATGGCTCTGCCATAATTGGCTCTAATGTCCGCGCTCGCTCCTAGGGTTTTGTACAGATTGTTAGTGTAAGCAGCATAGTTCGATGTCGTCGATGGTGTGGCCGCAGGCGACCGATCGTCTTCAGCGACGCGGTGCGATTTTCCAGAGATCGCCGTTCGCCTCGTCCGTGACAACGTATAGCGCGCCGTCCGGACCTTGCCGCACGTCGCGCACGCGCTGATCGCGGTCGGCGAGGAGGTGCTCCTCGCCAGTCACGCGATCGTTCTCGAGGATTAGCCGCACGAGCCTCTTTTCTTTGAGGCTGCTGACGAAGAGACTGCCGCGCCACGCCGGGAAAGCATCGCCCGTGTAGAACTGTGCGCCGGACGGCGCGATCACCGGATCCCAATAGTAGCGGGGGCGCTCGAAGCCGGGGCGATCGGTCACCGCCCCGCGGATCGGCAATCCAAAGTACTCCTCCCCGTACGCCACGAGCGGCCAGCCGTAGTTCTTGCCCTTCTCGATCAGGTTCAGCTCGTCCCCGCCTCTCGTACCATGCTCCACCACCCAGAATCGTCCCTGTGGATCGAACGCGGCGGCCTGCACATTTCGATGACCGAGCGTCCAGATCTCAGGCAGCCCGTTGGGCTGCCCGGCGAACGGGTTGTCGGTTGGGGCCGAGCCGTCCGGCCTGATGCGTAGGATCTTGCCCATGTGGCTGTCGAGCTGCTGCACCTGCGGCCGCATCGGTGCATCCGAACGCTCGCCGAGCGTGATGTATAGCATCGCGTCCGGACCGAACGCTAGCCGCGAGCCGAAATGTTTGTCGCCGTCGTAGGTCGGCATCGCGCGAAAGATCACGCGAACCTGCTCGAGGCGCCGCTGGTCGGCCGACAGCAGCCCACGCGCAACGCTGGTGGCGTTGCCTCCCTGTCGAGGCTCGGTGTAGCTCCAATAGATCGTCCGGTCGGAATCGAATGCCGCGCTCAGCGCGACGTCGAGCAGGCCGCCCTGGCCGCGGGCATCGACGGCTGGCACGCCAACGATCGGCTCCCGCAGCTCACCCGTTGCCGAGACTATGCGCAGGCGGCCGGGCTTCTCTGTGACCAGCAGGTCGCCGCCGGGGAGCGGCTCCACGGCCCACGGGTTCTCGAGTCCCTTCGCGAGCACGCCGACATCGAACGCGACGTTCGATTGGATCGCGCACGCTCGTGTCTGGCCGGGGAACGCCGGGCGCTGGTCTGGTGCGTTCGCCTCGCGTGTTTCGAGCGGCATGCAGGCGGCGGCGCGGCCGGGAACGCTGTTGTCCGCAGCCACGCCGGAGCGTTCGCTGCAGGCTGCGACCGCGACAGCCACGACGATCATCGAGATGAATTCTACGCGGGGAGTACGCATGGGCCCTCTCGGAATATGAGGAGTTTATCATGTAAAACTATCCATTGAATGCCATTGCAGCTCTACCACACAGCCTTGCGACTACAATGACGATCCCAAACGCATGAGGGAAGTACCTCAAACGTTGCCTACTATTAGATGTCCTACGGCGCAAAGGGCGGTGCGCAACGTTACATAGTTAAAATGAGAGTTCACGAGGAAAAGCCGAATGTCGAGACCTGTCACTGTCAACATTCCCTTCCACCAACTCAATCTCCTTCTGCCGACATAATTGCTTCCCAATGCGCTTGCGCACATGCCCAAACAACGACTTGCGCCGATACTTCGGCACGATCACTACATGATGCTTACATTCCCATTTCACATGGGCTAAGCTTTGCCAGTCTCGCATGACGATTCCTCCTTACCCCTCGGGGCTTACCTCGGGAGGCATCGTCTCTTTTCTACCGCACGAACGGCATAGCCTTTTCAAGTCTCACCGGCAGAGCCGGTGGTTTACTGAACAACCTAACCCGGCGTAGCCGGAACCAAAGTGTTGAAGGTACCATTCTGGCGTATGGGCAATAAAAACGGAGACGCGTCGTCGCCATGAATCCCTTTGTCGAACGCCATCAAGAGAAGATCGCCGCGGT
>JBOIDL010000281.1:0-4030 GCA_050740435.1 Gammaproteobacteria bacterium
CTCCAAGTGCTGCCTCGAGAGACGCAAGGCCTCCGCGAGATCCATGTCGCGCGCGGCCCCCGCTTCGAGGGCATCGATGCCGTGGGAATAGACCTCCCGAGCGTCGTCCGCAAGCCCCCCGCCGATGGCCACCACGGGCACCCTGAATTGTTTGGCCGCCTTCGCAACGCCTGCCGGCGTCTTACCGAAGGCGGTCTGAAAATCGACCCGTCCCTCGCCGGTAATGACCAGATCCGCGTCTTGCAAGTAGCGCTTTAGTTGCGTCGCTTCGATCACCAGATCCACGCCGCGTTTAATCCGCGCCTGGGCAAAAGCAACCAGCCCCGCCCCTAATCCTCCGGCGGCGCCGGCGCCCTTGAACGTGGCGACGTCGATGCCGCAATCCCGCTTAATCACTGCCGCCGCGCGCCGGAGATTGCTATCGAGCAGCTTCACCATCTCCGGGCTCGCGCCTTTTTGCGGAGCGAAGACATAGGCCGCGCCGCGCCGGCCATACAAGGGATTATCCACGTCGCTGGCGATAATGATTTTTGTTTTTCTCACCCTCGGATCGAGACCGCTCATATCGATCTTGGCGATCTGATCGAGCATACCCCCGCTGCACAGCGTGGTGATCTCCTTACCGTCGGCGCCTAGGAATTTCACCCCGAGCGCTTGCGCCATGCCCGTTCCGCAATCGACCGTCGCCGAACCGCCAAGGCCGATGATAATGGACTTGATCCCCCTTGCGATGGCATCGACAATGAGTTCCCCGGTACCGTAGGTGGTGGTCTCGAGCGGGTTTCGCTCTGCTCTCGGGATTAACGGCAGCCCGGACGCCGCGGCCATTTCCATCACCGCCGTCTCGCCATCACCGAGGATGCCGTAACGAGCGCTCACCGGTTCGCCACGGGGACCGCGCACCCGCTTTCGCAGCAGGCTGCCCGCCGTGGCATCCACCAGTGACTGCACCGTGCCCTCGCCACCGTCGGCCATGGGGATCTTGATGCATCGCGCCTTGGGCAGGACACGGCGGATCCCGCGCTCGATGGCGGTCGCAACCTCTAGGGAGGTAAGATTCTCTTTGAAGGAATCGGGAGCAATCACGATTTTCATTATTTTTTCTCTGCGATCGGTTCGGTAGTCATGGTCCGGACGTTACGCTCAGAGCTTCGGGGTCCATGCATGAACGATTTAAGCTTGAGACCGTTCCGGGATTGTAGCAAAGCGCCGGCTACAGTGACCCGCATCCAGCTTAGCGATGGGCGCATGCTCGCTTTCAGCGAGTACGGGATCCCGGATGGTAAACCCATCTTTTACTGTCACGGCTTTCCCGCCTCGCGGCTCGAAGCACGGCTCCTCGAGCCGGCCGCAGTCAAGCTCGGGCTGCGCTTGATTTCGGTAGACCGTCCGGGCTACGGTCTCTCCGATTTTACCCAGAATCACACGCTGGCCGCATGGCCGGGAGACCTCACGCAGTTGGCAACGGTATTGGGTACGGAGCGCTTTGCGATCCTGGGCGTTTCCGGTGGTGGTCCCTATGCGCTCGCGTGCGCGCACGCTATTCCCGAGCGGCTTACAGTGGCCGCCCTCGTCGGTGGCCTCGGACCGGTCTTCGAGCCGTGGGCGATTCAAGGGCAACGCTGGCACGCTCGGTTCGGCTTTTTTTTGGCCCGGCGGGCGCGCTGGTTGTTAAAGCCTCTCTATGGCATCGGTCCACCCTTCCTCATGGGCAAGTATCCCGAGATGGCTTATTCCCTGCTCACCGCGCTGGCCGACGATACCGACCGCGCGGCTTTAACGCGTCCCGAGGTACGCCCTCCGCTTGTGGACTCCATGCGAGAAGCGTTTCGGCAAGGAGCACGCGCGGCGATGCATGAGTTTGCGCTCTACGCAAATCCCTGGGGTTTTGAGGTCTCGAACATCGCGCTACCGGTCACACTCTGGCAGGGTGGCCGCGATCAGGTGGTGCCGCCCGCGCATGCCCGCTATCTGGCCGCTGCCTTACCTCGGTCTGATTTACGCTTGCTGCCGAATGAAGGTCATTTCTCACTGCCTATCAACTATATGCATGAGATCCTCGGCAAGTTGGGGTCAAGTCTCCAGTAGGGCGTATCGGGAAAGCGGTGCGGGAAGAATATGTCGAGATTGTGGATTATCATTGAGAGCCGTTTATGAGTCAGCGCGATTTTGAGCCCATACATCCGGGTGAAATCCTCTTGGAAGAATTCCGATGTGGCGGCTTGAGATATCGGCAGCCATTATAAGGAGGGGGTAACTACGTCCGGCAACGCTAAGAACATGTGGAAAGCTAAGGCCGGGTGGTCAACAGACCTACAATGCCGACGACGAACGCCGACAGAACCGCAGGGAGAACTGGGACGCGAGTTCTCGCTTGCTCAATTGGACGCGGACGAGCGGAGGTTGCTTAAGAACATAAATCAACGCGCCGATCGCGCACCTCCATGGCACGAGTTCGCCAACTTCTGGATGAAACTCGTCGGAGAGTTCTATCACGACCGCGGTCTGTCCCGTTCGAAGGTGCGGCACACGGATCTCTACCGCATTGCCCAGGACCTCGGCAGCCGGCTGGCAGTCGCGCAGGGCCTTGCTCGGATCCCGGACTACCGAGACGAGATCGAGCAACTCATCCGCGCTCGCTTCAAGACGCGCCGGGAATTTTGTGAGGCCACGGGTTTGTCCGAGGACATGCTGAGCCATGTGCTTGCTCGCCGCAAACATATTGCGCTCGCTAGGCTCAACGAGGCACTGGCCCGAATCGGGTATATCCTCAGGATCGTACCTCAAGACAGTTCCGAACGGCCCCGCCGAGGACGACGAGCGGCAGCATAGGAAACACCGCAGATTGGGCTGAAAGCCGACGAGCGACGAGCTGGTAGGCGACATTCACATTCTCAAAGGCCCTTCGGAGTAACGGTACTGTCTCAGAGGTTGTGAAAAAACCGTCGCGAGCGAAGGGAGGTCGTGTTCCGCCGGAACGCAGGAACCGGAGTGTATATTGAAATACATGAGGATTCCGAGTACCGCCGGAACGCGAGATCCCGAGCGGAGTAGGTTTTTTCACAACCTCTAGGAGTCGCTCTCCGGGCGTTACAATGCGCTGGCTCCGAGCGACGGATCGCAAATCTGCCACGAGGCATTCTACTGCGCAACGCGATACCCTAGGCAGGATGTATCGAAGCGCCTTCCATTACCATCTGCCTCCGGAACGCATCGCCCGCTATCCCGCGGCCGAGCGCGGCGCGAGCCGCTTATTGTGTCTAGACGCGGCGACCGGCGCGATTGGCGATGGCAGGTTCGCGGACATCGTGGATCTGCTCCGGCCCGAGGATCTCTTGGTCTTCAACGACACGCGGGTGATGAAGGCGCGGCTGTATGGACACAAAGATAGCGGCGGCGCGGTAGAGGTGTTGCTGCAACGCGTGCTTTCCAAGCGTCGTGCGACGGCCCAGATCCGGGCCAGCAAACCGCCGCGGGGCGGGACCCGTATTACGCTCGCGGGCGGGCCCGCCTTAGAGGTGCTCGGGCGCCATGAGGAGTTCTATGAAGTCCGGCTTTGCGCCGCGGGCGATCTCTTCGAGGTGATGGCGGCCTGCGGGCATGTTCCCTTGCCGCCCTATCTCCACCGTCCGGACGAGGCCTTCGATGAGGAACGCTATCAGACGGTCTTCGCCCGCCGCCCCGGGGCGGTCGCCGCGCCGACGGCCGGTCTGCATTTCGACCGGAGGCTCCTCGCCGCGCTCAAGGAAAAAGGCATCGCCATGGCGTTCGTGACCCTGCATGTGGGTGCGGGAACCTTCGAGCCCGTGCGCGAGGAGCGCATCGACGATCACCGCATGCATCGGGAGCGCATGGAAGTGACGGAAACCGTATGCCGGGAAGTGCGCGCCGCGCGTGCGCGCGGCGGCAGAGTCATCGCCGTTGGAACCACGAGCGTGCGGGCGCTCGAGGCGGCTTCCGCGGAGGGTGCGCTGCGCCCGTATTGCGGCGAGACGGATATTTTCATTTATCCTGGTTACCAGTTTAAGAC
>JBOIDL010000282.1:0-3993 GCA_050740435.1 Gammaproteobacteria bacterium
AGGAAGCCGTCAACGACACCATGCTAGTGGTCTGGCGAAAGGCGAGCGAGTTCGATCCCGACCGTGCGCTTGTGTCCACCTGGCTCTTTGGCATCGCCCGCCATGCAGGGTTGAAGGCGCTCGCGCGTTCGGCCAAAGAGTCTGGTACTCCACTCTCCTTCGGCGAGGAACGCGATCACGTGGAACTCGAACACACCGACAACCCCGCGGCAACGGTCCTCGGTTGGGAGCTCGGCCGTGAGCTTATGGCCGCCCTCCAGCAACTCTCGCCTGAGCACCGGGCCGTCATCGAACTCACCTTCGTCGAGGGATTATCGTACTCGCAGATCGCGAGTGTCATGGATTGTCCGGAAAGTACCGTGAAGACCCGCATGTTCTATGCCCGCCGACGGCTGGCACAGCTTCTATCGCACCTCGAGTTAGAAAGCGCACGAGCGTACGCGTCGTGAGAGCGCACCTGTTTGCCCAACAGGTGTGCGCGTTAGCTATACCGGTTAGCTTGCCGTATGGCGCTGTGGTAATCTGGCGCAGGCGGCATCCACGCCGCAGAGCAGATGGCATGTCCATTCAACCAAAGCCGCAATTCACACCGGAAGAGTACCTGAAGCTGGAGCGGATCTCGGAGCAGAAGCATGAGTATTTGTGTCGAGAGATTTTCGCGATGGGAGGCGCCAGCGCGAGCCATGTGTTGATCGTCGGGAATGTTGCCGGCGAGCTGCGAAATCAACTTCGCGATCGGAGGTGCACGGTTTATTCGGTGGATCTGAGGGTCAGCGTGAACCCTGACCGCCTGTACACGTATCCGGATGTCATCGTCGTCTGCGGCGATCCGCAGTTCATAGACGCTGAGATCGATACCTTGACCAATCCCGCGCTTATCGTGGAGGTGCTTTCGGAAAGCACGAAGAACTATGATCGGGGCGAGAAATTCGAACAGTATCGCCAGATCCCCTCGTTTGGGGAGTATCTCCTTGTTGCGCAGGATAAGATTCATGTCGAGCACTATCTCCGGCGAAACGACGGCTCGTGGATCCTAACCGAAACCAACGATCCGGGCGCCGTGATCGAATTAGCGTCGATCAATTGCAGCCTGAGTGTTACCGAGATCTATGCCAAGGTCCGCTTTGAGCGAGTCATTCCTGCTTAGTCCAGCTGGTAGCGGCTACGGTGAGCGAGTGTCAGAGCAGCGCGTAGTTCCTCGCCGACGGTACGAGTGGGGTACAGCGAAACAGCCGATGCACTATAAAAGCCTGGCGCAATACCTCACGGCCAGCCTGGTGGTCGACTTGTTGATCGGATCGGGCAACCGCGATCCCGGCCGGTTGAACGATTGCGGCAAACTTAATATCACGCAAAACGGACGTCGCCCGCCTTACGAGCCGTTTATAAAAGCTTTTTCACTCGATAGAAGTACCTGGCGCTAGGCCTCGGTCTAGTCCTCGGAGCAGCCGGATCGCAACCGATCCTATCGCGCCCTGCCTCTCGGTTTTAGTTCCCGCTTAACGCCCCGTTGCAGCACGGACCGCGGTGCTCCATCCAACGCATGCGCTGACGTCCTAGCTTACATCCGGACGACGACGAGACAAGTGACGCCCCCAACACTCCCATGTGTGCGTCCGCAAGTTGTTTCGGAGTCATTGAACCTTTCGTACCGAACAAGGTGATAACGTCACGAAGAACGAGAACGGCAGTAGCAACCGAGGTTGCATTGAACTCGCTCTTCACCCAATCCGAAGCGACGAGATCGCCTCGGACGTTACCTTAACCTTAACCTAAATAGGAGATTCTTTTATGAGCATGAACTTGAAAAATCGTGTGGCAATCGCCGCGGGAACAATCGGTCTAGTCTGGGGAAGCCTGGTAAGTGCCGCACCTCCCGCGAGCGTGAGCGGCACCTGGAGCATCGTTGCCAATCAGAGCGGCGGTTCGCTGGTCTTAAGCCAGGGCATTGCCGGCACCCAGTGTAAACCGATAAACGGTACGGTTTTCGTTAACGTTAACGCCGTGCGCGGTTTCTATTGCCCGGCGACCGGCCGCATTGCCTTTTACCACAAAAACTCTGCCGGGGTCGTCATTCAGATGTATATCGGTAACGTCTCCGATGCGGGTACTCCAAATAGGATGGGAGGGACCTTCCAGGCGTTAGACACGGCTGCTGGCTCTGGGTCGCTAGGGGAGTTCCACTTCCAGGCTCAGAAGTAGCGTCAGTCGCCAACCGCTTTCTAGGCATCCTCGCTTCGAGCCATACCGATGTGGCTTAGCCGAGCATAAGCGGCAGTGACCTCAACTCCCACCGGCGTTCTCTCAAACGCCGGTGGGTCTTTTATCGGCATGGGCAAGGAATTATAGCAGCGATGTTCTCGGGACATAGGATTATCTTGTTGTGTATCATGGTGGGATTGGGCGTGTGGGTCATGGCGACTCGGAACGGTATCGATTCCGGCCCGCTATCATCCCGGACACAGCCTCCCTCGCTTGTCGTAGATAACGGGCTGGACCAGATCGTCCCCGAAAGCGAAACGAGTATCGAGTCGCGGGTTGAAGAGGGCGAGAAAAAGGCGTTAACAGCCAACAGAACGGCGGCCATCGACGAAAGCCTGTCGACGCAGCGGCTAGACACCGGTTTATACCTTTATGTCCAGCAAACCTACGTGACGCTGCATGCGGTGGACCAATCACTCAAGACTGTCTTGGACGACCTGGCCCGCGAAACCGGTATCCGGATCAATACAGAGCTTATCGCCGATCGGCGGCTCACGATTCGACTCGATCACCTCCCTATCGACCGCGCACTGCGCGCTATACTTGATTCCGACGACTGTTTTTTCGCTTTTGAATATCAAGGCGGGGCATCGTCCGCCCTGAAAGCGGTGTGGGTGCTTCCGGCTGGAATGGGTGGAAACTGGCTGCCCAGTGGCGCCACGTGTTCACAAGACATCGCTGCGCTTGAGACGCAACTCACTGCACAGGAAGCGAGCCAGCGTGCCGAGGCGATCGAGACTTGGATTGATCAGCAGGGTCCAGAGGCCGTTCCGGCAGTTGTCCAGTCCCTCACGGATCAGGACGACGATGTGCGTTATCGTGCATTATCAAAGGCAAATTACTCCGGCCTTGTTCTTCCGCCCGACATGCTAGCGGACCTCGTTGAGCATGACCCTTCTGCACCGGTACGGATGATGGCCATTGATGCCATCGGTAACCATCCGTCCATTGAGGAGCAAGACAAGGAGGCCTTAGCGCGGCTAGGCGTTGGTGATTCAGACGCAGCAGTTCAAACCAGGGCCAGCGAGATCTTGAGCCACCTTGAAACCGCTCCTTTGATACTTGAACAGGAACAAGCGTCTTATACCAATGACAAACAGGAAACATTTTATGAGTTGCCAGAGGAAAACGTCACCGAGGGGACTGAATGATGTCCCATGGCTTCATAAAATGGCGCACCCTACGTGACCTAGATCCAATCCTCACCGTTTGGCTTTAGGCTCTAAATCCAGCGCAAACGCTATTGTACGTTTGATTTTGTCTGCATCGCCACCCGTCGAGATATGACCATTCACAGTAGCACCGGATGTTTCTGCTGTCCCACCAACCGTTGCGCCAGCATCCTATACATCGCCTTGCGCTCGGATTGCAGCTGCGGGTTTGACAGCAAACGGTCGACCAAGGTTGCACGATCCTCGGTCTTCACCCAATCCGGAGCTATGAGATTGCCGCCGATATTACTAGCTTCAGTCTAAGTGAATAGGAGTATGCAAGATGAGTCTGAAAAATCGTTTGGTCACGCGATACATTACCGCGTGGCGAAATAGGCAGATCGGCATGACAACCACACAGACAGACGCAGCCAGGAGGCAGCCAGGCACACCACCGACTAGTGTAGTGCTTCGTTGTTCTTGGAACTTAAACGGCGATTGGCACGAATGACCTTCTGCAGAATGTCATTGGCCTTGGCGGTCCAGACGAAGGGCTTGGGGTCGCGATTATGCACGGCGA